>JANOPA010000088.1:0-9877 GCA_031421635.1 Betaproteobacteria bacterium | reverse complement strand
AGACGAGATGGCCGCAAATGCTTCCTGCGAAAGCGAATGGACGACGAACTTAAGAAGTGGATAAAAGGCATTACGGCAAAGGCCGGATTTACCGCCCGACCTCGCCAATGACAAGAGCATCTCAAGTATTTACGGAACTTTCTAAAAACTGCTGAGTCAAATAACTATGATGTTAGTGAACGCTTATTATTAGACCAGCATAGATACTGGTGGGCCGTGTAGGACTTGAACCTACGACCAAAGGATTATGAGTCCTCTGCTCTAACCAACTGAGCTAACGGCCCGACTTTCGTTACTCTATCTAAATCGACCCGACAGTATAACGACTGAAAAAATGAGCGTCCAACCGTGCTTGGAATGTCACCGGCCAGAACAACACCTTGAACGACGCGATCTAGTCTTCTAAAACAAGCGGATGGAAAGCTTGCGATTCTGAGAAATTGCATCCTGAGCGACAATAACTACCCCGGGTCCAGACTCGCATTTCAGCAACACCGTTTTGACGAACCCTAAAGACCCCGTTTCTATCCGCAAGACCGAAGTGTCAGCTGACGCACTTCCAGGCAACCATCTCAGTCCACATTTCCAGAGCCAGTTCCGTGCGATCGTCATTGGAGGGTTTTGCTCAATGGCATCGGCCCGGGTTTGCGATTCCATGCTCCCGATTTTGGCCAGCGAGCTTGGCGGCAGCGTCAGCTCGGTCTCACAGGTGATTGCCAGCTTCGCGTTGGCTTACGGACTTTCACAACTTCTCTATGGGCCGCTGGGTGATCGTTACGGCAAGCTCAGGGTGATTTTGTTTGCCTGTGCCGCGGCCACGATAGGCGCGGCGGCCTGTGCCTTCTCGCAAAGCTTAACTGCACTTACTTGGGCGCGTTTTCTTGCGGGAGCAACGGCGGCCGGTGTCATCCCTTTGGCAATCGCCTGGATTGGCGACTCCGTCCCCTACGCCCAACGACAAGCGGTCATGGCGCGGTTTATGGCAGGCACCCTCACTGGTTTGATCCTCGGTCAAATTCTGGGCGGCATAGCGAGCGATACCGTAGGTTGGCGCGGAGCCTTCTGGATAATTGCGGCCATATATGCCCTGAGCGCTACGCGTATATGGATGCTGAGAGGGTTGCAAAAAGACTTCCCTCCCAGCTCCACGGCCGAGCTTGGAGAGGCAGCCTTGATAAACGCCACCAGAGAATCTCCTAAACTCAACAGCACATGGTGGACCCTCATTTTGCCTTCGTATGGGCAGGTGCTCAGAAAGCCCGCCGCATGTCTCGTATTGCCTATCGTCATGGCTGAAGGTTTTCTGGTGATTTCTGCGATTGCCTTCGTGCCCAGTTTTGTGCATGACCGAGATGCGGTCTCATTGTCGTGGGCCAGCCTAGCGGTCGCGGGGTTTGGCTTGGGTGGCTTGCTCTATGCCTGGCGCTCACAAGCGTGGCTTAAGCACCTCGGTGAGGCTGGGTTCGCAAAAGTTGGTGCAAGCCTGTTTGGTCTTGGGCTGTGCTTTATGGCCTTGGTACCTGGCTTTGCATTTGCATTGATCGGATGCTTTACGGCCGGTATTGGTTTTTACATGCTGCACAATACCTTGCAAACACTGGGTTCGCAAGTGAGTCCCGAGTCGCGTGGCTCAGCCATGTCGCTTTTCGCCTTTTCGCTTTTCGTTGGGCAAACTCTGGGCATTAGTGGCGCGGCCTGGGCCATGTCCCATTCTGGTTATCTGACGATATTTCTAATCTCTGGACTTTGTACGGTGGGCCTCGGATTTATTCTGGCGGCCGGTCTGCCCGCCCATCGGCGTTAAGCAAAAAAAGTCCGACGAGGAGGACCCTGATCGGACTGAGAGGAGGAGACATATAACGTTAGCTGCTTGAGGCTACACCTTACGCAGTGAGAACTTGAACCAATGTTCGGGCAAAAAGACCTATGTCGCGGCACCTAAAAGCGAACCTAAGCGAGTTTCAAGTTTGGGCTTTTGTGCAAAATCCGTAGTCAGCCCACCCAGTGGGGTCAGGGCCTCCGAAGCGGCGGCTTGGGTCTCGGCCGCTTGCTCATCCCGCATTTGCTGATACAAAGCCATCGAGCGCAGCTCTTGTGCGAAGCTAGGTTCGAGCTTGCTGATCTCGCTAATCATCGAGGCATCCGCGTGGGCGTTTTGCTCACTCACCAAATAGTCGAAAATAGGTTTAAGCAAACGCAACGAGAAGGCTGCGAGAGCGAACCAAATCACGGCCCAATCAATCATCCAGGCGCGAAACATTTCTTCGCCTTCGGCACCGCTGGTGGTCGCTAAGCGAAAACCAGCCATCAAAGCGGCGAGGCCTGTCCACCAAACGATGGCCACGGACCGATTGAAAACGAGCTTGCTCACTTTAGCCGCGAGAGTTTTGAAGCCGGTGTTGCCCACATCGGGAGATGTAGAAAATTTTGAGGTAACGGTCATTTGAGGCTCCTACATGACGGGGGACAAAACCCAGAAAACTTGTCGATGGATGGAAGATAGGCTCGCGCTTGATATAAATCCAATTAGATGTTTAGATATGTCTTATTAATTTTCTTATTTCACTCCCCATTGATCGCATTTCCAGCCACTATGGGCAGCAACTATCTTTTCGAGGGCTTCTTTTGTCATTCCTGAACCTTGACCTCAATCTTTTAAGAGTGTTCGATGAAGTCATGGCAGAGCGCAACTTAACGCGAGCCGCCGATAATCTCGCCTTGACGCAACCGGCCGTCAGCCAATCGATCAAGCGCTTACGAGAAGCTCTCAGCGATGAGCTCTTTATCCGTACGGCCCACGGCGTGCGCCCTACCCCCTATGCAGAGGGCATTTGGCCGCCAATTCGTGATGCGATGGACGCGCTTCAGGCCAGCCTCGCGCCTGTCGACTTCGACCCGCTATCGGCGACCAACAACTTTCGCTTGGCCATGGCCGACGCCACCGCGGCCACGCTCGTGCCCATGATCGTGCGCGAAACCGAGACCTTTGCCCCCGCCATCTCGTTTCGCATCTTGCCCCTCAACACCAGAGACCCTCGCCGACTCTTGGACGAGAGCGAGATTGATTTAGCAGTCGGCTATTTTCCCAACGCCGTGATTGCCTTGTCCGCTCCCGATGCACCAGATGCGATTCGCCATCAGCGACTTTACGAGGGTGAGTACGTGGTGGTGATGCGGCGCGGTCATCCTTTGGAAGAGCTTGAGCTGACACTTGATCGCTACTGCGTTGCCCACCATTTACTCGTGAGCTTTTCGGGCCGACCCTTTGGTTTTATTGACGAGTCGCTCGCCGGCATTGGCCGCAGAAGACACATCACCATGACCGTCAACCAGTTTTTCACCGCTGGGCAAGTGGTTTCTCAGTCGGATTTGCTCACGGTCTTGCCGCGACATTTTTTAGAAGCTACGGGCTTGGCTCACGATCTGAGCGTTCGCGCACTGCCCTTCGCGGTCGGTGCCGTCCATGTCGAAATGCTTTGGCATCGTCGCCATCACCGCGATACGGCCCATCAATGGCTACGCAGGCTGGTTGAACAGGCTGCGGCTTCGAAATTCCCAGTCCCTCAGGTCTAAGGATTGCGTACCGGTCGACGCTTTAACCGTTGATAGACATTATTAGCGACCAAGGCGCTCACAACCACTGCCGCCCCGAGCAACTCAGACGCATCGAAGCGCGCGCCTTCTAACGCACGAAACGCAAAGGTTATGAGCGGCATTAGATTGAGGAGAAGCATGGCGTTGAGAGGACCAATTTTGCGTGCGCCTTCATTCCACAGCATCATCGCCAGGAACACGCCCAGCAAGGCGACATACGCAACCTTCAAACCTAACCAACCTGTCCACAAATCAACGCTCGGCCACCGCTTGTAGCCGAAGGCCATAGCCGTAGCCCAGGCAATTCCAATCACCACCACCGCCGGAATGCAATTCACGGTAGCGATCCTAAGCGCGGACCAGTGCGCTAGTTTCGAAGAGGCTAAAACATAGGTGACCCACGCCATCGCCCCCACCAAAACCAGTAGTTCACCGATCAATTGATCGAGCCGAGCACTACCCGTAGAAATGATTGCGCCAGCATGCTGACTCAGGCCCACACCTTCCCCAGTCAGTGCTTGGAAGCTTGCGCCCCCGCGGGTCACGGCAATTACCACGCCGCAAAAGGCGAGCGCCAAACAGAGCAAGGTGAAGTACGGAGGGCGTCTCTTGAAGAACACCCAATGTCCTAGAGCAGCCATCCCCGGTTGCAAAGCCAAGATAATGACCGCCAACTCCGGCTTGGTCATGGAGAGACCCAGAAACACCAGCAGGGCCGAACCGCCCATCCCAAGGCCACCGCCGATCAGAATCGCTTTACTCTGATCCTCCCAGCGGAAGGCCGCTTTACCTTCTTTCCACCATAGAATAATGACAAAGAGAACCACGGCAACGCCGTATCGAATAAAGGTCAGTGTAAAGCCATCCAACTGACCCATCACGCCTTTAGCGATAGGCAGCTGGGCGCCCCAAATCAAAATCGCAAAAAGAGCCGACACGAGGCCGGCCAGTGGATAATGGGGCGACAGCTTATTGGCCCTCTAGGAAGCTCTTTAGTTTATCGGCGCGACTTGGATGACGAAGCTTACGCAGTGCCTTTGCTTCGATCTGACGAATACGCTCCCGGGTAACATCAAACTGCTTACCCACTTCTTCCAAAGTGTGATCGGTACTCATCTCAACACCGAAGCGCATCCTGAGTACTTTGGCCTCACGTGGGGTGAGAGAATCCAAGACCTCTTTCACCACATCACGCATCGACTCATGCAGGGCCGCATCAGACGGTGCCAAGGTAGTGGTGTCTTCAATGAAGTCGCCCAAGTGGCTGTCATCATCGTCACCAATCGGCGTCTCCATGGAGATCGGCTCTTTAGCGATTTTAAGAATCTTGCGAATCTTGTCCTCGGGCATCTCCATTTTCTCGGAGAGCATGTTTGGATCGGGTTCAGACCCAGTCTCTTGCAAGATTTGACGCGAGATGCGGTTCATCTTGTTAATGGTTTCGATCATGTGCACGGGAATACGAATCGTGCGGGCCTGATCGGCGATTGAACGAGTAATGGCCTGGCGAATCCACCAGGTTGCATAGGTGGAGAACTTGTAGCCGCGACGGTATTCGAACTTGTCGACCGCTTTCATCAAACCAATATTGCCTTCCTGGATCAGATCCAAGAACTGCAGACCACGGTTGGTGTACTTCTTCGCAATCGAAATCACCAAACGCAGGTTGGCTTCGATCATTTCACGCTTGGCTTTGCGAGCTTTGAGCTCGCCGTCATTCATGCGCTTGTTAGTCTCTTTCAAATCGCCCAAGGGCAAGATCACACGCGCTTGCAGATCGATCAGTTTTTGCTGAAGGTCTTGTACGGCGGGAATATTTCGAGTGAGGATAACCGAGTAAGCTGCACCAGACGCGACCTCTTTTTCAACCCATTTCAGGTTGATTTCATTGCCTGGAAAGCTTTGAATAAAGTGCGTTTGAGACATGCCGCATTTATCAACGCAAATGGCACGAATGGCGCGTTCAATTTGGCGCACGCCGTCGACTTGTTTACGCAGCGTATCGCACAAACGCTCAACCATTTTGGCGGTGAAGCGAATCGTCAACAACTCATCGCGAATTTCTTCCTGAGCCTTGATGTAGCCCTTCGACTTATAACCATCTTTTTCATACGACGCACGTAAAGCATCAAAGGAAGTGATGATGCGATCAAATCGCTCCATGGCTTGCACTTTAAGCTCTTCTAACTTTGCGGCATTGGCAGCATTTGCGGCGCTAGCAGCGGCTTCCGCATCCTCTTCGTCTTCTTCACTTCCCGCAGCAGCGGCAGCAGCTAACGCAGCAGCCGGTGCGCCAGGCGCAGGAAACGGCTCTTCCTCAGCGTTCGGGTCAATAATGCCGTCGACCAACTCGTCAACTCGAGCCGTACCGGCTTTGATTTTTTCAACTTCAACCAGCACTTCAGTAATGGTGATGGGGCAAGCGGAGATGGCCATGACCATGTCCTTCAAGCCGCCCTCAATTCGCTTGGCAATGGCAATCTCGCCTTCACGAGTAAGCAACTCCACCGAGCCCATCTCACGCATGTACATACGCACCGGATCGGTGGTGCGGCCGAACTCGGAGTCTACGGTCGACAAGGCCGCTTCGGCTTCTTCTTCAGCATCATCATCGTTGTTGGCAACCGGAGCATTTTCGGTCATCAACAAAGTTTCAGCGGCCGGAGCCTGCTCGAACACGGAGATGCCCATGTCCGAGAAGGTTGTAATAATGGTTTCAATGGCTTCCGCGTCCACGAGCTCTTCGGGCAAGTGGTCGTTAATTTCAGCATAGGTCAGGAAGCCACGCTCCTTACCCATCTTGATCAAAACGCGCAGTTTGGAGCGAGCAACTTCGCGCTGCTCCTCAGTCATGTTTTGCTTGCCGCCAAACTCCTTCAGCAGCGCTTTCTCTTTGGCCCGACCACCTTTACGTCCTTTGGTTGGCGCAACCGGTGCTTCGACTAATGCGGCCTCAACATCGCTATCGATCTCACCTTCTTCAGCATCGAAAACCGCGCCCCCGCCAATGCCATCGTCCTCAGCGTCATCGCTCGAGGCCTTGGCCGCTTTCGGCGGGCGACCTAATTTAGGCTTGGGCCCGCGCTTGGCTCCAGGAGGTTTAACCGATGGCGCAGCAGCGTCATCCGCCTTAGCCTTGGTAGCTTTTTTAGCACTTTCTTTTGCAGCCGCGATCGTCGCCTTAGCTTCCTTTTCACTCTGGGCGTCCACTGTATCAGCCCTCATGTCGGAAGACTTTGCCGCCAGCTCTTTAGCCGACGCGGTCACACCCTTCTTGGTGCTCACCTGACCGGTCTCGACGGCGGACTTCGCCAGCGACTCGGAGGATTTGGCCAGCGACCCTTTACTGGGCGCAGCGCTGGCCGTTACCTCTTTAGTCCCCGCGTCTTTAGTAGCTAGATCCTTAGCTGCGGTATTTTTCGTAACAGGAGTATTAATCGTTGTAGTTTTGGGCACCGAGGTTTCTTTCAATGTCTTCGGGGCTTCTTTGCTTACCGTCTTGATCTTTGCTGTCGCCGAAGGCGCTTTCGTAAGCGCAGAAGCCGGTGCAGAACTCTTTTTCAGTTCAGGCGGCTTCTTGACATCGGTTTTTTTGATTTCAACCTTAGGAGCTGCATTGGTAGTGGTCTTACTCACTACTTTTGGCGCAGACTTCACCACGGCTAACTTGGCGGGAACAGACTTCATCGATACTTTCACGGCGAGCTTCGGCGCTGATTTCGCCGTAGGTTTCGCCACTTTAGCTACGGGACCGGCCTTAACCGGCTTGGCCTTCGCAGGGGATTGAGCGGTGGCAACTTTGGCCTTGGTAGGAACAGTTTTAGCAGGCACAGTCTTTGAGGACGCAGCCCTTACTGGACCAGCCTTGACTGTCGCGGCCTTAGCCGAGCCAACCTTAGCCGGGCCAGATTTGCCTGGACTAGCCTTAGCGGGGGCAGACGCACTTTTCACCGTACCAGCCTTGTTAGGGGACTTGACGACGGCGGAACTGCCTGAACCCTTGCCAGAGCTAATTCTGCCAGTAGTATTTCTGCCAGAATTTGATTTGCCAGTGCTTTTTACGACCATGGTTGCCAGCGCTTTCACAAAGAAAACCCGGTCTCTCAGAATCTACTCGTCAAATAGGCCAAAAACGCCCAAAATTTGACGACAGACCCAATGAGGGACGTGTTGGATGAGGGGAACCACACATTATAACATCTGCCCCTAAAGCCTTCCAGAGATCCAAACACATTTCAACTCTAATTTGCGCCCTTACTTTGCCTCAAAAGCTCGCGAAATCGCTCTTGATCCCCGGCGTCAGTCGAGCGGGAGAGGCGCTGAAGCTCGGCTTTTTGGGAGACTTTCTTCAGTCGCTGCCGGATTTCTTCGCCTTCGGCGGCAATTTCTGTGGGGCCAAGACTAGAAACTCCGCCCACATTAGAGAACCCATCGTCGCGCAAAGCCTTCGCCCAAGCACGCTGAACATCATTGCCCACCTCGCCAACGTATTCTGTGAGCGCTTCTAATGCGGCGACATTTCCGGCTCGTGCGACCCATGTTGCATCCGACCCTGATTGCGCGTGAAACGACACTAATAAACTTAACCAATCGCGCATAGCCGCACTGATGACATCGTCTTCAAGGGCATCATGTAAAACCTGTTCCGGCAAATTCGGGCTTAAGGCCGCGATGAACCTTAGCCGCTGCTCAATCTCAGGCGGGCCGGCACGCACACTAAACTTTGGCAAGGTGCTGCGTGAATCCAGGCCGTTCATACTTGTCGCGGCCCCAAAGCCACGCTTTTTGCCCACCCAGGGCTGAAAGCCTTGGCCATTTTGTGATTTCTGGCCACTCCATCCGCCCGTCCCCTGGCCACCGCCTGAGCGCGCGCTTGAGGACAAAGCCGCGCCCCCTCCTTGGCCCGACGCGTTTCCGTGAGAAGGAAAACGACCAGCTTCATGCACCGATGCCTCGAGCAGAAGCGGTGTCAATTCGCTCACACTGATTTGGGTAAGATCAGAGAGTCGATGCACAATTTGCAGACGGAGCGCGGGCGCACTCATTTTGCTCAACAGGGGTCGCGCGAGAGCAATCAATTTTGCACGGCCTTCAGGCTCATCAAGATTGCAATCGCTTGACAATTTATTCAACATAAAGCTCGAGATCGATTCGGTCTTCGCAAGAGCGGTCTTCCAACCCTCGAGGCCATGAGCTTGCACAAAACTGTCGGGGTCATGCTCGGGTGGCAGAAATAGAAAATCAATGCGCTGAGTATCCGAGGTCATCGGCAGGCTGGCCTCGAGAGCGCGCCAGGCGGCCTTGCGGCCAGCGCCATCCCCATCGAATGAAAAGACCACCCGATCCACCTGGCGTAAAAGTTTTTTGAGGTGGTCTGGCGTGGTGGCAGTTCCCAGGGTTGCGAGAGCGTTGTCGACACCATATTGGGCCAACATTACGACATCCATATAACCCTCAACCACAATCGCGCAGTTCTCACGACGCAGGGCCTCACGGGCTTCATATAAGCCGTACAACTCGCGACCTTTAACAAAAACCGGGGTCTCTGGAGAGTTTAAATACTTGGGTTCGCCTTGATCCAGCACGCGACCACCAAAGCCAATGACCTGTCCACGCGGGTTGCGAATCGGGAACATCACGCGGTCTCGAAAACGGTCGTAGCGCTTGTCATCATCACCCGCAATGACCAAGCCACTTTCCACCATGCTGGGTGCTTGATAGTCCGGCACCGCCGCTTCAAGGGGCCGCCAACCCTCTGGTGCGTAGCCCATCCCAAAACGCGCCGCAGTTTGCCCCGAAAGCCCACGGCGCTTTAAGTAGGCAATCGCCTTCTCAGACTCCTTCAGTCGGCTCTTGAAGAACTTGGCCGCGAGCGACAAGCTCTCCAGCACATCGGGTGCAACTCGTTTGGGCGCTCCTGCGCCGCCCTGTTCCTCGGGGACCTCTAGGCCTTGTTGACGGGCAAGGTCCTTAATGGCATCGACATAGCTAAGACCCTGAAGCTCCATCAAAAAGCCTATCGCGGTGCCGTGGGCTTGACACCCAAAACAATGATAAAACTGTTTCGTCGGGCTGACTGAAAAAGACGGTGTTTTCTCGCCGTGAAAGGGACAAAGCCCCTGATAGTTGGCGCCTGCTTTTTTTAATTGCACATACCTTCCCACCACCTCAACAATATCGAGGCGGACCAGGAGATCAGAAATGAAGCTTTGCGGGATCACCCCGCGAGTTTAGCCTTGACTTGCGCCGACACGGCAGAGAGATCGGCCTTACCCGCCAATTT
>JANOPA010000087.1:0-1525 GCA_031421635.1 Betaproteobacteria bacterium | reverse complement strand
AACCGGGATTTTCCATTAGAGAAAGTTCACGGTGAATAAAGAGGAGTAAATTCAGCCGGTCTGTCGAATTTTGTCGAGGCATCCCAGAGGCCTTGCATCCATGCTCGTTGCTGCATGGCGATCGCCATATTCAGGATGGGTTTACGGCCTTCCGTAGTGATGTAAGCAGCCTTCGCGAAGAGCTTAAAGCGTAGCGTTTGTAGCGTGTGTTGGACCTTGTTTGAAGAGTGCTTAACGGTGCTTGTTTTGAGCAGTACTTGGCGCATTAAACTCATCAAGTTGTAGGCCAGCATGACGGTGTTCAGTGCGGCTTCAGTTGCCCAGAAGTCGCGCATCGCAAAGCTATCGACAGCGAAGTCGTACTTCAGCTCTTTGATTCGATTCTCGCAGTCGGCCCGGCCTCGGTATAGCCTCCAAATCGACAGCGCGGGAAGATCAAGATCGCTCACCAAGGCGCTAAAGCGCCACTTACCAATGATCGGATCATCGGCAAATAGTTTCAGTGTCTTGCCGCGTGCTTCAGTGCGCTGCTCGATGTGCTGGCGAATGCCCACCACCCAGCGTGGTTTACTCCATGGCTCGGCTTGATACAGAAAGCGCGTCAGCTCGATACCCTCTACTGTCTTGCCACGTTCGTCTTGAAGCGGCCACCAGCCTGCTTGGATATTGGCGAGTGCTCGTTGCAAGGGTTGCTGCAAGCGAAGTGCGATCACGTAGTGCATCTCTCGCTCTTCCAAGTGATCCAGAAACGCACTGTCGCAAAAGCCACTGTCGGCGCGTAGCAATGCCACCCGCTGTTCCCCCATCCGGTGTAACGTATTCTCCAAGAAAGCTTGTACGTTGTGATTGGATCCCGTGTTGCCCGGACGCAGCCAACAATTGGCAATCATACGGGTGTCCGCCACAAAGGCCATCAGTGGGTGGTGGCTGGCTCGACCTCGCTTGGCCGGGTTGTAGCCGCGCACCGCCCCTTCTTGTGTGCCGTAACGCGTCATCACCGTCGAGTCCAAATCCAGCGTCACACCGTTGATCTTGATTTGGTCAAACATCCACCGATACAGCTTGTCCATCACCTGATCATTAGTGGTCTGATTAAACCGATTAAACAGCCTCATCACGGCCTTGAAGTTGGCCATCCGCTCAAAGCCAAACACATCCTTCAATACCGGATCATGGCGTGTTACTTCGCCATGCTCAAACCGGTTCGCTCCACACCATACCGAGAGCATAAATTGAGTCATCAATTGCTCTGGTCGATACCCGCGATTACTAGCCGGTTGCGGCAGTCCTGCCGCCTTCAATCCCTCCTCAAATCCCAGGTGATCCAGCATCCGTTTCATCAACGCCATGCCACCCCACGCCGTGATTTCCTTGTCGCTAAAACGCAGCTCAAAGCCCATCGATACCTCGCACTTAAATCGCGATACCCAAACTCAACGCCAAAAACAACCTAAACCCTATTCTAATCAATCACTTAGCCTAATGGTTTCCATTAGAAATGTCGGGCTAATGGAAAATCTCGGTT
>JANOPA010000086.1:0-3465 GCA_031421635.1 Betaproteobacteria bacterium | reverse complement strand
GGGTGATCTTTTTTTTAGGCCGCAGTCGATGGCAACTTGACGCAAGGTGGTCTGAACGCCGCCACGATCCAGGGGCGACTGAGCGAGATGAGCGCCCTTCAGGCCGCCCGAGCGGTTGGGGAAGAGAAGTTCGGGATGGCGGTGGGTTTGCCAGAACCTGCGCAAAACGAAGAGGGTTGCCTCGGGCAGGGGCACAAAGCGGTCTTTGTTGCCCTTGGAGTTACGGATGTGCACGCGCATGCGCGTCTCATCAATATCGCTGACCTTTAAGGCCAAGCCCTCGCTTAAGCGCAAGCCCATGCTGTAGACCGTGAAGTAGAAGACCTTGTAGCTGAGAATGCGGGTGGCTGCAAAGAGGGCCTGAGCCTCTTGGGTGGTAACGATATCGGGCAGGCGCTGGGTTCTGGGGGATTTGATGAGTAATGGCATGGTCCAGGGCTTACCTAAAACATGCAAGGTGTAGAACTTGAAGCCGTAGAGATCGAGCTTGAGGGTGCTCCAAGTGTGGGTGCCCAGCAGGTCGCTGAAATAGTTGGTGAGTTGCTCTGGAGAAAGCTCGTCCAAGGCGTACCCAAAATACTCGCCCATGCGGCGAATGGCGCGGCTATAGGCATCGATGGTCTTGGGTTGCAAGCCCTTGAGCTTGAGGTGTTTGAGGTGAGAATCGTAGCGCTGATCAAACTCAGCACGAGTATCGGGGGTGGTCATGTTGTGGTGCCTTCACGAATAGTGCAAAATCACCCCAACGGAATTGATGGGGTGAGCGTGCAGGTTAATTCGTGTCAGAAATCGGAGCGGCTGAACGCTAGAAAGTTACTCCGCGTAGCGGCTTCGTCCAACTAGTAGATGAATTGGACGCGATACACACCGGTGAAAGGGCCAAAATGTGCGAGGAAGAGTCTCGCACATTTTGAACTTTGCCAGCATCGGTCGCACGCCGTTTATGTTGGCCGTTATAACTCAGGTTTCTAGTTTGAAACGTTGTTGTTTTTCGTTGGTTTTCTTCGCCAGTATCTTGGTCCGAAGTGGCTCAAAAAGTAAACTTCGTTGAGCCATCTTGGAGTGCTAATCTGAAGCCTTCTATTGTTGCAAGCGGAGATATATCGATGGGCTTGTGTGCTGGCGAGCAGCCTACTAAGTAGCGTGCTGCCGCGCTCAAGCTAGGTAGGTCGATGCCTTGGCTAGGTTTAGCTCTAAAGAGGCGTTGCTTGCTGGCCCATTGTTCGATGCCACGGTGTCTCACCCTCTATCCAGCATCGGCGCAAGTGCATGTTCTTGGCACCTTGCCAGCGGGTAGGTTGTGCTGCTATTGTGGCGTTATGGAGCGAGTCAGTTCAATCAATCAAGTTACGGCGAGCATCTTGGCGCTTCGTAGTCGGGTGAAACTTAACTATACAATGAAACGGACGCGGGTAGCACCGGTGCAAGGTCCAAAATGTGCAAGGGCAAGCCTCGCATTTCTTGTGCCCTGCATAGGTCAGTTGCGCGCCGTTTATTTGGGCCCGTTCAAATCCGACACCAAATCAGTGTCCTAAATAGCGTTCGAGATTGTTTGACATTCGTCTTTACAGTAGCTACAATAATGTATGGAATATGAGTTCGATCCAACGAAAGATGATCTAAACAAAGTCCATCATGGACTGTCTTTGGCGATCGCGAAGGATATGGCTTGGGATGAGGCTCTAGCGTGGGTGGATGATCGATTTGAGTATGACGAGGTGAGAATGGTTGCACTTGTTCCTATGGGCGACACGCTGTACTACGTCGCCTATGTAGATCCTACTGCGGAGAAGAGACGCGTAATCAGCATTCGTAAGGCGGAGAAAAAGGAGGTGCTTCACTATGTCAAAAATTATCGTTAAGCGTTCCATTCGTGTCCCGTCCGATGCGGAGAATCGGGAGATTCTTCGTGGCGCGAAATTGGACCCTGGCGCCAAGCCGTTAACTGCTAGTCAATTGAAGCGCATGGTTCCAATCAAAGCTATTTTGGGCAGGCCGAAGTCGGAGAGTCCAAAGCAACTGGTTTCAATTCGTTATAGCCAAGAGGTTCTTGAGTATTTCCGGTCGAGTGGGGTTGGTTGGCAATCGAGAATCGACGGAGTGCTTAAAACCTATGTCGAGAAGCAATCGTCCAAGACGGGGAAGCGTGCGGCGTAGTAAATATTGGAAGCAAGCACAAATGCTGCTTGCGACAGTTCAAAAAACCTTTGGTGGCTTAGGAAGCGTCCTCCGTTGTGGGTTTGAGATCTCGCGTAAATCATGGCGGAAACTTCCCGAGCTGAGCTTCGTTGGAGGCAGGTATAACCTGTGGATGAATCAGACGCGGGTAGCACCGGTAAAAGATTCAAATTGTGCGCGGAAGAGTCTCGCACAATTTGAACTTTGCCAGCAACGGCTACGCGCTGATTATCTCGGCCGTTAAACATTGCTTTGTGGCATCCGATTTCGCCAAGAGAGTGAAATTTTCGTCTTGCGTGAATGTATCCCATGTGATACATTCTATTTATGATTGTCATTCGAAAAACAGATCAATATTCAGAATGGTTTTCTGATCTCAAAGATCGGGCAGCCCGTGCGCGAATAGACGTGCGCTTAAGGCGACTTTCTCTCGGTAATCCCGGTGAAGTGAAGTCGGTAGGTGAGGGCGTGAGCGAGCTGAAATTTGATTTTGGTCCAGGCTATCGCGTTTATATTGGTTACGAAGGACAAGAGCTTGTGATCCTGCTTGGCGGCGGAGACAAATCGACCCAAACAAAAGATATAAAGGCGGCTCAGAAGCTGCTGAAAGAACTGAAGGAAAGTGAATGAGTAAGGTGAAAGTGAAAACTAAGCTCTGGGATCCTGCTGAGCACATGCACACCGAGCAAGATATGGCGGCGTATTTGGAAGCTGCTTTTGAGGAAGGTGATGCGTCTCTTATTGCGGCCGTTCTGGGAGATATCGCGAGAGCGAAAGGGATGACGCAAATCGCCAAAGAGACTGGTCTAGGACGGGAGAGTCTATACAAAGCTTTATCGTCGGAAGGCAATCCTGAGTTCTCAACAATTCTCAAAGTAGTCGAGGCTCTGGGTTTAAAGCTTCATGCAACGCCCGTTGCCGGCAATGCTTAACTTGTGCTTGGAAAGGACCGGTTGTAAGAGCGAGACTGCGCCCAAAAAGAGCAAGGAAGAGTATGCTCTTTTTGAGCTTGGCGTAGCACCCGTGCCGGCCTTTCAAGTCGACCGTTAGCCCTCGCAAGCATGAACACTGGCCCCAACGATTTGCGCGCTCTATGGGATCAACTGCGATCCGAAGTGATCGCGATGGCGTCGGCCGAGCCATTGATGGCCAACTATCTATGCAAAACGATAATTGACCACGCATCACTGATCGACGCGTTGGCTGAATTGCTAGCCGGTAAGTTAGCCCGAGTTTGTCATTCTGCGCAGCGAGTTCTAATTGAATCAACGACTTAGAACGGTATTT
>JANOPA010000085.1:0-148842 GCA_031421635.1 Betaproteobacteria bacterium | reverse complement strand
CGCCGACAATGATGGCGTCGTATTTCATATTGCTCATCGACACGAGGCGATGAATCTTGGTGATGCCAAACCAGTGCAAGACGTCCGGCATAAGCTCCTGAAAACGCATATCCTGGACGCCCGCAACGCACTCGGTTCTTTCAAAGTATTTGGCGGCGCTATCGCCACCCACCTGGCGCTTACGAGCGTTATAAACCAAGAACTTCGTAACTTCTCCTAGCGCGCGCCCTTCTTTACGGTTGTACGATACCAGGCCTACCCCACCCTTCTGGGCACCAGCAATGCACTCTTCGATAGCATGCGTAAGATAGGGGCGGCAAGTACAAATATCGGAGCCAAAGACATCCGAGCCGTTACATTCGTCATGCACGCGCGCGGTTAAGGTTATGGCTGGATTCGCGAGATCGCGGGGCTCGCCCATGATGTACACGGTCTGCCCCCCAATCGGGGGCAGAAAAACTTCAATATCGCTGCGTGTGACCAATTCTGGGTACATGCCGCCCGTTTCTTCGAAAAGCACGCGCCGCAACTCAGCCTCAGTGCAGCCAAATCGTTTTGCAATACCGGGCAGGTACCAAACGGGCTCAAGTGCCGCTTTGGTTACAACGCAGGCACCGGACTCTTTAAGAATGACACCGTCTGGCTTCAGTCGCCCGCTCGCGATGGCTTCGCGCATCTCTGGCAGCTCAATGTGAGCCTTAGTCACGGCGATGCTTGGACGAATGTCGTAACCTTTTTCAAAATAGCCAGAGAATGCATCGGTGACCATGGCACCGAAGGGGTCGAGAGATACTATTTTCTCGGGATCGAACCATTGAGGATAGGGACCGATCAAGTCGGTTGGTTTGGTATTGGTCAGGTCCGCCCTTCGATTTCGGTCCAAGCCGCCCGAGGCAATGGCCAGGGCTCGGTAAATGCCATACGAGCCCGAGTGGGTACCGATGACATTACGATGTGTTTTGTTGGTGGTCGTACCAATGACTGGTCCACGGGCGTCCGGGTCCTTGGCTCCCCATTTGATCGGTAAGACTTGATGTCCGCCGACTGTTGGATGAGAGGTGAGGCGGATATGACGCGAATTGACGATTTCAACGGACATAAGAATTCACCGCTATCAAAAACACAGTTAACGCTAAGTTTTTATCTCCGTCAAGCGCCGAACATCGGCACAGGGAATTTAGTCATCCCGTAACCTCTTTCAGCACCAAGCGAGAATCACTCGATGTGACCTTAAGTCTTTGGTAAGGTGACGCCTTGCTGCCCTTGATACTTTCCCCCTCGGTCTTTGTAAGAGGTTTCGCACACTTCATCACCCCCCAGGAAAATGACTTGGGCGCAGCCTTCGCCCGCATAGATCTTGGCGGGTAGCGGCGTGGTGTTGGAAAACTCTAACGTCACGTGACCTTCCCACTCTGGCTCAAGCGGGGTGACATTCACAATGATGCCGCAACGCGCATAGGTGGATTTGCCGAGACAAATCGTCAGCACACTGCGAGGAATTCGGAAATACTCATAGGACCGAGCCAGCGCAAAGGAATTCGGCGGAATAATGCAGACCGGGCCTTTAAAGTCGACGAACGATTTTTCGTCAAAGGCTTTGGGATCAACAATCGTGCTGTTGATATTCGTGAAGATCTTGAACTCGTCTGCACAGCGCAAGTCATAGCCGTAACTCGATGTGCCATAAGACACTATTCTGTGGCCATTCACCTCGCGCACCTGGCCGGGTTCAAAGGGTTCAATCATCGGCGCCGCATTGGAGCGATCTGACACCGTACGTATCCATTTATCTGACTTAATACTCATGGACCCTATTTTACAAGCAAGTCCCTTCAAGGGCTCAGTTTGCGCCTTAGGGCAGCCGATGCTATCTTGCCTCCCGGACGAAAAAAGCTCGGGACAGCGGCGAGCCCTGGACAATACCCTGCGAAAGATAGAACCGATTAGGCGCTAATGGATCTCGGAAAACTTCTTGCAAAACGAACACTCCGACTGGGGTTCGTGGTGGCCTGCGCGCTCGGATTATGCTTGGTGGTGCTGGCCTTTCTAAACTCTCAGTCGCAGCAACGCCAAAACAAGGATTTAATCGAGGCGACCGTCCGTGCGACTTTGGCACTTGTCGCCACTCCAGATGGACGAGCTAGCGCCAACCGCAGTGTGCCGCCCTCAGCGAGTCAACAAAAAAGCCCCAGCATCACTTCGGAGTTTGACCAGACCGAAAGGCTTCGCCAAGCCGTGATCGAACGAGTCTTGCAGGACTCAGAAAGGCTTACCCTGCGCAATGAATTGCGTGAAAACGCGATGATGGCGGGTATTTCATTCGCCGCCTTTGTGGCCTTTTCAGCTTTGCTCATTGCCCTACAGAAAAAAACCATTCGTTCCGCCTTGGCTCCTGTGCAAGGGATGGTGAAAGAATTGGAGGCCTTTGAAGCCGGGGATCTCGACCGTCGCTTGCCTGAAGTCCCCCTTAAAGAGTTGGACTCTGTTTCCAGAAGCTTTAATCATCTTGCCGATAGTTTGCAAGCATCGATCAACTCTCAAGACGTTCTTTCCAGACAACTCATTGAAATGCGGCAGCAGGAAAGGCTCAATCTTGCTCGAGATTTGCATGATGATCTTGGGCAAACTCTAACGGCGGCGGCCATCGAAATCGAGGCTGCACGAGTCCAAACAGTACTGCTTCCCGAGGGATCGGCACATATTGAAAAAATTGAGCATTCATTAGATCGTGCTCGGCAGTCCTTGCGACAATTAACCGCACATCTGCGCGGCGAAAACTCCAAAGCCTTCACTACTGACTTTGCGGCATTGCTTCTTTTTTGGAAGACGCAACATCGAGAAGTACATTGGGAGTTAAGCAGCGATCTCATTCAACAGCTCAGCACCCTTCGGCCGGAGGACAAAGCAATCGCTTTTCGCATTTTGCAGGAGTCCTTGACCAATGTCTTTAAGCATAGCGCGGCGACGGTTTGCAAAATCACCTTAACGCTCGCGAATACTATGTTTGGGGCTGGCGAGTCAGCCGTTCGCTCTGTCGGCAAGCTAGACATTAGCAACGATGGTCTGCTTGGTCAACAAGGCAGCGCGGCGGGCTTTGGTCTCGAAGGCATGAGAGAGCGAGCCCTGTCGATCCAGGCTCAGTTTCGCGCGGGCCTTGAAAGCGATGGGCTTTGGCACGTTTGCTTGGAACGAGCGGACCAAGCATCGAGCGGAGTTCATTAATGCGTATTATGATCGTCGACGATCACGAAGTCGTACGACTCGGTTTTGCTTCGTTGCTCAGAGCCACCAGTGTTTACGAAGTCGTGGCCGACGCCAGCTCGGTGACACAGGCCTACCTTGCTTTACAAGAAGCGGAAGCCAAGCATTGTTTACCCGACGTTCTGGTCACCGACCTTAACCTTGAAGGCGCTAGCGGCCTAGAACTCATTGGCAAGGTTCGGGAGCGTTTCCCTGGAATTAAAATTCTAGCCCTCTCCATGCATGAGAACGGAGCTCTTGTACAACGTGCAATTGATCTGGGAGCACACGGCTACTTCTGTAAGTCCAGTAAACCAAGCGGGCTGAAAGAGGCCATAGAGATCATCGCGGCCGGAAGAACCTACATTGATGCGGCCGCGCAGTCTGCTCTTAGTGCGCATCAAGACGCCAAGCAGGTGTTCGAGTCTTTAACCCGCCGAGAATTCGAAGTTTTACGTCAAATGATCAAAGGTGAAAATTATTTGAGCATTGGCAAGACGCTGAACCTCAGCGTTAAAACGATCGCCAACCACCTGTCAGCAATTCGCGGCAAGCTCGGCGTCGAGACCGATTTTCAGCTCATTCGACGGGTGGATAGTCTCGACCTACCGTTGCTTTGACGCAGCAACCACGATTTTGAAGGTCAAAGTCGTCCTTTCTGGATCAAAAACTCACCCTTCACGCCTAGTGTTTCACACATCTTCCCTTATGATGCCGCACGAGGAGAAACTAAGATGAAGAAAAACGCTAAAACCCGAGCGAGTTCTGTTGAACTTTCGTCGAAAAATGTCGCAATCACACATCGCCTAAACCCGGTTGTTCTTGCCTTGCTGGCCATGCCCTTGGCTGGGCTGACTCAAGCTCAAACCTTGGACGAGGTGGTGGTCTCTGCCACCCGTTCTGAACAAAAGACATTCGATGCACCAGGTGCTATTCAGGCGGTTGGCGCGGAAGTCATCAAAGAGGCTGGCCCCCAAATCAATTTGTCCGAGTCCTTGAACCGGGTGCCTGGGGTCGTGGTTTTGAATCGCCAAAACTATGCACAGGATTTGCAGCTTTCGATCCGAGGCTTCGGCGCACGCTCCCAATTTGGAATTCGAGGGGTTCGATTGATCGTGGATGGCATTCCAGCCACCATTCCCGATGGGCAGGGCCAAGGCTCCACCGTCAGCCTGTCCTCGGCGGAGCGCATCGAAGTATTGCGCGGCCCCTTGTCTCAGCTCTATGGCAACTCTGCGGGCGGTGTCGTTCAAGTTTTTACTGCCAATGGCCCTAAAATCCCTATGGGTGAGGTTGATCTTGTTTTCGGCAGCAATGCGACGCGCCGCTCAAGCGTTCGCACCGGCGGCGAAAGTGGAAGCGTCAATTGGATGGCGGATTACACCGTCTTTAAGACGGACGGTTTTCGCGACCATTCCGCAGCGGAACGCAAGCAGTTCAATACCAAGTGGAATTTTGCGCTGGGTGAAAAGACAAAGCTGAGTTTGATCGCCAATATTTTTGATCAACCGGTCTCTCAAGATCCCATCGGCCTTACCCGAGCGGAATACACCGCCAACTCCAGACAAACAAACCCGATTGCCACGAGCCAAGATGGCGGCAAATCGGTCAAGCAGAATCAATACGGTGCGGTGCTGGATCACCGTTTCGATGCCGACTCAAAACTTACAGCCCGCCTCTATTCGGGCACCCGCGATGTGTACGCCAAGCTCACTCTTCCATCGTCGGCAATTCCTACTTCGCCACAGAACGCGGTGACTTCCGCGGGTGGCATTTTGTCTTTGGATCGTGATTATTCAGGGCTGGGCATTCAATATGCCAAAAGAATTAAATTAGGGGAAGAAAGCAGCTTGTTAGCGACGATTGGCTACGACTACGACACGATGCGAGAGGTGCGCAAAGGCTTCTTGAATGCAGCGGGAGTTCAGGGCGCGCTCAAGCGTAACGAGCTCGACACTGTCAAAAGCGAAAATTTCTACGCTCAAGCCAATTGGGCCATTAATTCCAAGTGGACCGTGATCGCCGGTGCGAGCGCCACCAGCGTCCGTTTTAATGTGGCCGACTCTTTTATCGCCACGGGTAATCCTGACGATAGTGGCTCGGTGAAGTACAGCGGCACCAACCCAGTGTTAGGGGCCACGTACCACCTCAATGACAGTACCAATCTCTATGTCAACTGGGGGAGAGGCATTGAAACGCCTACCTTTACCGAGTTGGCCTATCGGGTCGGCGGCAGTGGCCCGAACTTTGGTCTGCAGGCTGCGCGTAGCCGTCATATCGAAGCGGGCGCCAAGTTCAAACTCGACAACAACCACCGTGTCGATTTTGCAGTCTTTAGCATCAACAATGCCGGAGAGCTCAGTGTAGACACGAATGCCGGTGGTCGTTCTACGTTCAAAAATGTAGGCGACACCCGCAGAGAGGGTATTGAACTCGCCTACTCTGGGCGCTTGAGCGATTCCGTAACCGCCTACGCCTCGGTGACGGCCTTGGATGCACGTTTCTTGGATAGCTTCGTCTCGAATGGCGTCACCGTTGCCGCCGGCAAAAAACTGCCCGGCACACCTCCCACCTCGGCCTTCGCAGAACTCGCCTGGCGTCCGAAATTGACGGGTGCTTGGAATGGGTTGTCTACGGCCGTTGAAATGGTTCACCGTGGCAAGCTCTTTGTCAATGACGCCAACACTGATGCCGCCGACGGCGCGACGACCTTCAATTTGCGTGCGGGTTTGCAACAAAAAGTCGGCCAATGGAGCTTTAGACAATTGCTTAGAGTCGACAACGTGGCGAACAAGACCTATGCAGGTTCAGTCATTGTCAACGAAGGCAATTCACGCTTTTTTGAGACCGCACCGGGACGCACCTGGATGATGTCCCTGACGGCACGCTACGATTTCAAATAGACCGTGTTTTAGTCAGGTCGTGCCTGTGCGCCGCTCGAGTGACAAGCAAAAAAAAACCGAGCTCGGAGGGAGATCCTTGCTCGGCGAGGCGGAGACACTAAACAGGTTAATTTTAGTCAAATCGACGTCTTTGTACATCCCCCATTTGGGTGATTTTGAATATTTTTTTAGCGCAAAAACCATCAAATTTGGGTAGATTGAAAGGACACATGAAAAAAAAGTCGACTGAAGGATTGATTGCGGAGGACCCCTCCTACTTAACCTTCCATTTGTGGCTCCTGATCGCGATGGCTTGCGCGTTTGCTGTGTTCATTTCGATACAGACCGGCGGCATGTCGTTCGTGATCGACAATGACAGCACGTTCATTAGCTCCGCCATCATGCTTTTCTTTTTGAGTTCTACCTTATTTTGTGGGCGCCGTGCTTACCGGCTCTCACGTGAACTGATTGCAGTTCAGTATCGAGCCCAACAAGCCTCGGTTTTTGGTAACGGTTTAAATCTTCAGCTACCCAAGGATTCGGCGCTAATTTGTGAGGGTACCTGGAGCGGACAAGTGCTCGCCAAGGCCAGCAGTAACAAAGAAGAGCGCGAAACAATGATTCAAGCGCTTGAGGAAAAGATTCTTGGTCCGCACGACGTTGGTTGGTTTATTACCGAGTCCTTAACCAAGCTTGGGTTACTAGGCACCGTCATCGGATTTTTGATCATGCTCACGGCCTTGATTGGATCTAACCAGCTCGAACTCTCCGCGATGCAGATGATTTTGCGGGACATGGCATCCGGCATGGGCATCAAGATTATTGCGACAGTGGTGGGTTTACTGTGCAATATGATTTTGGCCTTGGAGTGGCTGCTCCTTGATCGTTGCGCCCAAAAGATTCTGAGTGGCGTTCGTCTCCAACTGGGCACCCGGGGCTTTAACTCGTCATCAAATGGGGCCGCCTCACTCAATACGCCAGGCGAGTTTGTGCCCGCACAATGAGTTCCAAACGCGCCCCGCGTCGCAACTATGGGCAGGACCCATTTACCGACATGCTGTTCAACATTTTGCTGGTGTTGTCACTGCTGTTTGCGATGGCCTTGGTGTTTATCAATCCACCCGCCAAAGATGGCAACATTAATCTTAAGGCGGAGTTTCTAATCACGGTTTCCTGGCCCGATGGTGATCCGAACGATATCGACACTTGGGTGCAAGATGCCACCAATCGCGTGTGTTGGTACAAAGCGCGCGACGAAGGTTTGATGCACTTGGACCGCGATGACCGCGGCGCGCTAAACGATAAGATCACCATCAATGGCAAAGAGGTGGTCAACCCCTTGAATCAGGAAGTAGTGACCCTGCGCGGAGTTGAACCGGGCGAATACACGGTCAATGTGCATTACTTCAAATCTGAGAATCAGAAACCGGTACCCGTTACGGTGCAGGTGGTGAAAGTGAATCCGAAGGCGGAAATTGTGTTTTACGGCACCATCGACATGACCCGCCCGGGCGAAGAAAAAACAGCGGTGCGGTTTACACTGAACTCTAGTGGCAACTTCAGCGACGTCAACACCGTGTTTAAACCAATGGTAAAAGGAGACAAATAGAATGAATCCCACGTCTAGCTTGGGCATCAATGGCCCCTTGCTATTGTTGATTACTTGTTATGCTTTGCTGGCGATCTTGGTGCTTGCGCTTCTTCTTTACACGCGCTGGTCGTATTGGATCAAAACCCTCACCATCTTGTTGACTGGTGTGGTTATTCTGTTGACCTATGACACCATGACTGCCCTCCTCGGCTTTCCGACACCCGGCAAATTGCCGGAGCGGTTTTTGCTTCACTACTCGGTGATCGTACAGCCCGACAAAAATACTTCGAGTAAGGGCATGATCTATCTCTGGGCCTCCGAGCTTTCGCGCGAAGGCCCCGCCAAGCAACCTCGAGCCTACGAAATGCCTTGGGACAAGGAGACGAATAATTCCTTTGTCGAAGCAAATCGCCGCACCAAGCAGGGCATTATGCAAATGGGCCAGACGCAACAAGTTGGCCCGAAATCGACTATCAATACTTTCACCAAGTACATGTCGAGTAGCAAACAGCAGAAAGTTAAATTGCAGGATATGCCCGAACCGGCATTGCCTGAAAAATGAGCCTCATTACTTCAAACTGGCGTGTGCTCTGCGCTTTACGAGCACTCGCGCTTGCACCTCTGCTTTTGCTCGTACAAAGTTGCAGTGACACATCAACGGCCAGCCCAAATTTCTTCCCTTTAAACTCGGGCTGGACTTGGCGCTACGAAATGATCACCACCAACGATAAAGGTTCAGTGACCGAGATGTTCACGGTGGAAAACACCGGCAAAAAGAACTATGGTTCGGGCTTGGAAGGCTGGGAGCGACGCAATAGTCTTGGAAACTTTTACCTTTTTCGCGTCGACGAATCCGGTGTTTACCGGATTGGGGTGCGCAGCGAAATTGAGCAAGATTTTCGCAAAGACCCGGCCGAGGCGACGCGATTCGTCCTCAAAGAACCGTACAAGCTAGAGAACTCCTGGATGGTGCCCTCAGTACCCTACATCATGCGTAAGAGCTTCGACTGGCCTTATGAATTGAAGTACAGCAAAACCGTGACGATGAACTATCGCATCGAGGCTCTCGACCAAACCATTACGGTACAAGCTGGCGAATTTAAGGGCTGCATCGTTGTATCGGGCAGCAATATTTTAAGGATTTTTGTCGATGCGACTCTTGGATTTCAAGATCTCCCCATCACCCAAAAAGAATGGTATTGCCCAGGCACGGGCTTAGTGAAACTGGTGCGTGACGAGCCTGTCATGAGGTCCACCTACTACTTTGGCGGATCGCAAAGTTTCGAACTGGTAGAAATGAGCAAGTAGCGGACCCGGAGGCTCGGGAACAAAATTACCTAACTCGCAATCAGCTAAAGACCTTGACCAGCCAAAACGTCATGAGGACAGCGAGAGCGATCCAAATGAGAACAATAATCGCGGCGGCTTTGTAATTCTTTGGTCGACTCAAGGCACTTTCTGCCTGAACTTTGGCATCGTGCAATACGCGTTCCGGCAAAAGTCTGAGCGCAAAGGCAATGGCGAGAGGGAGCAAAATGATCTCGTCGAGATAGCCAAGAATCGGGATGAAGTCCGGAATCAAATCAATCGGACTCAGCGCGTAGGCCACGATAGCGCCGGCGAGTAGTTTCACGCCGATTGGTGTGCGCGGATCACGCACCGCGAAATAAAGCACCATCGATTGACGCTTGATCAGCTTGGCCTTGGTTTTGAGATCCGCGAGAAAACCCATGCCCTAAAGTCCCAGCAGTTTGATCGCGCCTTGATCCCTGAGGGATTCCGAGACGGCAAGGCCTAGTTGTTCAGCCTCGGCGACGGTTCGTATTTCTTGTTCGGCTTGAGCACTGATCACCCTCGAGCCATCGACAGCCGCGACAACGGCTCGAAGTAACAAGCGCACTGAGGGAGCACCGTAGGCAGACTCACAATATGCGGCTAAAGGCACGCGACAACTGCCCCCCAAGGCACGCGACACGGCTCGCTCTGCGCTTACTTCGAGTAAGGTTTGCGGATCGTTGAGGAACGCGATTTTGGCGGCGATTTGACGCGGGTCATCCTTGAGAATTTCAATACCCAAGGCGCCTTGCCCGGCTGCCGGAAGGCAAAGGCTAGGTGGAATAATTTGGCGAATGCGGGCCACAAAGCCGAGACGTTTCAACCCTGCCGCGGCCAGCACAATCGCGTCATACAAGCCCTCGTCCAGCTTCGCAAGACGAGTATTGACATTGCCTCTTAGAGGGTGCACCTGAAGGTGAGGAAAAACTGCCTTGATTTGCGCCGCACGTCGCAGGCTTGAAGTTCCAAGCCGAGCCCCTTTGGGCAAGGACTCCAAAGACGAGAAGTGATTCGACACAAAGGCATCTCTGGGATCTTCACGCTTCATCACTGCGCCGAGGAGAAATTCCTCAGGGATATCCATCGGTACGTCTTTAAGGGAATGGACAGCCAGATCAGCTCGGCCTTCGAGCAGAGCCACTTCCAGCTCTTTAATGAACAGACCCTTGCCACCAATGTCGTTAAGCGCTCTATCAAGCACTCGGTCGCCCTCGGTGGTCATGCCCAGAATATCGACTCTGGGCCCAGCAACACTAGCGCTTAAGAGAGCCTGAACATGTTCCGCTTGCCACATCGCCAAGCGACTTTCACGCGAGGCAATAATGAGATGGGCGCGTTCAAAGCTAGCTTCCGACACTAGGCCACCAAGTTCTTCACATGAGTCCATTGGCGCCGGCTGACCGGCAAGCGCTCTTGTACTTCGCGCAGCACTACTTGCCAATACGGATCGCCGCCCTCTTCATCGCCTGTAGGTTGAACACGTTCAAAGCCCGCAATAGACGGACGAGCCACCAAAGCGTTACGGTGAATGCGCACAAACCGGTCGCTGAACTCTTCTTCAAGAGAGGACAAAGACTCTTCAATCAAGAACTCACGTTCCTTGGTGCGTACCGTGATGTATTTGAGTTCGGCTTTGAGATAGATCACCGTCTCTAGCGGTACCAAGATCACGCGGCCACGCTCATGGACTGACAAGTGACGACGACGGGTGTTCGTCGCACGAGCCAACTGATCGATCGAGCTGAGCTCATCCTGCGGCAGTCGAGTCAACGCACGTTGCAAGGCCTGCATCAAGCGCTCGGCCTTAACTGGCTTGAGTAGATAGTCGATCGCACGGACGGTGAAGGCCTCGACAGCAAACTCATCGTAGGCCGTTGCAAAAATAATCAAGGGCATACGGCGCGGATTTTCCGTCGACTGCGAGCGCGCAGCAATATGCTTGGCCAACTCAATGCCGGTCATGCCGGGCATCTGAATGTCGAGCAGCACAATTTGCGGCTGAGCCACATCGATCTGCGACAAGGCGTCGGGAGCGTTACCGGCCTCACCAACAATCTTGTGGGGGAAATTCGGCGATAGATCGGCTAACAGCTCACGCATGCGTGAGCGGGCAACCGGCTCATCGTCAACGATCAGGATCGTGGTTACTTCTGACATCTCTTTGCCTTCTTTCTTTTTTGTACGGGAATTGAACTAAAACGCGAAACTGCCCGTCCTCAGGGCCATATTGTATTGAAGCCTCAACATCGAACGTCAAAGCAAGCCTTTCTTGCACGTTTGACAGTGCCATGTTGTTACTTGGGCGTTTCTTCGCAGTATTGTTAGGATCGGGTTCAGGTAGTGGGTTGCTGATTTCTACGCGGACTTTATCGCCCGGTTTCGAAATTGAAATCAACACTGTTCCGGTATCCATGCGCGGCTCAATGCCATGATGGACCGCGTTCTCAACCAAAGGCTGCAATAGCAGCGACGGCAATAGTGCATCGCCCGGCATGTCGTCAATCGCCCACATCACGTCCAGTCGATCGCTTAGCCTGAGCTTCTCAATCGCCAAATACTCTTTGCACAGCAAAATCTCTTCATCAAGGGGCACGAGTTCACGGCTGTCGCGCATGAACACTCGAAATAGGTCCGCCAGGTTCTCCAAGGTTTTTTCAGCCCGGCGTGGATCACTTCGCATTAGACCAAGAACAGTGTTTAAGCTATTGAATAGAAAGTGTGGCCGAATCCGCGCCTGTAGGGCCTGCAAGCGCCCTTCTGCCTGAGAAGGTTGCAATGCGATTTGGCGCAGTCGCAGCCATTCGAAAAAACCAGCGGCCATGAGCGCAGAGAGAAGTGTAATGGGTAGCGCTGTCAGAAAAGGATGATCCACGTTAGGCTCAAAGGCGTAAGACTGCACGCCTACACAAAAGAAAGTCACGATCATGGTGACTGACAAGCCAAGCGCCCACTGCCGCCAATGCTCGCGGCCATTGACCAGCTTACGCAGGGGGCAAAGCAGAGCCATAATGATGAGGGTCGCGGGTACGCCTACGGCCGCCATGACACCGACTTTGGCAACATATGCTTTGAGGGTCCAGGTGCTGGACTCAATCACCACTCCTGCTGCGATTAGCAGCAAGATGGTCATAATCCCCATCACCCGTAAAATGGTGCCCAAATTGCAGCAATCCGGAATGATAGGCAGTGCAGCGCCATCGGTTTGTCTTCGGATCAAATCATTCATTCAGGAAGCCGTTAAGAAAAAACTCTAGAACATGCCGATAAGGCATTGTTTTCTCGCATGATTCTGCCACGTTGGCCCATTAAATCAAAGCTTATGAACGATCAATTTGCAAAAAAAGGTGAAGCCTGGTCCGCTCGGTTCTCAGAACCGGTCTCAGAGTTGGTGAAACGCTACACCGCGTCCGTCAATTTCGATAAACGACTCGCATTCGCCGATATTCAAGGCTCGCTCGCACACGCTGAAATGCTGCAAGCCGTGGGCATTTTGGAGGCCAAGGACCTGGTCTCAATTCAAAAAGGCTTGGAACAAATCCGCACCGAGATCGCGGCAGGCGCTTTCGAGTGGAAGCTGGATCTTGAAGACGTACACCTCAATATCGAGGCACGCCTGATCAAAATCATCAATGACGCTGGCGGCGGAGATGCCGGTAAAAGGCTTCATACAGCGCGCTCACGGAACGATCAGGTCGCGACCGATATTCGCTTATGGCTGCGCGGTGAAATTGATCGTATCTCCGAACTTCTACGCGCCCTGCAGCGTTCCCTTGCCACCGTAGCCGGCGAACATGCGGCTACCATCATGCCGGGTTTCACTCACTTGC
The DNA here is from genome assembly GCA_031421635.1 of Betaproteobacteria bacterium. Taxonomy (GTDB): domain Bacteria; phylum Pseudomonadota; class Gammaproteobacteria; order Burkholderiales; family Burkholderiaceae_E; genus JAPOKJ01. The sequence goes on along the minus strand of JANOPA010000085.1, from coordinate 135,967 downwards.
AAGTCGCGCAACCTGTCACCTTTGGCCACCATCTCATGGCCTATGTGGAGATGTTTGCGCGCGACGGAGAGCGTATGCAAGATGTGCGTAAGCGCGTCAATCGCCTGCCCCTCGGAGCTGCCGCTCTAGCAGGCAGCTCCTACCCTGTTGACCGCGAGAGAGTTGCGAAAACCCTAGGCTTTGAAGGAGTGTGCCAAAACTCTCTAGATGCCGTGTCGGATCGGGACTTTGCGATTGAATTTTGCGCTGCGGCGAGTCTCGTCATGATTCATATTTCACGACTTTCCGAAGAGCTGATCCTTTGGATGAGCCCTAGAATCGGATTTATTGACTTACCAGATCGCTTTTGTACCGGCTCGTCGATCATGCCGCAAAAGAAAAATCCTGACGTCCCCGAATTGGCTCGAGGCAAAACGGGCCGGGTCACGGGGCATTTGGTAGGCTTGCTAACCCTCATGAAGGGGCAACCCCTCGCCTACAACAAAGATAATCAAGAAGACAAAGAGCCGCTTTTCGACACTGTGGATACGCTCTCCGACACTCTGACCATCTTTGCGGAAATGGTCTCAGGCATCCAAGTGAAGACGGCGCGAATGTTGCAGGCTGCCGCCGAAGGGTTTTCAACAGCGACGGACTTGGCGGATTATTTGGTCAAAAAAGGCCTACCCTTTAGAGACGCCCATGAGGCCGTTGCCCATGCAGTGCGTACAGCTGCCGACGCCTCTAAGGATCTGAGCGATCTGAGCCTGCCTGAGCTGCAGGGATTCTCGCTCTTGATTAGTGCAGACATATACGAAGTACTCAAATTAGAAGGTTCGGTCGCTGCGAGAAACCACTTGGGCGGTACTGCACCGCAGCAAGTTGCGGCTCAGGCGGCGACGGCGCTGAAGCGTTTGACGTGAAGCTAAGGATAAACCCGAATAGGCCATAAAGAGTTTCGAGCGCAAGCTGGTAGTTCGGCTAGAATAGTCGGCGGTTCTCGTTTTACCAACTTTGATTGATTTGGAGACACTATGACAATGGAACGCCGTTCCTTCCTTAATAAAGCAGCAGTCGGTGGCGCCGCCACGGCAGTGCTCGCTGCGCCAGCCCTCATTAGCGCACAACCCGCCGTTCGTTGGCGCTTGAGTTCTAGCTTCCCTAAGGCCCTCGATACCCTGTACGGCGTGAGTCCGGTTTTCGCGGAAAAAGTCTCGCAGCTTACCGGCGGTAAGTTTGTCATCTCGACGCATGCAGCTGGCGAAATCACACCGGCGTTTGGCGTAGTGGATGCGATCCAACAAGGCTCCATCGAAGCGGCATCTACGGCTCCTTACTATTTCTTTGGTAAAGACGAGACCTTTGCGCTCGATTGTGCCATTCCTTTCGGTATGAACAGCCGTCAAATGACCGCTTGGTACTATGAAGGCAATGGCTTGAAACTCACCCGTGAGTTTTACGCAAACTACAACATCTTGAACTTCCCTATGGGTAATACAGGCGCTCAAATGGGTGGCTGGTTCCGTAAGGAAGTGAAGAACGTAAGCGAGCTTAAAGGCGTCAAAATGCGTATCGGCGGTTTTGCCGGCAAAGTGATTGAGCGTCTCGGCGTTGTGCCACAAAACATTCCTGGTGGTGACATTTATCCTGCCCTTGAGAAAGGCACGATTGACGCCGCAGAATGGGTCGGTCCTTACGATGATGCCAAACTTGGCTTCAACAAAATTGCCCCTCATTACTATTACCCTGGTTTCTGGGAAGGTGGCCCCGCGATTAGTTTGTATGTTGGCAAAAAGGCCTATGACGCACTTCCAAAGGAGTATCAAGCAGCTCTTGAGTGCGCTGCAGCCTGGGCACACCATGACATGCAAGCCAAATACGACTACAAAAACAACGCAGCCCTGCGTGGTTTGATCGCTGGCGGCACCAAGGTGCATCGCTTCGACAAAACCATTATGGACGGAGCATTCAAAGCCGCCAACGAGTTGTACGCTGAAATTTCAGCTAAAAACCCGAATTGGAAAAAAGTGTACGACGACTATGTAGGCGCTCGTAATCAAATGGTCCAATGGTTTCGCTTCTCTGAGGCAGCCTTCGACGACTTCATGCAGAGCCAAAAGTTGTAATTTAAAAATTCTTAGCCGTACTCAAGTACCCTTCGGGGTACTTCTCCCAAGCCCCGCAATGCGGGGCTTTTTTAAGGGTCGAAGATGATTCACGAGATTGCACTGATTACGATCAAACCGGGCACTGAAACTGAGTTTGAAACAAACGTCGGCAAAGCTGCGGAGTTGTTCAAACGCGCCAAAGGATGCCATGGGATGCAGCTTCAGAAGGGCATTGAAAGCCCCCTCGTCTATCGCTTGTGGGTACGCTGGAATACGCTTGAAGACCACACGGTCGCATTCCGCGAATCGGCCGACTTTCAAAGCTGGCGAACGCTTGTTGGGCACTGCTTTGCCAGCTCTCCGCAAGTCAAACATACCAGCACAGTCGTCACCGGATTTTAGTAACCTTTTGCGATTACACAAGGCTGAACTTTAAGAGCTCCCGTCAACCCTTATGCGGCTTGTAGAGCGCCTCTAAGCGAAGAAAAGCCTCTCGCATCACATCATTGCCGACTTGGAACGTCTTCGCTGGCCCGGGCGACGAGGTCTTTACAATGAGTCGGCTGCCAATCGGTAGCTTTAGATACCGAACCGCAGCGACCTCGTGCCAACGCACATCGTAGCCAGTTTGGTTAAAAGGCACTTGGCGTCGCAAGCCCTTGTGATCGAGGGTGGTCTTGCCCATGAGAATGTACCAAGACCAAGAGATCACCGGAATCATCGCCAAGGCAATGAATAGCCATAGCTCCCAGCTAATCGCGCCCCAGCGTTCCCGGGTTGAGAATGCCAACATCGCCATTTGAGTGAGCATTCCGAGCAGCAAAAATTTTATGCCGCGGCTGTATGAGGGCCCGATCAAGGCCTTCGCGAACATACGATCCGGCAAAAGCTCGGCGGAAGGGTCTAGCTTTTCGTAGGAAAGAGAATCAGAAGGGTGAACAGCCCTATCATTCGAAGGGCCACTCTGTGCGACGACATCACTCATACGGGTCCTAGGGCTTCTTCGCGCCATCCTTAGCCGCAGAATCCATCATCGCTTTTGCTGGATCTTTCTTGTCGGCGGGTGCTGGGGTGGTCGGGGCCGTTGCACCGCCATTTTGCTGCATCATTTCCAGGGCAGGATCTTTAGCCTCCTTACGCTGATCTTCTATCGGGATATCGAGTTTGACCTTATCGATATCGACGGAGGTGTCCTTGTCCAACCAATAGGTTACAGAGGCTGGCCAGAAAATCACCACCGCGACCAACATAAGTTGCATGATGACCCACGGAATTGCACCCAAATAAATCTCTTTGGATGCTACTTCCTTTGGAGCGATACCGCGCAGATAAAACAGTGCAAAACCAAAAGGCGGATGCATAAACGAGGTTTGCATATTGACGCACAACAACACACCAAACCAAATCAAGTTAATACCAAGCTTGTCGGCCACCGGAGCGAGCAGCGGCACGATGATGAAGGCGATCTCGAAGAAATCCAGGAAAAAGGCCAGGAAGAACACAAAGATGTTCACCGTGATCAAGAAGCCGAGCTGCCCGCCAGGAAGGCCGGTTAGCATATGCTCAATCCAGAGGTTGCCATCCACGCCATTAAAGACGATGGAGAACACGCGCGACCCGAGCAAAATAAACACCACCATGGCCGTCAAGCGCATGGTCGACTGCATCCCTTCCCAGACCAGGGGCCAGGTCAAACGTTTATTCATTGCCGCCAAGACCATAGCACCTACGGCGCCCATCGCACCAGCTTCAGTCGGGGTTGCCCAGCCCGCAAAAATAGTTCCGAGCACGAGGAAGATCAGCGCTACAGAAGGGACCATGCCTGCCAATACCTTGCGATACAGTGGCCAACCTTGAAGGGTCCGAGCTTCGGGAGGGAGAGGTGGCAGATAATGCGGCTTGAATTTCGAAAGGAAAAACACATACAACAGGAAAATCGATACCTGCAGGATCGACGGACCAATCGCGCCCTTGTACATATCGCCCACTGACTTACCCATTTGATCAGCCAAGACCACCAACACCAAGGACGGTGGAATGACTTGAGTAATGGTGCCTGAGGCGGCAATGACGCCGGTTGCGAAACGCTGGTTATAGCCGTAACGCAACATAACTGGCAGGGAGATCACACCCATCGCAATCACTGAGGCAGCCACGGTACCGGTGATCGCACCGAGAATAGCGCCAACGATAATTACCGCATATCCAAGACCGCCAGGCCGCGAACCAAATAACTGGCCAGTACCTTCAAGCAAATCCTCTGCCAAGCCACATCGTTCGAGTATGGCTCCCATGAAGGTAAAGAAGGGAATTGACAGTAGCAACTCGTTGGCGAGCACCCCGGAGATCGACAGGGGAATGTTAGTCATGAACTCGGGCTTAAAGAAACCGAGCGAAATAGCCCAAAACGCAAACGTAAAGCCCAAGGCGGCCAGTGAAAATGCCACCGGAAAACCAATGATCATAAACAGTATTAGCGCTCCGAACATGGTCGGAGCCATCATCGTCATCGTCATTGCAAAGGCCTCTCGTAGGTAACATCCATATTGTATTGGCCGGTAAGGAAGCCGATTCGCTTAATCAATTCTGAAAGTCCCTGCATGAAAACAAGAGCGCACCCTAGAGGCAGCAAAATTACAAATGGCCAGCGAATCAAGCCGCCAGCGTTGGACGACATTTCGCCACTATTGAACGCATTCATAAAGGTTGGCAAGGCCAGCTTCGAAATGAGGAACATCGAGGGTAGGAGGAAAAAGATAATTCCAAGTACGTCGATGATTGCTTTCGTGCGAGGCGCGCGAGTGCCATAAATGATGTCGACGCGAACATGCTCGTTGCGTTTCAAAGTGTAGGCAGCGCCCAACATCACGGTTGCCGCAAACATGTACCACTGCAATTCCAAGGCACCGTTCGAGCTGTTATCGAAGATTTTCCGCCACGACGCATTTCCAGCACTGACCAGACAGGACAAAAGAATCATCCAAGATGCAACCCAGCCAATCTTGTGATTGACCCAGTCAATTCCTTCCGCGAACTTTATGAGTGGTTTCATAGGTCTCCAACGCTTATGGTCATGCAAGCGAAGGAGTATAAGCGATGGCGAAAGGAATATTGAGGGCAAACGGTGCGCGAATGAGATGCGCCACTCAGGATTTACCCTATCTTTTTCGCACTGGCGGAAGATCGGTACACACTCCCTCGAAAACCTCCGCAGCCATTCCAATGGACTCACCTAGGGTTGGGTGTGGGTGGATGGTTTTGCCGATGTCAACCGGGTCGCAGCCCATTTCAATGGCCAGCGCCATCTCGCCGATCATGTCGCCGGCATGGGTGCCGACAATTCCCCCGCCGATGATGCGATGGGTTTCTTCGTCAAAAATGAGTTTCGTAAAACCTTCATCTCGCCCATTGGCGATAGCGCGACCTGAAGCCGCCCAGGGAAAGACCGATCTGCCGAACTTAATACCCTGCGCCTTGGCTTGATCTTCGGTGACCCCAACCCAAGCCACTTCCGGATCGGTATAGGCCACGGATGGTATGACTTTAGCGTCGAAGTAACTCTTTTGCCCTGCGGCTGCTTCTGCAGCTACATGGGCCTCATGAACTGCCTTATGGGCCAACATCGGTTGGCCGACAACATCGCCAATCGCAAAAATATGAGCGACGTTGGTGCGCATCTGTCGATCAACTTCAATAAAGCCGCGATCAGTAACGGCCACCCCAGCTTTTTCTGCCGAGACCTTCTTGCCGTTGGGGCTTCGCCCCACCGCACTGAGAACCAAATCATAAAGCTGGGCTTCGCTCGGAGCGTTTTCGCCTTCAAAGCTCACGAGGATGCCTTCAGGCTTAGCCTCGGCCTTGACTGTTTTGGTTTTGAGCATCAATTTATCAAAACGCTTTTCGTTAAACTTTTGCCAAACCTTCACTAGGTCTCTATCAGCGCCGGGCATGAGACCGTCAAGCATTTCGACAACGTCGACACGCGCGCCCAGCGTGGAATACACCGTCGCCATTTCCAGGCCAATAATGCCGCCACCTATCACCAACATGCGCTTGGGCTTGCTAGCCAGTTTCAGTGCCCAGGTTGAATCGACGATCCGTGGATCGTCCGGCAAGAAAGGCAGATGTACAGGCTGGCTACCGGCAGCAATCACCGCTTTGGCAAATCGAATCACTTGTTTTGCACCGGTCCGATCCTGGCCGGTGCCTGTTGTCGTTTCGACTTCGACGTGATGAGCGTCAATGAAATTACCGTAGCCTCGTACCACGGTCACTTTACGAGCTTTGGCCATGCCGACCAAACCTGTGGTGAGCCTGCCGACGACGCCGTCCTTCCACCCGCGCAGTTTATCCAAGTCTATGATCGGTTCGCCGAAGCTGATGCCGTGTTTAGCCATCGCCTTCGCCTCATCGACGACCGCGGCACTATGCAGTAGCGCTTTAGAGGGAATACATCCAACGTTGAGGCAAACGCCTCCCAAGGTGGCATAGCGTTCAAGCAAAATGGTATTCATCCCCAGATCAGCCGCACGAAACGCCGCCGAATAGCCACCCGGGCCGGCGCCAAGCACTAACATTTCGCACTCAAAATCGACCTTACCGGTAAAGCTCGACGCGGACGTTAAACCAGGCGTCGCGCCAATAGGCAAGGGACTCGCGGGCGCAGGGGGCGCACTACTGGGTAAGGCACTCGGCGATGCGGGGGTCGTAGGTTTGCTCTCCGGAGTGGCGGAAGGCTTTGCCGCAGGCGCTAAGTCAAGAGCAGCTTCGACTTCAAAAATCACGCTGCCCTCGGCCACCTTGTCACCGATCTTAGCTCTTATAACCTTGACCGTGCCCGCCACCGAGGAGGGGATCTCCATTGAGGCCTTGTCGCTCTCAACAGTCAGCAAGCTTTGCTCGGGAACAATCTGGTCACCGACTTTAACCAGGATTTCAATGACTTCTACTTCTTTGAAGTCGCCAATATCGGGAACTTTGACTTCGACGCTTGCCATTTTCTTTTCGCCCTTACTAACACTAACTACGGATTTACTTTGATCTAATGATCTTGAAGACACGCGCCGGGCCGCTCGAGTTTTTATCGAACTGCATACCAGTTTCCACTCCAGACTGTGCGATATCGGCAGCCGATTTCATGCGCTCGTAATTGGCATGCATCGCACCAATCGCGTAGCTTCGGCCCGAGCCAATCGCCCAGAATTTGTCGAAGCTAAATACTTCGCGATAAGAATACACTCCATAAATGCCACTTGGATTGGCAATCAGGCAAGTGATGTGGGAGGACTCATACGGATCGTCATCCTCCTCTTTCGGGTTCATGAAGAACTGCTCTTTGAATACAGCATGGGCCTTCACGAAGGTATCGAACACATCATCGCGAGAATGAAGGCGAAGATTCTCCATCCCTGTGAGCACGCGTTTTAGCACTGAGAAATGCGCCGTTGAGCCTGCAAGGCCAATATAGGAATCGCCAACCTGAATAATTTTTTGATTGGCCTCATAGCCATCTGCTAATCGCAAGTCACCAAAGGTCACTAAAGAGTCCGACGCGATGGCAATTTGCGCGCCTTTTTTAACAACTGTAATGGTGGTCATGTAGAGCCTTCCTGCTCGCTTAACGAGGCAGGCTTATAACATTACTCGACGAAAGTCGGCCAAAAGCGACGCCAAATACGTGTTGAAACGCGCTGCTGCAGCTCCGTCTATCACTCGGTGATCCCAAGACAGAGACATCGGCAAGATCAAACGTGGTTGAAACGCTTTGCCATCCCACACCGGTTTCATTGCCGAGCGGCAAACACCCAAAATGGCCACTTCAGGAGCGTTAATAATTGGTGTGAAATACGTACCGCCGATACCGCCCAGGCTTGAAATTGAAAAACATCCGCCCTGCATATCCGCAGGCGAGAGCTTGCCCTCGCGGGCCTTGCCGGCCAGCTCTGAACTTTCCCTGGCAATTTCGAAGACGCCTTTTTTGTCTGCATCCTTAACCACTGGCACCATCAGACCATTGGGCGTATCTGCAGCAAATCCGATATTGAAGTACTGTTTGAAGACGAGGTTATCCCCGTCCAGTGAAGCGTTGAATTCGGGGAACTTCTTCAGGGCATTGACACAAGCTTTGATCAAAAACGCCAACATCGTGAGCTTAACCCCGCTCTTCTCATTTTCCTTGTTGAGCTGCACTCGGAAGGCTTCGAGATCGGTGATATCGGCGTCGTCACAATTGGTGACATGCGGGATCATGACCCAGTTGCGATGCAGGTTAGCACCGGAAAGTTTCTTGATACGCGATAGAGGCTTGGATTCTATCGGACCAAACTTCGCAAAGTCGACCTTCGGCCAAGGAATTAAACCCAGTCCGGCCCCATCATTTGACACGTTCGCTTTGGAAACGCTAGTTGAATTGCCTTGAGCAAGCTGAGCGACGGCGCCTTTCACGAAGTTACGAACATCGGCCTCGGTAATTCTTTGCTTCGGGCCTGAGCCGCGCACAGTCGCTAAGTCAACCCCCAGCTCACGAGCAAACTTGCGGATCGATGGAGAGGCATGCGGCTTGACCACATGGGCGTCCTGAGGGTCCAAGGCAGAAGTGGGGATTGTGGAACTCACACTGGGACTCGTTGCCACGGAGGCTGCTTGCGGCACGGGTGCAGCCACTTTTGCATTTGGGGCTGAATCCTGGGGTGCAACGACCGGTGCTGGACTCGCTACTGGTGCTACTGGTGCTACTGGTACTACTGCCGCCGACGCGTTGGCAGCCTTGGTGTCAACCGCCGTAGCGTCAACAGCCGCAGCGGGTTTAGCGGCAGCTCCTGCACCCTCTTCCAGAATCAGGAGCAAGGATCCCTCGGCCACCATGTCCCCGATCTTGACCTTAATTTCCTTCACGACGCCCGCGACGCTCGAAGGAATTTCCATGGACGCTTTGTCACTTTCTACGGTGATCAAACTTTGCTCAGCAATAATCGTATCGCCAGGCTTGACGAGCAACTCGATGACTTCAACTTCTTTAAAATCACCAATATCGGGAACTTTGACTTCCATCATAGGGGTCTCTTGCAATAGTTTTTACGCGTACTGAGGATTAGCTTTGGCCGGGTCGATGCCGTACTTCTTGATGGCTTCTGCCACTTTGGATACCGGTATTTTTTTCTCGTCGGCGAGGGCTCGAAGCGCCGCCAAGACAACAAAATGTCGGTTCACCTCAAAGTGCTCACGCAGTTTGGCACGAAAATCCGAACGACCAAAACCGTCGGTACCCAGCACCTTGTACTGGCGACCCTTGGGAATAAAGGGGCGGATCTGATCGGCCAACAGTTTCATATAGTCCGTGGCAGCAATGATGGGGCCACTCGAGGTGTCCAACTGCTGAGTGACATACGGCACTTTCAACTCTTTACCAGGATGCAGCATATTCCAACGCTCGCAATCCAGGCCGTCGCGACGCAGCTCAGTAAAGCTTGGCGCACTCCAGATATCGGCAGCGATGCCCCAGTCTTTTTCAAGCAAAGCAGCCGCAGCAATAACTTCAAGGAGAATGGTACCGGAGCCCATCAACTGCACGCGGGTCTTGCTCTCTCCGCCCTGCAGGCCGCCTTCCTTAAAGCGATACAAACCTTTGAGAATGCCGTCTTCAGTGCCGGGCGTCAGACCAGGCTGAGCATAGTTCTCGTTCATTACGGTGATGTAGTAAAAAACGTCCTCTTGGTTTTGCACCATCCGGCGCAAACCGTCCTGCATGATCACCGCCAGCTCATGCGCGAAGCTGGGGTCGTAACTCACACAATTCGGAATAGTTGCGGCATAAAGATGACTGTGACCATCTTCATGTTGCAAGCCCTCACCATTGAGCGTCGTGCGGCCCGCAGTGCCGCCCAATAGGAAGCCTCGGGCACGCATGTCACCGGCCGCCCAGCACAGGTCACCGGTGCGTTGCAAACCGAACATCGAATAGAAGATGTAAAAAGGAATCATGATGCGATTGTTCGAGGAGTAGGACGTTGCCGCCGCCACCCAAGAAGCCATCGCCCCGGCCTCATTGATACCTTCTTGCAATATTTGCCCGGCCTTGTCTTCCCGGTAATACATCACCTGGTCTTTATCGACCGGGGTGTATTTCTGTCCATCAACCGCATAAATGCCGATTTGACGGAACATGCCTTCCATGCCAAAGGTGCGGGCCTCATCCACCAGGATCGGCACGACACGCGGAGCGACTTCCTTATCTCGCAGCAAGGCCGTCAGAAAACGGCCGTAAGCTTGCGTGGTCGATATCTCGCGGCCTTCGGTGGTCGGATCGAGCAAAGCCTGAAAGTGCGAAAGCGCAGGGATATTGATGGTCTCGTCGGCCTTCTCACGGCGCTGCGGCAGGTAGCCACCAAGGGCCTTTCGGCGCTCATGCATGTACTGCATTTCGGGCGCAGTTTCGGAAGGCTTGAAAAACGGCACACCGGCTAGTTGATCATCTGGAATAGGAATATTGAATCGATCCCGCATCTCGCGGATCGAGGGGTCGTCCATCTTCTTGGTGTTATGTGCGGTGTTGCGACCTTCGCTACTTTTACCGAGGCCAAAACCTTTCACTGTTTTTACCAAAAGAACGGTCGGCTGGCCCGTATGCGTTTGAGCGGATTGGAACGCGGCATAAACTTTGTGAGGGTCATGGCCACCACGGTTTAGACGCCAAATGTCATCATCAGTCATGCGACTGACCATCTCCAGCAATTTCGGATGCTTACCGAAGAAATGCTTGCGGACATAAGCACCATCATTGGCCTTCATGGCCTGGTATTCACCGTCCACGGTTTCCATCATGACGCGCTGCAAGAGGCCGTCTTTGTCGCGCGCCAAAAGTGGGTCCCAATAAGAGCCCCATAAAAGCTTAATCACATTCCAGCCTGCGCCGCGGAACTCGCCCTCTAACTCTTGAATGATTTTGCCGTTGCCACGAACCGGACCATCAAGACGCTGCAAGTTGCAATTGACGATGAAGATCAGGTTATCGAGCTTTTCGCGCGCGGCCACACCAATCGCACCGAGCGACTCCACCTCGTCCATTTCACCATCGCCGCAAAACACCCAAACCTTACGGTTACTGGTATCGGCAATACCGCGCGCATGCAAGTACTTCAAGAAGCGAGCTTGATAAATCGCCTTTAAAGGACCCAGGCCCATCGAGACGGTTGGAAACTGCCAGAAGGAGGGCATCAATTTCGGATGAGGGTAGGACGACAAGCCCTTTCCGCCAACTTCTTGGCGGAAGCTATTGAGCTGCTCTTCAGTGAGTCGGCCTTCCAAAAATGCACGACCGTAGATGCCGGGAGAGGAATGGCCTTGGTAATAAATTAGATCGCCGCCGTGGCTCTCACTCGGAGCATGCCAAAAATGGTTCATGCCGCAACCGATCATCGTAGCCAGTGAGGCAAATGAAGAGATATGCCCACCAAGATCGCCGTCGCCTTCCGGCGTAGCGCGATTGGCCTTGACCACCATGGCCATAGCGTTCCAGCGAATATAGGAACGAATCCGCTCTTCGAACTCCATATTGCCGGGGCAGCGCTCTTCCTGAGCGGTCGGGATCGTATTGACATAGGCCGTATTGGCGGAAAATTCGATATGCGAACCCGTACGGCGCGCCTTATCAATCATCGCCTCAAGCAAGTATGTCGCGCGCTCCGGGCCTTCACGATCTAAAACCGTTTCTAATGCATCGAGCCACTCTCGCGTTTCTATAGGATCAATGTCCTGTGGGTCCGTAGAGCCCAGTAAGTGTGATTGTGGAAGCGCCGACATGTCTCACTCCAGTCGTGTGATTTTTGGGATGGGCCGCAGAATATCATAATTTCAAGCTATAAAACGTGTTTTCATATAATGAAATTAAAAGATTTTGATGGGGGAGTTCTAAAAATCTTACAAGGCCTCGTTTTCCATCATAGACCTAGTCTCTTACTGGCGCTATATTCACATCACCAATGACACCCGACCCTAGCCGCATCGATCAGCGCCAAGCAGCAACCAAGGCAGAGCTACGAGCCATCCATTGGTTTACGCTCACCCATGCGTTAGGTCTTTTGTTATTTGTCTCGCTCATGGCCACCTTGTTGTGGTATCTCCGCAACACCGAGAATTCACAACAGCAGCAGGCGCTTTATCGCGATATCGAAGTCGTGCAGCAGGCCCTTCGTCTGCGCTGGCGCGAGCACAAAGAAAAGCTTGAAAACGAAGGCACAAGTTGGGCCATCGGCGGGCTGATTAACCCCAATCAAACACGACTCGTCCGTGACTTTATCGCCTCGGAGCCGGATATTGCTTACGTTGGTTGGATCGACAATGAGCGGCGCATTCGATGGTTGCAGTCGGCCAACCATCACAGGGTGTCCGCCCCTCGCATTGCAGGCGCCATGGTTGAAGATTCAGTCGGCTTCAACACCTTCCAGAATGTTCTGGACACGAAGCGCTCGATGTTTTCGGAGAGCTTCTGGCATTCCTCCAATCAAATCATGCTGGAGGTGCAAACCCCCGTCAATATCGACGGGAACTTCTCGGGCACGCTGATCATGGGCTATTCGCTCAACCGTACCTTGGAAATGGTGGTCCATAGCGACATTCGAAAAAAGTATCAGGTGATGATTGGTGATGCCGGCGGCAACACCTTGATCAGCACCTCGCCACGCACAATTCACGAAGCCAATCTCAGCTACGAGCTACCGCTCGACCCGCCCGGCCATGGCATGCGTTTGCGCGCTATTGCCTTTGAGACCCAACCCCAGTTGCTCGAGCGCAGCCTGATGGTGGCTGTGGGCGGTTTATTTGTGGCCAGCCTGGTGAGCCTCATGCTGCTGTGGCGTCATTCGCGCCGACGCCTTCGCGCCGAAGCAGAAAGTCACTTGCTCCTCAATAAGCTCAGCACCGAGACAGCCTTTCGACGTGCGATGGAAGATTCGGTGCTCACCGGTATGCGTACCTTCAACATGGTCGGCACCATCACCTATGTCAACAAAGCCTTTTGCGACATGACTGGCTTTGAACCGAGCGAGCTAATTGGTGCCACGCCTCCCTACCCTTACTGGCCCAAAGACGAAGACCTGATTAACGAGGAAAACCTCACCATGATCCTGGCTGGGCAATCCCCGAAGTCAGGCCATGAGGTGCAAGTGCAACGCAAAGACGGGACGATCTTTGATGCGCGCATGTACGTGTCACCCCTGGTCGATCCGTCCGGCGAACAGTCTGGATGGATGACGTCAATGACCGATATCACAGAGCCCAAGCGTATTCGCGAGGCCTTGGCCGCCTCGCAAGAACGGGTAAGTACGGTGCTCGACGAACTCGATGCCGCAGTCTCGGTGTTTCGCCCCGAAGGCGAGATCCTGTTTGTGAATGAAGCCTTTAGAAAGCAGTTCGGTGAGCGCCGCGCTGAAACCTTGATTTTTGGCCACCTTGCCGGCCAACGCTCAGACACGCAAAACATCATGAGCCTGGCCCTAAATCGGGCTGCGAGCGAAGACCCAAGCCAGCCGAGCTTCAGTCAATTCCTGGACGAGGCCTCCGGCAAGTGGTTTGATATTCGGACGCGCGAGATTCGCTGGGTGGACGGTCGCTTGGCCAAGATGCTGGTGGCTGTCGATGTCAGCGTGCGCCATGAGCTGGAGGAAAAGCAGCGTCTGCAAGAAAGTCGCTTGCAAAGTACGTCTCGTCTAATGACGATGGGCGAGATGGCTTCATCCCTTGCCCATGAGCTTAACCAGCCTCTCACCGCGATCACCAACTACTGCATGGGGCTCAGTGCGCGCATCAAAAGCATGGCGCAATCGGGCGAGCGACCCGACTCGAACTCTCTTATTGAACCCCTCGACAAAACCGCCCGCCAGGCCGAGCGAGCCGGCCAAGTGATTCGGCGTATTCGCGAATTTGTAAAACGTAGCGAGCCAGAGCGCCGAGCCTGCTCCGTGGAGGCCATCATTAGCGATACCCTGGGCTTGGTCGACATTGAAGCCAAGCGTCTGGGCGTGGCCATTGAGGCCAAAATGGACGCCTTTCTACCACCTTTGTATGCAGACCCGATTCTGATTGAACAAATGCTCGTGAACCTTCTAAAGAATGCCGTCGAAGCCACCCGGGCGCATCACGTCAAAAATCCGCCTGCCGTCATGCTTCAGGTCATCCAGGGCCCTCAAAGAACGATTCAGTTTGAGGTAATTGACCATGGCGGAGGCATTGCGGGAGACAATCTTGCGGGCCTGTTTCAACCGTTCTTCTCGACCAAGGCGGAGGGTATGGGCATGGGTCTCAACATTTGCCGCTCCATTATCGAGCTTCATCAAGGACGCTTATGGGTCGAGCCCAATCATCAGGCCAGCAGGGGCGGATCTATCTTTAAATTCACCTTGAGTGAAGCCCCTGAGGCCGCACCGCTTGACGAAGCAATACCTCCCCTTTCCAAGGAAACCCTCTCGTGATTGCAACGCCCGTAACTCACCAAGATCCCCTTACCAAGCCTCGCGGACTGGTGTATGTGGTCGACGACGACGACGCCGTGCGGGACTCCATGCGTTGGCTCCTGGAAGGTAATGGATTTACGGTACGTTGCTTCGCGGAAGCCGAGAGCTTGCTCAGAACCTTGCCCCAGGAACGACATCCCGTCTGCCTCGTTTTGGATGTTCGCATGCCTGGCATGAGTGGCATAGAACTCCACGAAAAGCTACTTAGCCGGGCAATTCATGTGCCCGTAATTTTTGTCACCGGGCACGGCGATGTACCCATGGCCGTTGAAAGTATGAAACGAGGGGCCATCGACTTTCTTGAAAAGCCCTTCAACGACGTGGAACTGTGCGCCCTCATCGACAAAGCACTTTTTTCGGCGGCCAGAACGTCGGACGAAAGTGGAGCCCTGCAACGCGCGCAAACCGGATATGAAAAACTTTCGGTCCGTGAGCGTGAAGTCTTGGCCCTCATTGTGAAAGGCAGACTCAACAAGCAAATCGCCGACGATTTGAGCATCAGCATCAAGACGGTCGAAGCGCACCGCGCCAACATCATGGACAAGATGGCAGCGAGGAACATGGCTGAGCTGATGAAATCGGCGCTGAGGGTTGTTTTTCTACGGTAGAAACTGCCAAACCAATAGTCAGTGCTATACTCGCTGGCTTACCAGATCGTGGTAAGTCCAAATTAGCGCCCGTAGCTCAGTTGGATAGAGTACCTGGCTACGAACCAGGGGGTCGTGGGTTCGAATCCTGCCGGGCGCGCCAGTTTAAAAGTGCATCAAACCGAGTTTCATTTCGGTATGTTGATCACATTTCCAAACAGCCTATTGAAAATTGCTATACCAAAGCTCCCTGCCAACCAGGGTTCCAGCTTGCGTCTGCGGTACGTGGCATAAAGGGTAAGACATTACCTTTTTGTGCTGCAAGCGCAAGGCCTTCTAGCTGTGGAACGCGTTCGCCAAGAGTCGCGGCGGGCATGGCGGACACTGGTTTTGCGCGGTCGCTGCTATGTACCAGACTAATCGTCTCGATCCGACCACAATTCATATTGAGCACGAGGTCGGGATAGCGATTGGGTTGGCTTGCGGCAATTGGGGTCGCGCGATCTGTGCGAAAACCACGGATCTGTCCGGAATACCAAGCGGCGAATACGCGGCGACCAGCGAAGGGGAAGAGACTTTCCATGCTCATGGGTTGCTCATGTTTTTTCACGCAGCCCAGGCCAGAAAGATAGAGCCATCCATCTTCAATTTCCCACTGAGCCGTGTACTCACCTTCGCAAGGACGTTGTCCAATCATGCTGAAGTAGCGCTCGAGCGGCTGGTCGAGCAATTGAAACTCTCGACCGCGATGGCTCAGCAAATCCTGCGACTTCGGTATCGTCGTAATGGCAGGCCTTAGCGCAGCATGTGAAGAAAAATTATTCGAAGAGGGAATAGAAGAAGTACTGTGTTTTGTGGCAAATGCAACAGGTGTCTGGCTGGACATATCAAACCTTTTTTGGATGTTATGGTTTGAATGTGCTGTATTTCCTTGCGCTTGCAATCGGCGCTCAGATGAACAGCCGAAAGTTCCGGTTAGAAGGCAAAAGACGGGGCGGTTTAGGCAACAAACCGCCTATATTCACCGAAAAGCGCTAATCATTCAGCCTACAGGATGGGGATTTCCGAGAGGCGTCAGCAAACTCATAAACTCCTTGCGAGTCGTCTCATGGGTACGAAACACACCGAGCATTCGGCTGGTCACCATAGATACACCGGTTTTGTGCACACCACGCGTGGTCATGCACTGGTGAGTCGCCTCAATGACCACGGCTACGCCCTTGGGTTGTAGCACTTCGTTAATGGTGTCGGCAATTTGTGCGGTCAGCCGCTCTTGAATTTGCAGGCGCTTGGCGTACATGTCAATAATGCGAGACAGCTTCGAAATACCCACCACCCTGCGCTTAGGAATGTAGGCGATATGCGCCTTGCCAATGATGGGTACCATATGGTGTTCACAGTGGCTCTCAAAACGTACATCGCGCAAGACAATCATCTCGTCATAGCCTTCAGTCTCAGAAAACGTTTTACGCAGTATCTCTTTGGGGTCTTCGGCATAGCCCGCAAAAAACTCATCATAGGCTCGTAGCACCCGGTCTGGCGTTTCGAGCAGGCCCTCGCGGTCGGGGTCATCACCGGTCCACTCGATGAGCGTCCGAACCGCCTTGAGCGCCTCTTGACGCGAAATCTTTGGGGCGGAGGCGGAATTTTTCTTAGTGGCCATTCGATGCATCTATGAGCGAGATTAGTGTGAGCAGAAACGGCGCCTTGCCGTCCCCTACATGTCAATCATAGAGCAAACCCTAAGGCGGGCCCTGCTTCGGCCTGTAATGCCGTCGAGCCACTGCTCAATTTTGATGAATACGTTCAAGCTGTGAGCAAAGTCACAAAACGTCGAAATTTGTAGCCAAGGTAGTTCGCAAAAGGTCAGTTCGGACCGATGAACGGCAGGTTTTCAGGCTAAAGTACGGTCATGGACAACCAAGGCGTTCAATTTAATTTCGATGAATGGGCAGAACTCTATCGCTCCGATCCCTTCGCGTTCGAGGCTAGACGCAAAGCGACCTTGATGATCGAAGCTGCGCGTAGTGGCCCTGCTGCACGCGAGACGGTGGCCATGCTCTTGGCGCAGAAACCCTCTCGCGACCGTCACATCAGACTGGAAGGGGCTCTCAACCAAATGACTCGTTCCATGGCTGTGCTGGCAATTCATTTGCATGATCTCGCCCAGAGTTTACAAAAACTTCAACTTGATCCGGACGAGCCAAAACCCGCATAGTAGGGTCTCTTTCTCGCTCGCGAATTCTCATCCGCTAGAATTCACTCATGAATGCTCCCCTCCCCCCCAGCACTGCCCAAGCCGGTGTCAACCTGACCTCGGCAAGCTCAAGCCCTACGGAGGAATTCGGCAAACCCATGTCTGTGTTGATTCGGGAGCGCTTGAAAAGCTCGGGCTCTCGGTTTTTCGCCAATGACAATATTTCAGCGGCGATTCATAGCCCGGAAGAACTGGCGGCTTTAGAGTCTGAAGTGCAGAGCAAAATGCATGAGGTCTTACAAAGTCTGGTCATCGACACCGACAACGATCACAATACCAATGACACTGCACGCCGAGTCGCGAAGATGTTTGTGCGTGAAGTGTTTGCTGGCCGCTTTAGCCCAGCTCCAGCCATCACGACCTTTCCGAACATCGAGAAGGTCAATGAGCTGATGCTGGTTGGGCCGCTTACCGTGCGCTCAGCCTGTTCGCATCATCTGTGCCCAATCATGGGCAAGCTTTGGGTTGGAGTTTTGCCAAAACCAGGTTCGAAACTCATCGGTCTCTCAAAATTTGCAAGAATTTCAGACTGGATCATGTCACGCCCGCAAATTCAAGAAGAGGCAGTTAAGAATCTAGCCGACCATCTCGAACGAGAACTCGATCCAGCCGGACTCGCCGTCGTGGTCAAGGCTAACCATTTTTGCATGCATTGGCGCGGCGTAAAAGACAACGGTCGCATGACCTCCTCAGTGATGCGCGGCGAGCTTCATTCCTCGCAGGCGCTGAGGCAGGAGTTTTTGTCTTTGGTGAAACTGGACGACTGAACCCCAAACTGGCCAGTAAGAAACGCGCCCAGGTGCCGCCCCTAAGGCTATTGATCAGACTTTACTAAGGCTCTCATTTGATCACGGTTTGGGCTTCGCCTCGGGCAGCTTGATCCCCGGGAAAATCTTAATCACGGCGCTATCATCTTCCTTGGCAAAACCAGCGCTTGAGGCTTGCATAAACATCTGGTGCGCGGTCGAAGAAAGCGGCAGGGGAAATTTGCTGGCTCTCGCCATATCGAGTACCAGCCCCAGATCCTTCACAAAAATATCCACGGCTGACAAGGGTGTGAAGTCGGCGGCCAATACATGGGCCATCCGGTTCTCGAACATCCAGCTATTTCCGGCGCTATGCGTGATCACTTCGTACAGCGCCGCGGCATCAACCCCTTCTCTCAAACCCAGAGCCATCGCCTCAGCGGCGGCAGCGATGTGCACGCCCGCAAGTAACTGATTAATGATTTTGACCTTGCTTCCGGCACCCGCGCTATCGCCGAGTTTGTACACTTTCGCTGCCATCGCATTGAGTAGCGGCTCGGCAAGATCGTAAGCGGCCGGCTTACCGGCCGTCATCATGGTCATTTGCCCACTTGCGGCCTTGGCGGCACCTCCTGAAATTGGGGCATCAAGGTAGAATAAACCCAAGACGTCGAGACGCGCTTCCATGCGCACGGACCAATTTGGATCGACCGTCGAACACATGACAAATACGCTGCCCACTCGCATCTGTTTGGCACAACCATGGTCACCGAACAAAACCTCTTCTGTTTGAGCCGCATTGACCACCACTGAGATGATCACATCGCAATGAGGTGCAAGGCCGGCAGGGCTTGTAAAAGCCTCGCCCCCGCCTTTCGCAAAGCGCTCGGCAACTTCAGTCCGCGCATCGCACACATTGACTGTATACCCGGCATTACGCAGACTAGTCGCCATGCCCGCGCCCATCGCCCCTAGGCCGATTACACCTACTTTAGTTTGTGTCAAAACATCTCCTCGGTGATCTTACCCATGCCCTGTCAATGAGCCTTGGCCGTTTAAGGCGCTCGCTTTGAAGCATATTCCAAGGCACAAAACGCGCCACCTTGATAATTGTCCGCAATAGGGTCCGATGGCTCGGTTTTAGCTAAGACTTTCGCGGCGAAAGATTCACTAGCATGCTTGGGCACATAACCCAATTCCTGGGCACGGCGGTTATCCCACCAACCCCGAACATTATCGGACATTCCATACATGGTTTCGTAGCGAATTTCGGGATGCTCTAAACCAATCATGACTAACTGAAAGAGATCTTCGGGATGCAGCCAAATCGACATACGTCGCCGGTCAATCGGCTCAAAGCCAACGTTACCGATTCTGATGTTAGCTATTCTCAGGCCAAACTTGTCGGAATAGAGCGCGCCCAAGGCTTCACCAAATACCTTGCTCACGCCGTAGCGAGAATCCGGTCGCACCATTTTCTCGGTCCCCACTGTTTCGTTACGCGGATAAAACCCCATCGTATGATTTGTAGATGCAAAAACAATGCGAGGCACGCCAGCCATACGCGCGGCTTCGTAAAGGTGATAACAGCCCTCAATGTTTGATTTGAGGATGGTGTCCCAGGGACCTTCGACCGAATGTCCACCAAGATGCACGATTCCGTCGACACCAACAACGACTCGTTCAAGCGCGGCAACATCGTTGAGGTCCGCAAGGATGAAGGTCTCGTTGGATTTCAAATCGGAAACCGTTTGAATATCGGATAGCCGAACATGAATCCCTGCCGCCGCAAAATAGGGACGCAACATCTGGCCTACACCTCCAGCCGCGCCGGTTAAAAGAATTTGCATCGCGAGCACTCTCTGCCTAAGTAAATTCAAATACGTAAGAGTCTAAACGCTCAGACAATTTGCAGGCGTCAGACCGCCCTTTTATCGACACCAAGTTCGCCGTGCCTCGACAACCTACTTCGACGGCCTACTTCACTCCCTACTTCAACTCCAAGCCTTGAGCAATTGGCGAGCTCTGGCGAGGATCTAACCGTCACGTCTCACCGTGTTTGATCACCCGAAAGCTCTGCTCGGAAATTCCATCATGAGGACGCTGCAGCTTGCCAGCAGCATAAAAACGACTAAGACAGTGAGCCTCGACCAGCCCGTAGATTTCATCGTGTTTCTTGGAGCCATCGTAAATCATTTCGTTGAGTTTCTCGACTCTAATTGTAAGGCTCTATTTGTAAGGCTTTATTGCTTTTAATCGACCATCAACGAGTAACAATCTAGTCTGACAGGCGCTCGCCGCAGGGCTAGTATCCAAATAGCAAAGCCCGTAACTGCAACGTTTCCCTCAACCGCTAACGCGCCCCAATACGGGGCAGCGTCTCCAGCGCCCGCTCTCGTCAAATTGACCTCTCGCGTGTTGAGTCACACGAGTCAGCCTACAATGCAGGCGCTGCCCGTTCAGGACATCCGAAATGCAAGAACTAGAAAACACCCTGTCGGCACTGGATGCCAGCGCACCCGTAGCTGAACGGCATCTGTCACTGATTCGACTACTGCAGTGGATTCGAGGCGCCGAGTCCGTATCGAGCCGGACAGCGCATGGATCGGCGCAGGCATCAACCCGACGTTTGCAAGAGATGCTGACTCTGCTTAGCCTTTCCCCAACGCTTAGAGATCAGTTTCAGAAATGGTGGGCCGTCACCTCCGAAACCGTGGACATCACCACTTTACTGGCAGACTTTGGCTTTGCGCCACGCACTTCATTTGTGAGCGAGGTCGGGAGACGCCTACGCTTGCGACTGTTACCAATGTCCCCCGAAACCAATGACGCGGCCGAGCTTTTTGAGTTGGCCCTGGACTACGAAGCCGACAGCGGCTGGGTAAGTGCGCTTGATGAGTCCGCGCTACAGGTCCTGGCGCAACGACTGACCCTCCCCTCAAAAATTGAAGGCCTAAGCCTTTGGCAGCATGAGCTTTTGGATGCCATGATTTATTGTGCAAGCCAAGTGCGCTCGACTGGCTTCTCGGCGGAGATGCGCCTGCGCATGACTCAAGAAGCAATCAAAGATCGTCCTTTTCACGCCCTGTCGGCCGATGCGGAGAGTCTGCGCGCAGCCTTTGTCGCCTTCCCACGAGATGCTGAGCTTGTGGCGCGGCGCGCGCAGCGTTTTCGAGAACGCCTCGAAGAGTGCCGCCTCGCCACCGGCAGCGTGTATAGCCATCTCGAAGAACACGGTGTATCGATCGGCCTGGTTTTTCAGCTCAGGCAAATGCGAAAACGCATTATCCGTATCCGCGAGTTGATGGATTGCCTGCTTCCGGGGCGACCCGAAGTGAGCGTACAAAGACTAGTACTGAGACTATTGGTTCAGTCCAACGAAGACAGAGGCCTACGCTCCTTGGTCACCGCCAACTCGTCACTATTGGCGGCAAAAGTGGCAGAGCGAAGCGCGCAAACCGGCGAGCAATACATCACCCGCGACAAGAAAGAGTACCGCAGCATGTTGCGGCGAGCGGCCGGTGGCGGTGCGTTTATGTCGCTCACGACGGTCGCCAAATTCGTGCTTGCAGGCCTTGGTGCGTCAGTTTTTTGGTCTGGATTTTTAGCTGGGCTTAATTATTCTTTAAGTTTTTTGTTGATCGGCCTATTACATTGGACCGTGGCTACGAAGCAGCCCGCCATGACCGCCCCGGCCTTGGCGGTTCGACTTAAAGACGTGGAAAACGACGCGGCCCTCAAAGCTTTCGTTGACGAAATCACTCATTTAGTACGCTCCCAGGTGGCCGCGGTGATCGGCAACCTTAGCCTGGTTATTCCATGTGTCCTCTTTATCAGCGCGGCCCTCTGGCTATTTTTGGGTCGCCCAATGATTGGCGAGAAGGAAGCTCACCATGTTTTTGAGTCACTAACCCTGCTCGGTCCGATGGCCTTTTTCGCAGCCTTTACCGGCGTACTTCTATTCGTTTCGAGCCTCATGGCCGGTTGGGCGGAGAACTGGTTTGTGCTGCATCGTATGGAATCGGCGATTCGTCACAATCCGCGCATTTCAGACTGGCTCGGTCCCGAACGCGCGGCGCGCTGGGCTTCATTTTGGCGGCGAAATGTTTCGGCCTTTGCTTCGAGTATTTCACTGGGGTTGATGCTAGGACTTATTCCCGCTTTCGCGACATTTTTCGGGATAGGACTGGAAGTGAGGCACGTCACTTTGTCAACGGGGCAGATTACCGCGGCGGTGGCCAGTTTGGGCTCGGAGGCGTTTAAACTGGACTCATTTTGGTGGAGTGTTGCCTCGATTCCGGTGATGGCCTTGCTCAATCTCTTGGTCAGTTTTTACCTGGCCTTTCGCGTCGCGCTATCGGCTCACAATGTCAGCGGCGTGGACCGAAAACGAATTCGGCGGGCCATTTCCAAACGTTTGCTGGCGTCGCCACTCTCCTTCGTTTGGCCAAGGGAGTAAAATAACCACCTTCCCCTTGGTAGCGCGCCCCCTGGCGAGTGTGTGGATTCCTCTCGGTCCACAACTTTTGTGTTTTTTTAATTCGGTTTGAATTTGGTCCTCAGCGGGCCGATTACGACCAGTAAGCACCGTGCTCCTAGCCCCCACATGCCCCTCTATTGTCTGTTGTCTTCATGATTACCCTTAAAAACGTCGTGCTTCGCCGCGGTGCCAAAGTTTTGCTTGATAGCGCATCGGTGGGGATTAACCCCGGCGAGAAAGTCGGCTTGGTGGGTCGGAACGGAGCCGGTAAATCTTCACTATTTGCGCTTCTAAACGGCTCCCTCCATGAGGATAGCGGCGAGTATTCAATCCCTTCGCAATGGCGCATGGCCCAAGTCGCCCAAGATATGCCGGAAACCGATCAGAGTGCCACCAGCTTCGTGGTCGAAGGCGATATTGTGCTGAGAGCTGCTCAGCTCGAAGTGGAGGCGGCGGAGGCGAGCGGCGATGGCGAACGTCTGGGCCATGCCTATATGGAGCTTTACGATGCGGGCGGCCATGATGCCGATGCCCGGGCTCAGGCCTTGATCCTTGGCCTGGGGTTTAAGGTGAGCGAGCTAAACAACCCTGTGAACAGCTTTTCAGGCGGCTGGCGCATGCGTTTGCAACTGGCGCGCGCTTTGATCTGCCCCTCGGAATTACTATTGCTGGACGAGCCAACCAACCACTTGGACTTGGACGCCTTGGTCTGGCTGGAAGCCTGGTTACAACGTTATCAAGGCACGATGCTAGTCATTAGCCATGACCGCGAATTCCTCGACGCCGTCACCGATGTGACCGTTCATATTGAAAGTGCCAAGCTCACCCGCTACGGTGGCAACTACAGCAAATTTGAGGACCTACGTTCCGAGCAAATGGCTCTACAGCAAAGCGCCTTTTCCAAACAGCAAGAAAAAATCGCTCACCTTAAGAAGTTTATTGATCGCTTCAAAGCCAAGGCCAGTAAAGCAAAGCAGGCTCAGAGCCGTGTCAAGGCTCTGGATCGCATGGAGAAAATCGCGCCTCTGCTGGCCGAAGCCGACTTTACCTTCGAATTCAAAGAGCCGGCCAACCTTCCTAATCCAATGTTGTCCATGCAAAACGTATCGTTTGGCTATCCTGCGCCAGACGATGCGCCCGCCGCCACGCCACCCACGATCATTGTCAATAACGTCAGCAAATCGGTGTTGGCAGGCCAACGCATCGGTATCTTGGGCGCCAATGGCCAAGGTAAGTCAACAGTGGTGAAGACCATCGCTCAAGCCTTGGCGCCAATCGGTGGCGAGATGACCGAAGGCAAGGGCCTGAACGTCGGCTACTTCGCCCAACAAGAACTCGACGTGCTGCGGCCTGAAGACAATCCGATGGAGCACATGATTCAGTTAGTGAAAGATCTCACCCTCGCGGGTAAATTGGGTAGCCAACCCACACGCGATCAAGACTTGCGTGCTTTTTTGGGCATGTTCAACTTTGGTGGCGACATGGTCAAGCAAGCCGTCGGCAGCATGAGCGGCGGCGAAAAAGCGCGCCTGGTACTGTGCATGATCGTGTGGCAGCGGCCCAACCTGCTTCTATTGGATGAACCTACTAACCACTTGGATCTAGCGACACGCGAGGCTTTATCTATGGCTCTCAATGAGTTCGAGGGCACCGTTATGCTGGTCAGCCATGACCGAGCTTTGCTGCGTGCGGTCTGCGACGAATTTTGGATGGTCTCGCAAGGTGGCGTCTCGCCCTTTGATGGCGACTTGGACGACTACCAAAAGTACCTGCTCGACTATGCCAAAAAGCAGCGCGAAGACGCCAAGCAAGATTCCAAAAACACTTCAAAGCAAGCTCCGATTGCAACCAGCCCTTTAGCGGCTAGCGCGACCTTGGCCACAGAGTATGTGGCGAGCGGAGTTATTGCCAAGAAAAGTACCGGGCCAAAGCCTTCACGTAAGGTATTAGACAAACTCGAAGCAGACATTGCTAAGCTCACGACCGAAAAGGAACGACTACAGAGCAAGTTGTGCGAGCCACTCAGCCCAAGTGAAATCGCTCAAGCCGGAAAAAGACTGAAGGAAATAGAATCCACTTTGGAGCCATTGGAAGAACAGTGGTTGGAGTTATCGGAGTAGTTTAAGTCTAATTTTAGTCTAACCAGTTTGGAGGAATGACCATGATCACGATTCTCAACGAACAGCGCGAAACCCACTGGCCACAGGCGGAGTCGCATGCCGACTCACTCTGGCTCGATGGTCAAGCCATCGAACAGGCCACAGGCTGGTCATGGAAGCCTGAGGGCCTTTGCCAAGACGACACTTGTGTAGCGCTGCCGCAATCCTCAACATCACTAGTGCGCAACGGCAGACTCGATATCGCTGAAATGTGGCGTCATATGGGCTACCCGGTCGCACATGATGCAGCTTCTAGCACCTGGGTCCTGGGGACAGGCTCGGCGCGACGTGCTGACGCACTTGGTACGCTCGAAGCACCAGATTTCGAATTACCAGACCTCGAAGGTCGCAAGCACCGCTTGTCAGACTATCGTGGGAAAAAGGTACTACTGGCGACCTGGGCATCCTGGTGAGGCTGTCGAGCCGACCTGTCCGTGTGGCAGGCATTGTTCGACGATTTAAAGAATTCTGGTTTTGTCATCCTGGCAGTGGCCATGGATCAACCCGAGGCTGCCAAGCCCTGGATTGATGCGGCCGCACCAAAGTATCCTTGTTTGATTGATCGCGACCATCACATCGCGGACCTTTATAACATGGTGAATGTGCCGCAAGCCGTTTGGATCGATGAAGCGGGTCGTATCGTGCGCCCCCCTGAAACGGCAGGATCTACCGACGGGTTCCGTCAAATGGACCGGTCCAAGTTCGTCATGCCGGATGCGGCCGTGGCGGAACGTGATCGTTTAAAGTCTCTTTACTTGGAAGCAGTTCGCGACTGGGCCATCAAAGGTTCCGATAGTGCCCATGTGCTGAACGCTCAACAGACTGCAGCACGCCTCAAGAAGCCTGATCCTGCGATTGCGCAGGCGCACACGCTTTTTCGGCTTGGGCAATATTTGCTTCGCGCTGGTCACGAGAAAGAGGCTACAACGCATTTTGCGGCAGCCATAAAGCTGCACCCGGACTCCTGGAACATGTTCCGTCAAACCCTAGCCAAAGATCCTCGCGGGCTAGCCTCAGGTCCGGAGTTTTGGGCTCGAGTTGATGCGCTGGGGGGGCGGCCGTATTACGCCCCTATTCAAATCGAAGGCGCTTAGGTATCTGGCGGCAAACCCCTTAGGCGCTAATCAGTACCCAGACACGCCAAGAACATCGATCTTGGCGCATCCGGGCAATCTAAGTCCTTACGAAGAAGGCGTGCCGAACCACCCCTTCACGCAAACGTAAAGCCTTGATTTTTCAACGGCAAATCCCGCACAGGTTTGCCGGTGGCCGCAAAAATCGCGTTCAACACCGCCGGTGCCACCACACAAATTGTCGGCTCACCGACACCACCCCAGAAATCAAACGAAGGAACGATCACCGTTTCCACTTTAGGCATGCCGACCAGTTTCAGCACACGGTAAGTGTCGAAATTAAGCTCCTTCATCCGACCATTTTCGACCGTCACCTCACCGAAGAAGGTGGCACTCAAACCGTAGGCTACAGAGCCCTCCACCTGCGCCGCAATTTGCTCAGGATTGACGGCATGACCGCAATCCAATGCTAGTACCATTTTGTGAACTTTGACCTCACCTTTCGGGCCGACAGATACTTCGGCAGTCGCTGCGGAGTAGCTTCCATAACCCATGAACTGAGCGATGCCGCGATGCACGCCGGCAGGCAATGGCTTACCCCAATTACCGGCTTTGGCCGCCGCATTCAGCACAGCTAGATGCTTGGGATGATTCTTCATCAAAGCGCGGCGAAATTCAACAGAATCTTTCCCGGCGGCGCGCGCCATCTCTTCCATGAAACATTCAAGATACACACCGTTTTGATTGGTGTTTACGCCTCGCCATGGGCCGACCGGCACATGGGTGTTGCGCATCGCATACTCCACCAATAAATTGGGGATGGTGTAGCCCATTTGCGCATCGCCTTCAAGCGTCTTCCAAAAGCCCTGAACTTGACGCTCGTCTTTGCTTCCATTAATAGCCCGCAGGTTCAAGGTAGCATTGATCGACTGCCCGGAAATGCGGACGGCCAGACCTGTGAGATTGCCACTGGCATCGAGCCCCCCGGTGAGTTTGCACTGAGAAATTGGACGGTAGAAATCGTGCGCTTGATCCTCCTCGCGCGACCAAAGTAATTTCACTGGTGTATCGGGAAAATGCTTGGCAATGGCTACCGCCTGATGCACGTAGTCTTGCGTGCCACCGCGTCGGCCAAAGCCACCGCCTAAGTCCATCTTGTACACCTCGCACTTATCCAAAGGCAAACCCGCCGCCTCGGAAAGCGCTGCATGCGAGGCTTCACCATTTTGAGTGGGCACCCAAACTTCGGCGCGATTTGCGCTGAGCTTAACGGTGCAATTCATGGGTTCCATCGTGGCGTGCGCCAGGAACGGAGTGCTGTAAGTCGCCTCAATTTTTTTAGCTGCACTGGCAATTGCACCTCGCGCGTCGCCTTCATCACGGCCCGCAAAGTCGTCTTTGACCGTGCCCGGCATCGTCAATCCTACTTTCAAATGCTCGGCGATGCTCGCACTTGAAACTTTGGCGTTGTTGCCTTCATCCCAAACAATAGGCAATTTATCAAGTGCATTTTTCGCTCGCCACCAATTGTCGGCCACAACAGCAACCGTAGACGCATTCACCTTGATAACCTTCTTGACGCCGCGCAGGCCAAGCACCTTACTCTCGTCGTAGCTCACCAGCTTGCCACCGAACACCGGACAGTCTTTGATAGCTGCGCTTAGCATTCCCGGCAAACGTAAGTCCGCAGCGAAAACCTTGGAGCCGTTGAGCTTGTCCAGCGTGTCGAGACGGCGTAAAGCTCGGCCGGCAATGGTCCACTGACGTGGGTTCTTAAGCACAATCGATTTGGGATCGGGAGGTGTGAGCTTTGCTGCAGCCGCAGCCACTTTTCCGTAAGACGTCGTTCTACCGCTGGGTTTATGAGTAATGACGCCCTTTTCCACCTCAAGCTCTGTGACCGGTACTGACCAGCCATTGGCGGCCGCTTGCATCAGCATGATGCGGGCCGCGGCACCTCCGCGTCGAACATAATCTTGCGAAATACGAATGCCTCGGCTTCCTCCTGTGGAGAACTCACCCCAGGCGCGTTTACGAGCCAGGCTTTGCCCAGGAGTAGGATCTTCAGTTCTCACCTTAGGCCAGTCGCACTCCAATTCTTCGGCAACCAACTGGGCCAGACCAGTACGGGTGCCCTGCCCCATTTCTGAGCGCACAATCCGGATGACACAAGTATCGTCTGGCTTCACCACCACCCATAGGTTCACCTCTGCATCGCCTGGCACCACCGCCTGCGCTTGGGCATTGCCCACACCTATCAGCGAAGGTGCGAAATCGAACCCTAGGGCTAAACCTCCGCCAGCTACCGCAGCCGACCCCAGCAGAAATTGACGGCGATTACTTTTTACCACTCGTTTTGTAGTTGAATTGGTTGTCATGTCATTCACCTACGCTTGAGTCAATTGATTGGCGAGCTCTTGCACCCGAACATCGGAAGTCTTGATGGTTCCTGCAGCCAGGTGAATCGCCTCGCGAATACGCTGATAGGTGCCACAACGGCAAATATTAGTCATTGCCTCATCGATGTCTTTGTCGGAGGGCTTTGGGGTGCTCTTCAGCAAAGCGGCTGCCGCCATGATCTGACCACTTTGGCAATAACCGCATTGCGGTACGTCTACCCAAGCCCAAGCCTTTTGCACCGCATGGGTACTGTCACTGGACAGGCCTTCAATCGTCGTGATTTTGGCGCCCGTGAGCGCAGAAGCGGGAACTGAACATGAACGTAAGGGCACCCCGTCGGCATGGACCGTACAAGCCCCGCACTGGGCAATGCCGCAACCAAACTTCGTGCCGGTCAGGCCAATCTCTTCACGAAGCACCCAAAGCAATGGCATTTCCGGCTCAACATCGACTGAAACCTCTTTGCCGTTAACATTTAACTTAAACATTGTTCACTCCTCAGCACTCTTAAAATTTTACGGCGAGCCAAGCTAGCGGTGCTGGTCTCCAACTTTTGCAGACTATAACGCTTCTGCATAAGCATGGATCTTGCTTAAACCAAAAAATGCCGTGTGTTTGGCTTACTACTTGCCGTCATTCTCCTAGGTTAACTCGTGCGGTTTGAGCTTGCGATCCCATCTGATTGCCATTAGAGTTTGGGTTCATGAGCTATTCCCATACGATCGACTCTCATACCTATTTGTTCGCAGATCTTAAGACCTTAATGGCCAAGGCTACGCCCGCGCGATCGGGAGACCAACTGGCCGGCTTGGCGGCGTTGGACGAAGAAGAGCGTGTTGCCGCCCAGCAAACGCTTGCCGAGGTGCCGCTCAAGCGCTTTCTTGAGGAACTTCTTGTACCCTACGAGTGCGACGAAGTGAGTCGTCTCATTGTCGACCGGCATCATCCGCAGGCCTTTAAGGTGGTCAGTCATCTCAACGTCGGCGACTTTCGAAACTGGCTTCTTTCAGATACAGCAAGCGGCGCAGTGCTGAGCGCGTTAGCGGATGGTTTGACGCCAGAAATGGTCGCAGCCGTTTCGAAGATTATGCGTAATCAGGACCTCATTCTGGTTGCCCAAAAGTGTCGTGTCATCACCCGTTTTAGAAACACTTTAGGCTTGCAAGGTAGGCTCTCGACGCGGCTTCAACCCAATCATCCGACCGATGACCCCAGCGCCATCGCCGCATCGATTCTGGATGGCTTGCTTTACGCTAGCGGCGATGCCGTAATTGGCATCAACCCCGCTACCGACAATGTCCGCGCCGTCACCACGCTTATTGAGCTAGTGGACCGCATCATCCACAAGTACGATATTCCGACCCAATCTTGTGTATTGACCCACATCACAAACACCATTGAAGCCATCAACAAAGGTGCGCCCGTTGACTTGGTGTTTCAATCCATCGCGGGCACCCAAGCGGCCAACCAGGCATTTGGGATTGATTTGGCACTGCTCAAAGAAGGGCAAGATGCGGCACTGTCGTTGCGACGGGGCAGCCTTGGCGATAACGTCATGTATTTTGAAACCGGTCAAGGAAGCGCTCTATCCTCCAATACCCATCACGGCATGGATCAACAGACTTGTGAGGCTCGCGCCTACGCCGTGGCGCGGGCATTTCAACCTTTGCTGGTCAATACCGTGGTTGGCTTCATTGGCCCTGAATATCTCTACGACGCCAAGCAAATAATTCGTGCCGGTCTGGAGGATCATTTTTGCGGCAAGCTCTTGGGTTTACCTATGGGCTGCGATATTTGCTATACCAATCACGCCGAAGCGGATCAAAACGACGTCGACACCTTGCTAACGTTATTGTCAGTGGCAGGAGTCAACTACATCATGGGTGTCCCTGGGTCCGATGACATCATGCTCAACTATCAATCGACGTCATTTCATGATGCCCTTTACATTCGGAAGGTACTTGGGTTACGACCAGCCCCGGAGTTCGAAGCCTGGTTGCAATCCGTGGGCATCATGTCCCAGGGGCAATTGGTACAGCTCCGTAATAAATTGCCCTTCGGCTTTGCGAGCGCCCTCAGTAAATTGCAATGAGCGAACTTAGATGAGCGATCTCGAAACCTTTTCTCCAGATTCCTGGCAGGGCCTGCGCCGGTTGACCGACGCAAGGATTGCCTTGGGGCGCGCAGGCAGCAGCTTGCCAACCAAGCCACAGCTCAACTTTCAATTGGCCCACGCACGCGCGCGTGATGCCGTACATCATCCTTTGGACCTCGCGACAGTGCAAGCCGCACTGGAATTGCTTTCGCTTGATATCAACGTATTGGAAAGCGCGGCAATAGATCGTCGTACCTATTTGAAGCGACCCGACCTAGGGCGTGTCTTGAGCGCAAACTCGCGTCGGATACTTAGTGCACGCGCAGCCGAAATAGCGGCACCGGTAGATTTGGCGATCGTTATTGCAGACGGTTTATCGGCGCTCGCGATTGAGCGCAATGCTGCAAGGTTTTTAACGGCCTTGTTACCCGTCCTTAGTCACCAAGGTATCACGCTCGCACCGATTTGCCTGGTGCAACAAGCCAGGGTAGCGATTGGTGACGAAATCGGTGAAGTTCTGGGTGCAAAGATGGTCGCAATTCTCATTGGAGAACGCCCGGGATTGAGTTCGCCCGACAGTATGGGCATTTATCTGAGTTGGCAGCCAAAGGTGGGAATACACGACTCAGCACGCAACTGTCTATCCAATATTCGCGCGCAGGGCATGAGTGATGGTGTTGCAGTTGAGAAGTTCATTTATCTTTTAACCCAGGCCATGCAGCGCAAATTAACGGGGGTCTCGCTCAAGGACGAAACGGGTACCGAGCCCATCAAGAACTTAACGCAGACACGGGGATTTATTCTTTAAGCTTTCCCCAGGGAAGACATTACCGAAGATATAATTCTGGCCGACCCTCCAGAAACATAGCCCAACGAAGGAAGGATTTAATGAAAACAGCGCCAGTGGCTTTGTCACTTAACAAGAAACCACCAGTGGACTCGGTCCCGCGCTCACCCGCTCGTTCCGTTCAGGACATTCTCGCCAGCGATGCTAAACCTCCACAGGCAGTCCTTCTTATCGACTCGCCTCGCGACATGGGCCGCGATGATGTTTCTCTGGATCGCTACTACACCAGGGAATGGCATGATCGGGAGATCAAGACTGTCTGGCAAAAAACCTGGCAGATGGCTTGTCGCGAAGAGGACATTCCCAATGTTGGCGACACCGAGATTTACGAAATTGTTCACGATTCACTCATAATCGTTCGAACAGGCTCCAGCCCAACCGACATCCGCGCCTACGTTAATTTCTGCCTACATCGAGGCACAATTCTTTGTACCGAAGCCGGCAACTTACGTCACATCAAATGCCCTGTGCATGGGATCACCTGGGGTCTCGACGGCAAACTTGCCGGCTTGCCCAATGCCTGGGATTTTCCCCAAATTGATCGGAAAACGTTCAACCTTCCCGAAGCCAAAGTGGGTCTCTGGGCAGGGTTTGTGTTTATTAACTTTGATCCGAATTGCGAGCCTCTTGAAAGTTACCTGGAATGCCTGCCGGAGCACTTCAAGGCCTTCAATACGGATAATCGTTATAAGGCCGTCCACGGTGGCAAGATCTTGCCCTGCAATTGGAAGCTTGCTGAAGAGGCCTTTATGGAGGGGATGCATATCGCCGCGACACATCCTCAATCGGTGGAATACACGGCAGATACCAATACCCAATACGATATTTTTGATGGTCGCCATGTGAACCGTTTTGTGATGCCGGAAGGTGTCGCCAGTCCGGCACTTGGCAACTATCCAGAGCAAAAAATTGCCGATGCCATGCGGCGCGATATTGCCTTTTACAGCAACCGTGAGATAGAATTGACGAAGGGGAAAGCGCTCGGGAAAAAATTGCCGATCACGCGCGGGCGCGTGTTTCCAAATCGACAGGTCGCGACTTTTCAAATCAATCCACTAGCGAATCGATCGATCTGATTCAGTATTTTCTATTCCCGAATCTTGGTCCTTGGGCGGGCATGGCAACCCCCCTCGTCTACCGCTTTCGCCCCCATGGCGACAACCCCGAAGAGTGCCTCATGGAAATCATGATGCTATTCGCCAAAAATGCGGACGGCACCCACCCTGCGGTGGGCAAGGCGACCATTGTTGGCCTGGAGGACTCATGGCACAAGGTACCTGGAATGGGCTCAGCGGCCGATGTCACCGATCAGGATACTGAGAATCTGAAGCGTATTCAGCGCGGCATTCGGGCATCGAAGAAAGCCGGTGCCACCATGTCGGTGTATCAAGAAAGCCGTATTCGTCACTTCCATAAGACTTTGGAAGAATACATGGCGAGGTCAGCTTAGTGGCAAGACGATCAAACGCGCAAAGCACCCTCTGCATTGACATTCAGTAATACGGAAACCCGAATGCACAACCCCCTCGAAGACAAATACGCGATTACAGAACTGATCGCCCGA
Source organism: Betaproteobacteria bacterium (assembly GCA_031421635.1). Taxonomy (GTDB): domain Bacteria; phylum Pseudomonadota; class Gammaproteobacteria; order Burkholderiales; family Burkholderiaceae_E; genus JAPOKJ01. The sequence continues at coordinate 103,166 of JANOPA010000085.1, read as the reverse complement.
TATAACCAATCGCTCGATTGTGGCGACTATAAAACATGGTTGACCCGCTGGTCAGAAGATGCGATCTTCGATGTCATTGGCAAGTTACTGGTCGACAAGGCCCAGATACAGACCTTCGCCGATAATTATGAGAGCAGTGTGCGCTCAAAGATTCATGCACTCAAGCATTTCACGGTGAACGTTTTGTCGGTCGTTGAGGGTGACATAGCGAGCTCGAGTGATTATCTGCAGCTTGTGAGCACCACTCCTATGCCTGCACAACATCTTGCGCAATGCCAATGCAGAGCAGAAAAAGCGCTATGTGCCAGGCTTGTGCCAGGGCCGCTTAATCGGTGCCTTAGGCTTAACCGAGCCTGGCGCTGGTTCCGACGCCTTGGGTTCAATGCGAACAACTGCGGCCAAAGACGGCAATTTTTACATTCTCAACGGGAGCAAGATTTTCATCACAAACGGTCCGGTTGCTGACGTGATCCTGGTATACGCAAAAACCGACAAAGAGCGCGGATCCGGCGGAATCTCGGCCTTTCTGGTCGATGCTAGCTCCCCGGGTTTTCGGGTCGCTCAAAAGCTCGAAAAGATGGGCTTTCGCGGAAGCCAGACGGGCGAGCTTGTCTTTGACAATTGCCGAGTACCCGCAGCCAACCTGATCGGTGAAGAGAATGCCGGCGTCAAGGTGGTAATGAGCGGCCTCGACTTGGAGCGCGCGATGATTGCCCCAATCTGCCTGGGCATATCGGAACGCGCGCTTGAGTTGAGCATCGAGTATGCGCGTACACGTCAACAATTCGGTAAGCCCATCGCCAGCTTTCAGATGATCCAGGACAAAATTGCTCGCATGTACGTGGCGGTCGACTCAATGCGTCTCTTTACCTACCAAACACTACGCGTGGCAAGCTCCCTAGGTGACGGCGAAGCCGGCCGAGGGGAGATTCACAAGCTGAGTGCGGCCTCGGTGATGTTCGCTGCGGATTCAATGAACTCCGTGCTCGACGATGCGGTTCAGGTGCATGGCGGCTACGGTTACATCTGGGAATCCGAGATCAATCGGCTCTATCGCTCGATCAAGCTCTTGGAGATCGGCGCGGGAACAACTGAAGTTCGTAAATTGATCATCAGTGGCGAATTGTTGCGCGGGTGAGTGCAATGAAGAACAGCAAGCTTTCATCGCCGGCGCACCCACAAGAGTCCATTATGGCGGCACTTTGGGCCGAGCCCACGGTCTACCGGCACGATCTTTTCAAGAGTGCCGTGGTGCTCGTGTCCGGCGGAGGGACAGGCATTGGCCGGGCCATTGCGCTATTACTTGCGAGACTAGGTGCGCAAGTCGTGATCTGCGGCCGTACTCAGGAAAAGTTGGATCGCGTGGCCACGTTCGCAGGCGAGCGCGGTGCAAAAATACTGGCCATCGCCACCAATGTACGAGACCCCGACCAAGTCACGCAATTGTTTGATCGCATCGCCAAAGATTGCGGGCCACTAACGGCCGTAGTCAACAATGCCGGTGGACAGTTCTCCCAGGCCGCAATTGATTTTTCAGTCAAAGGCTGGAATGCAGTCATCGACTCGAATCTAAACGGCACGTGGTACATGATGCAAGCCGCCGCGCGTTACTGGCGTGAAGCACACCTACCCGGAGCGCTCGTGAATTTGGTGGCCGTCGTTGATCGCGGCATTCCCGGCATCGCACATTCGATGGCCGCCCCGTGCTGGCGTCATTGCGGCCACACGCACAGTGGCCGTGGAATGGGCGCCGTACAACATTCGAGTCAACTGCATCGCCCCTGGACTAACCGCCAGCGAAGGTCTGGACGTCTATCCTCCCGAGGCGCGCCGCGCCTTCCACCGAGCCAATCCCATGAGACGCCCCGGCAACCTGCGCGAGATCGCTGAATCAACGCTCTTCCTCGTCGGCCCTGCCTCCACGTTCATGACTGGCGAAGTGATGACGGTCGACGATGGTGGACGGTTATGGGGAGACCTTTGGACCATAGAGCGGCCTAACTATTTTTCAGAGGATGGACAAGCAAGGGACTGAGCGCAGTGACCTATCGCCTGATTCCAACGCTGTCTTGAAAGTTTAGAAGTGATCGACATCGAACAGTTCAAGACCATTCCAGACGCCTTCTTCGAGGCCGTGCGGCTCTACGCAGATCACCCGTTCCTTGCAGTACCCGCCAACGCCGCTCGCGCCTACAGCCCCGCGGGCACCGAAATCAGCTACTGAGAAGCTGGTGCAGGGGTACGCAAACTTACCGATTCGTACCGTGCCGCTGGCTATGGGGTCGGACATCGGATCGGACTTCTGATTGAAAACCGGCCAGAGCATCTCCTCCATAAGCTCGCGATTAATGCCATCGGCGCATGCTGCGTTCCGCTCAATGCCGACTCTCGCCTTGCAGAGCTTGCGTTTGTGATCGACCATGCCAAGATTGATCTTGTCATCGTGGTCGAGCAAACCCAAGGGTTAGTACGCCGAGTCGTCGAGGAAACGCAGGTCAAGCCCCAAATCGTACGTCTTGAAGATGCACAGAGCGACAACAAACTCAATAACCGCGCGCTTCTGCCCTCGCCCAAGCATCCAGCCCCCCAGGTCCGCCTTGCGCGAGGCCACGAGAGCAGCCACTTAGTTGGCACTGTGTGATTCAAACGGGATCCAAAAAAATGGATGTGCATCGAGCTTCTCGGCGTTCGCCGCTCCAAGTGGGCCATGGCATTTACCATGGCCCACCAAAGATCAAATACAATGGTTAACTCACGTAAGCGGCTTTTGACGTCGATACAAAATAAAAATCCGACACAAAATCACACTGACGACTGTGACGAGGTAAACGTCAACGACCAGCTCTCGCCGAGACTTTACTAACGCTCCGTGTTCGGCGGCCAGCTTGATAGAAAGGGTCTCTCGCCAATGGGGATCATTGAGCAGGATGGTCACTTCACGCTCCATCGCTAAGAACCCGGCTGCAGCGAAAATTGGTAAAGCCACAGCGAGTGCCCAGAAGAGTCTACGCCAAACCTTTAGGACACGACGCCTGAGGCTGAGATCCAGCCCGAGACATCCGTGGATCCATCCGGGTGCTAACAAGGCCAGGTGCCGCCCTTCGGAACCTGAGGAAATAAGCCCAGTCACCACGCGACCATACTCCGAAGGCAATTGAAACCATTCATAGCTCACCCTAGTGGCAAACACATGCCCAATAAGCAATAACGGAAAGCCCAAACCAAGCGCTATGCGCAAGACCTCGGACCATTGCATTCGTAGGCTAGGTCTTTTCCAAATGCCGATGAGTGCCAAAAGCAGGTGTATCAGGAAAGCACCCTAAAGCAGAACCGTTATGGGCCAGAAATGCACCAGCCCAACGGCGGTACGCATGCTGCGCTCCGCTAAGTTAAGCGATATCAGTCCCAATGAGTGATTGAGCATGTGGCCGCCCAGATAGAACCACATGATTAGTCCGGTCGTGATGCGAAGTTGACGATAACTTTGCTGTGTGAACAAAGACTGGGAATGTAATAAAGACATTTAATGATTAATCCCCAAGAGGCTTCGCCGCAAAAATGACTCTCTTACGTGCGCGACCGCACGGACACCTTGTATACCCCGCCACATAGTGAAGGTTCACGTCTAGGAACATTTACAGGAAAGTAATATTTTGCGTCGGCGCCGACCCCATACAATGGTTATGGTGAGTTCCGTTGCCTTTTCAAGGAGTTGATATGACGAGTTTCACGGAACCTAAAAGCCATGCCCCTCCCAAGCGTGATCCAGATCCTGATGTGCTGCCTTTGCCAGTAGAGCCAGACAGAGGTCCTGCGCCCGAGCTTCCACCAGAAGATCCGGGTCATGACGGCGTGATGCCGCCCACGGCTCAGGCTCTCACTGAGATTTCAAAACGTTAGGCATTCGTCATCGCAGGACCGCATTTCCTGTCCGTCTCTCCGCATCAATTTCAACTGAAATCAGCTTACGAAACTGCACCAAGGCAGAGTCGAAATGCAGAGGCACCATCGGCGCGCCGCCAGGCCGGTCAATATTGCGATGCTGCGCACTAATCATGGCGCGGTCCTCTTCAAATGCGTCGACCAACGAATCGAAAATCGACTGGGTCACGGTCGCATCTCCCACACCCGCTTGGTGCGATTGCTGAAAAAAGTAGTGGGTACTGTCTTCAGTTTCAGGTGTGAGCGTTTGGCAGCTATGTAGTTGCACAGCATTTGATAGATCATCCACCGCATCTGTCACCGGTCGACCACCAGAGTGCATCAGTAATGTGCCGGGCATTAGGAACTCGTAGATGAACCAGCGATCAAGATGGGTATCGAATTTTCGAAAGCGTTGGTAAAACGGCGGTGCAGGAACATTGGGCACATGGCGCGATACCTTAATCCCGCGTTGGCCGGGGGCGGTGACAGGTTCAATGACAGGCCGCGACTGAGCGATGGCGGTTGAACCGCCGAGGGTCTTTTCATGTACATAACTGAGATGAGAAAAATCGAGCAGATTGTCGCAAATCAGTAAGTAGGGCGTGTCGTAGTGCAGGTATCCGGGCAAGTTGCGCCATTTCGGGCTGGCGCAGGAAAAGTTGTCAGGCAACATGGCATGATCTGCCTTGGCAGCCTCCCCCATCCAAACAAAAATCCATTTGTTTTTGGAAACAACGGGATACGTGCGCGCGCAAAGCTTCGGCGGGACACGCTCCATCCCCGGTACCTCAACGCAACTTCCCTTAGCATCAAATTTGAGACCGTGATATCCGCAGCGAATAAAATCACCTTCTTTACGCCCCATGGATAAAGGTGCGTGACGATGCGGGCAACGATCGTCCATCGCAACCAACCCGCCGTCGCCGGTTCGATAGACCAACACTGGTTCGTTGAGCAAGGTGCGAGTAAAAAGCTTGGGTGAATCCGCAGCCGGAATTTCATGTTCCCAAGCAATGACATACCAACAATTCTTAGCCCACATTGGGTTCTCCTAATTTCTAATTTTGAGCCGTGATCTTTCGTTACAAGACTTATTGAGTTCAACTCATCGTCACGACAATCTTGCCGAAATGGGCATTTCCGCGCATATGTTCATAAGCTGCGCTCAGGTCTTCAAATCTGAATGTTTTGTCAATAGGCAACTGAAGCCGACCCTGGCTCAGATGGCCGGACAGGTCTCGTTTCATCGCAGCATTGATCTGACGCACTTCCTCTGTAGAGCGGGTACGAAAGGTGACCCCGATGTAATTGATCTGTCGCAAGGCATGGAGGTCAAAATCAAAGTCGCCATGCATGCCTCCCAGACGGCCCACGTTCACGATGCGGCCCTTAATGGCCGTGGCGGCGAGATTCTGGTTGGCCACGGATGCGGAGACCTGATCCACGATCATATCCACGCCACGTCCTTCGGTGGCCTTCAAGACTTCAGCCACCCAAGTCGGATCACTGCTGTCGAGCGCAAGATCCGCACCATACTCATGGAGCCGGGCGCGTCTTGCCGCCTGGGTCGAAGTGCCGATCACAAGAGATGCCCCCATCAACTTGGCAATACGCATCGCCATCAGGCCCACACCTGATGACGCCCCCTGAATCAGCACGCTCTGGCCGGGTCGCAGCGCACCATTCGTCACCACCGCATCGTGCATCGTTTGCAGGGCCACTGGCAGACAGGCCGCCTGTTCGAAACTCATGCCAACATCTGGAAAATGCATCACGCGGCCCAGATCGGCGACGGCATATTCGGCAAAGGCTCCCTTGCCAGAACACATGACGCGATCACCGATCTTGAACCCGCTCACCTTCTCACCCAGGGCAGACACCTCGCCCGACCATTCCATGCCCAGTACCGTGCCGGCACCGCCCGCGGAGCCATGCTTGTGCCCAGCCAGCATGCCCAGGTCGGCACGGTTCAGTGCGCACGCCCTCACCTTCACCAAAACTTCTTCAGGCCCGGGTACGGGCGTTGGATGATCCTGTAGGACAAGGCCTTGCATTCCAAGTACGGCAGCTTTCATGTTTTCATTTCCTTTGCGATAATTCTTTGCGCATGCTTCTCAGTTTGTCGACACGTGAACATTGCGCAAGCGTCGCTCCATCACGCATTGATCGGCCAGACCGTAGTAGCCTCCAGCTCGAAGCCCAATCTCGCGGAACTGAGCACGCTCATAAAAGCGCCTCGCCCGAATATTATTCGACTTGAGTTCTAACTTCACGGTTGCAGCTCCGGCGACTTCGGCGCAGCGCATCAGCCAGGCGAGCACCGCAGCGCCGACGCCGTGACCTTGCATGGCCGGCGACACCGCTAGCAACGCGAGATGGGCATGCTCATCGAGAAATTGCATGATGCCGAAGCCCGCAAACCGACTGGCACTACCGGCCTCATCAGCTAAATCGGCCACTACAACATTATGATCAGGATCTGCAATGCAGCGCAGCACCCTTGGTTCGACCCAGCGCCAGGGCAGACCAGCTTCGATGGTGTCTCGAGACAAAGCGGCCATCACTTCGGCGTCAGCGGGCCTCGCAAGGCGAATCAGGGCTTTTGTCATGCTTAACATCCTGGCACAGAATGCCTCTTGATAGTCTCGGTAGTACCAATCTTGAATAAACGATTTGATGACACCTCTGCGTTGGCAGGCAGTGCATCTACGGGCGTTTGATCAGACGATCAAACAACATTATCCGCTGAAGACCTCGCCGTCGTGTTCATTGATCACTAATGGATTATTCACGAGAAGATGCCTTAAGCTTCAAGCTCAATGCGATCGCTTATAAGAGTTCTGGCCCTGCGCTGATCGACTTGATGGGAGGGCAGATTGCTTTTGAAGTAAATCAGTTAAGCAGTTCTGCCGCAAATATTCAGTCGGGCGCATTGCGGCTTTTTGGCTATGGGATCAGAAGTCTTGAAACGTCCTCTGCCGCTGGGCGCGCGCGAGGTGGCCGCTCTCGCCTCCAGGCCCAGGTGCGTGAGAATCTTCTCAATCGTCGGCCTCTCAAGGATCGCCGCAATAATCTTCAGCTCACCGCCACAGTTTGGGCAGAAAGCGCTGGTAGGCGCGACCCGTCTACGCAGGTTGGTGCCTGCGCCAACTGATCTGTTCAAACTCCAGATCGAGATTGAAGACGCGCTTCAGTAGCTTGGACCAACCCAGGCGCATCCGCCGACCGAGTGCGGCCCGCCATCGTCCGCGAGGCCGCCAAGCGCTGCATAAACTCCAGTGGTGACATGGCCTGAGGCGTCGTGCCGTCTCTCCACAGTGTCCTGAACTTCAACTCGACTTGGCCTGCCGCATTTCACTACCCTCGGTCATTGGCGAGGGCTGGGCGTGTAATGTATCGGCATAAACGCTCCAGGGTCTTCCTCTGGCCGGCCCTATAACGCACCGCCGCACCACGGACAAAAACCTCGCCGCTTGCAGGAAAGCGCGACTAGCTTGTCATGGGCACAGTCCGCATAGCGCAGCTCCAATGAGCATTTGTTGCGACGCTAATCGCGGGGTCAGGCCCCCGCTTTTGCGGCCGATGTCACCCGTTTCGATCCAAATAAGGCCAGCGAGGCCAAGCAGGTTTAGACCAGTTACTGCGCTCGCTGTCACAGCCTGAATAGGCAGGTCTCGGGAAACTCATTCTTTGATTTGTATAAGATCAAACAGGAAGACAAGCCTCGCCTCTCGAACCCAGTACGCAATGGCCTACAGGCCATGCCGGCTTGGGGAGATAACATCAAGCCGGAAAAATTTGAGTTCGTTTGGTCCTACGTCATGACGACCAACGCTAAGTATCCCTCGTCACTCCGAATGTGGGGCAACGCTGTCATGGAGCCGATTTCGAAGCACTTGCAACTGTTCGGTAAGTTCATTTAGGGCATCCAGACTACAGCCTGTTGCCGACACGATACATTCGGGAAGAACCGCACACTTCTTTTGAAAAGCGCGACCTCTCGGCGTCAAACCAATGAACACCTGTCGCTCGTCTTTCGCGCTCCGCTCGCGGGTCACCAACATAGATACTTGTAGTCGCTTAAGTAGGGGTGAAAGAGTTCCACTATCCAAATAGAGCGCCTCACACAACTGAGACACTGTACACTTTTCTCGCTCCCAAAGTACCACGAGCACGAGGTATTGGGGGTAAGTTAATCCCAGCTCTTTAAGAAGCGGCCGATACACCTTAGTCATCGATAGGGAGGCACTATAAAGAGCGAAGCAAAGATGATGAGAAAGTGGAAAAGCGGGTGGAGTAGGCATTTGACGACGGGGAATAAACGACGATCTCTAGCGCACTGGCGCTAGCGGCTTTGCACGCATTTAGTTTCGTACACCCTTGAAGCTTAACAAACATCGTAAAGTCGTGGTGGTTGTTAGTTTTGGAGAGATGAAAGATTTTAAGAAACTTGATTTTATAAGATACTGTCTGGACAATTTTATTGTGTGCAATGTATTATACGTCCGCGTTGTGTGAGCATCAGCGAGTTACACCGATTACCTTCCCGGCTAAGATTGGTCGACAGCGCAGAAAACATCAAGACTCGAAAGCATTCAAAGTACGTAACGCGGCATATCACAGGCGGTTTTTCAACAAAAATTTTTGGAGGAGCATCAGTATGAACATCATTCACGTCACACGAAACTTATCCCTTAGCACGCTTGCCTGCACAGCGGTAACGCTAAGCACACCATCCTATTCACAAACTGACCCCGGCAAATTAGTCGATGCGTTCGAACTTGCCGGCGGCAAGTTTGAGGGCTTTCGACGTTCCGGTGCCAAAGGCCTATGTGCAAGCGCCGAATTTGTAGGAAGCGCCGAAGGTCGAGCACTTTCAAGCGCCTCTGCCTTCAGCGGCAATCCCGTTCCGGTGATTGCTCGGTTCTCCATCGGAGGCGGCAATCCAAAGGCACCGGATAATGCCAAAAGCCAACGCAATATGGCCTTACAGTTTAATCTCCCCAATTCGGAAAGCTGGCAAATGGGTAATATTTCTGCGCCAGTCTTTGGAGCAGCAACGCCTGAGCAACTTTTAGGTCGCCTACTTTCACTCGCTCCAGAAGCCGAGACTAAAAGGCCAAATCCTGCCAAAGTGCAACAGTTTGCAGAGGCCAATCCTGAAGTATTACTCCAAGGCAAGTATTTTGCAGGACAACCAGTGCCTGCGAGCTTTGCAAAAGTAAATTATTGGGGTGTGCACGGTTTTGGATTTGTTGATGCTAGCGGTAAGAAGCAAATTGGCAAATGGATCTTCGAACCCGTTGGTGGAACCCAAGGCCTAAGTGACGATGAAGCCAAGGCTAAGGGTAGCGATTTTTTGTTTGAAGACCTCCGCCAGCGTGTTGCCTCCGGTAGCGTTGTATTTGATTTCAACTTGCAGCTAGCGCAGGCTGGAGACAAGATCGACAGTGCGGTGGTGCCTTTGCCCGAAGATCGCAAGAAAGTGTCATTGGGAAAATTGACTATTAAATCGGTCGCTCCAGATGCTACAGGTGCGTGCTTAACCATCACTTATAACCCGATGGTATTGCCCAAGGGTGTCGAACCTACTAGCGATCCAATGTTAGCGGCGCGCGCGGCTCCTTATGTCGTTTCGCTCGGACGTCGCTTAGGCGAAGGGCCAAAACAGTAAGGCAAATCACCTCACACACGAGGTAACGGTGGGTAATGAAATTTGCCGACCCGATCGTTAAACTGTTTTTGATCAAACTTGGGTCACTAAAAATAGAGACCCAAGATCTCAAAAAATTCAATTCGAATGTATGGATAAGTCGTCATGTTAAAAACCGGGTCCATTCAAGCCTGCTTACTGCTTGCCACACTAGGTATGGCAAGTTCGGCTTACGCCAATCTAGAGCTTGCCCAAGCTAAAACTTGTACTGCATGCCATTCCGTGGACAAGCCGGTACTCGGCCCAGCCTGGAGAGATGTCGCGAAAAAATATGCAAAAACCCCCGACGCGGTTGACCGTATTTTTGAGAGCATCAAGAAAGGGGGCAGTGGAAAATGGGGGCAAATTCCAATGCCCGCCCAAGATTCCCTTTCTGACGCAGATGCAAAAGCTCTCGCACAATGGATATTTGACGGTGCAAAGTAGGGGGTGAGGGGAGCGCTTGTGCGGCTCCTTTGGAGGTCGATCCTTTATACCGCGATTCGCGTGAACAGCGCCTGCCGCTGGGCAGGATTGGCGGCATCACCATGCAGCAAAACCTGCCCACGTTCAATGGCATAAAAACGGGTCGACAGTTCGACTGCGCGCTGGATGTTTTGTTCGACCAGCACTACAGCCAAACCATCCTTGGCCAGTGCTTGCACGATTTGAAAAATTTCATCGACAATTTTAGGGGCCAAGCCCTCGGTGGGTTCGTCGATCAAAAGCAGCTTCGGCGCGCCTACCAACACGCGCGCCATAGCCAACATTTGCTGTTCACCGCCCGAAAGAGTCGTACCCGATTGCAGTCGTCGTTCGCGTAGTCTTGGAAAGCGCTCATAAATTTCTTGTAGTTTCTGCTTAGATTCAAGGCCAGATCGCCTGGGGCATTGCATAAAACCCAGGGTTAAATTTTCTTCCACAGTCAGGCCCGGGAAAATGCGTCTGTCTTCCGGCACAAAACCAATGCCCCGTCTACAAATAACATCCGATGGCACACCGCCAATTGCTTGATCGTTGAAGACAATTCGCCCTTGAGTGGGTGTCAGCCAGCCTGCAATGGTTTTCATGATAGTGGTATTACCCACACCGTTGCGTCCAAACAGGCCCACCACCTCACCTGCCCGGACCTTGATGCTGACACCTTGCAGTACGTGGCTTAGGCCGTAGTGAACGTGCACCTCATCGAGTTCAAGCATGGGCCTTATCTCCAAAGTAAGCAGCTTGCACCGCCGGGTTACCGCGCACGGCTTGAGGGGTGCCTTCAGCCAGCTTTTGCCCCTGATGCATCACCACCACATGGTCTGACAAACTCATCACCAAATCCACATCGTGCTCGACCAACAAAATACTCAGTGAGTCGTTGACCAAACCGCGAATCATGTCGGCGGTTTCATGTGTGTCGGCATGGCTCATGCCCTGCGTGGGCTCATCGAGCAGTAACATGCGTGGCTTGGTGGCCAGAGCAACGGCGATTTCCAGTCGACGTTGCTCGCCGTGCGACAGTGCACCCGCCAACTCACCCAACGTGCTGCCTAATGCGAAACGCTCTGTGAGTTCCTCAACACGCTGTCTTGCTGCACGGCTATGAGACACCGGTTTGAACAAACCACGGCCATATTCTAGAAATTGGGCTGCCAGGCGCAAATTTTCATGAACCGTGAGGTCGAAAAACAAATTGGTGATTTGAAACGAACGGGCCAAACCGGCCACCAGCATTTTGTTAGGCGCCAAGCCTGTGACCGGTTCACCATCAAACACAACCTGGCCCGCCGAAGGTGCAATTGCACCGCTGATCAGATTAAACAAGCTACTTTTACCGGCGCCATTCGGCCCAATGACGGAGGTGATGTGCCCACGTTGCGCGCTCATACTGATCTTGTTCACGGCCACAAGCGAGCCAAACCGCACGGTCAGGTCGGTAACTTCAAGAATAGGGTTCATACCAACTCCCTGGGCTTGGCTGCACGTCGCTGCATCGCTTCAACCACATAACCGATCAGTCCCTTGGGGAAAAACACCACCGACACCATAAAAATCACACCAATCACTATTTGATGATGGGCTGTGAATGACCCAATCACTGAGCGCAACACGGTCAGAATCGAAGAGCCGTAGAGTGCTCCGATCAGGGTACCCGTACCGCCCACAATGACATTGATAATGGCATTACCGGACACTTGAAAAAACATCAATTCGGGCGACACAAAGCCTCGCAGCATCGGATAAAATGCACCGGATAATGCGGCCACATTGGCGGCTAGTACAAAGACTGCAAGTTTGTAGCGCCAGGGGTCCACGCCCAAAAACGGCACACGGTGTTCATTGGCCTTGATGGCTGCCAATTGTCGACCAAACGGTGTGTCCATCAGGTAAGCCAATCCGGCGTACAGCAGCGCGACAAAAATGAGTACGAGCATAAAAAAGCCTCCGGGATTGGCGGCATCAATGCTGAAAAAGCCAAAGGAGATCTGCGGCACAGGTACACCAATAATGCCGTCTGATGCGCCGAGTGCCCGCGTATTAAAAACAACTTTGGACACCACCTGAGCCAGTCCAAAACTGATCAATGCGAAGTAGACACCTTTGGCGCGAATCGCAATCACGCCGGCGGCCAAGCCAACCAGAGTGCTGGCCGCCACCACTACCGCAATAGCCAACCAGAACGACGGCGAGACGTCTTTGAGTACCAGTGCAGATACATACGCACCAAACCCAAAAAAAAGCGCCTGACCGAGTGGCAATAGGCCCGTACGCCCGAGCAATACATCAACCGACAGTGCGAGGCCACCAAAAATCAAAGCCTCTGTCGCCAGTCGAAAGAAAAACACATCGCCTTGGATGCCTGCTACGGCTGCAAACAGCAGGGCCATCAGAAAGAACAAATACGACAGCCACCGTATAGGGTTTCGCAAGATAGCTTGCATCGGTTTCAGCTCAGGCATGACCTAGCCTTCCAAACAAACCCTGAGGCCGCCACATCAGTACCAGCACCATGATGCCAAACAGCAGTGGGTCACTCCACACCGGGGAAATGTATAAACTCGAAATCGATTGAATCTGAGTGAGTAACAAGCCTGCAATGACCGCCCCTTTGATGGATCCCATGCCGCCTATGATGACCACCGAAAACGCAATCAGTACAAAGTCGCGCCCCATGGTTGGAAACACGGAGTAAATGGGAGCGAGCAGCACGCCTGCCAAGCCTGCCAGTGCCACGCCAAATGCAAACGTACCCGCGTACACCACCTTGACGGGTACGCCCAGGGATGAAGCCATATTGCGGTCATATGCTGCTGCGCGCACCATGGCACCCAGGCGAGTGCGAAACACCACTATCCATACGCAGCCAATTACCAAGCTCCCAAGCGCCATAACGAAGAGGCGGTAATTGGGAAAGAATAGACCAAGCACTTCACTGGCCCCGGTGATAGGTGCTTCGAGCCGCAAGGGGTTGGCGCCGAACACGATCTTCAGCGCATCCTCCAAAATAATAGCCAGGCCAAAGGTCAGCAGCAAAGTGAGCGTGTGACGCTCTTTCGAATGGAATACCCGCTGTATTAGCGTGCGCTCGCAAGCATAACCCCCGACGGCCATGAGCAACGGTGTCAGCACCAGCGCCCACCAAAATGGCACGCCCACCCCCAGCAAAGCCACGGCGGCATAAGCGCCAATTGCGTAAAACTCGCCATGTGCCATATTGATGACATCGAGCAGACCAAAGATGATGGTCAGTCCAAGCGCCATCAAGACTACGGCCACGCCAATCGACGCACCATTGATCATTTGTGGCGCCAACACAAACTGTAGCCACTCTAGCGTTTCAGCCATGCCTTGGTCTCAAGCAGAAGGTTTGAAGACCGGTCTTGCTTGCACAGCGAGACCGATTTGAGAATATCGTTTAAAACTTGGTACAGGTATCGTTACCGATAGCCTGTGCCGCAGCGACTTTGCCAACGATTTTGAATTCGCCCTGGGTGACGCGTACCGCATACATGTCTTGCATGGCTTGGTGATCTCCCGCACGCAGAGTTTTCATACCTTGGGGAGTGGCCCAAGAAATGCCGCGCATGGCGTCGCGTACCTTGTCAGTGTCAACACTCTTGGCTTTTTCAACAGCTGCTTTGTAGAAAAACAGCACACTGTAGGAGTCTGCACCATACAGATCAGGCTTGGTTTTATAGGCAGCTTCAAACTCCGCGACAAATTTTTTGTTGTCAGCGCTGTCGATGTTGGGTGAATAGCCCACCCCAGTGACAAAGCCATCCGCTGCGTTGCCAATAGCGGCCAGATTCTGTGAGGTGACAGTACCGGATGCGCCAACCACCTGTACGTTTTTGGTCAAACCAAATTCGGAAATCTGATTGACCAGGCGTACCGTGTCGTTACCCGCCACCGAGGTGTAAATAACGGTGGGCTTGCTGGAGCGCATTTGGCCAAAAAATGGCGAATAGTCTTTGTTGTCCAGCGGGGCATAGACCTCGCCAACGGTTTTTGAACCCTTGGCTTCAGCGGCTGCCTTGAAAGCCGCCACGGTGCTGCGACCCATCTCGTAATCCGGCCCGAGGTAGAACACATTGGCCTGTGGTTTATCTTTTGCCATCCAGTCGGCCAATGCGGCAGACTGCATGCCCGCCCGGGCGTTGACCCGAAAAACGTTGGGCGAACATTTTTCACCCGTAATTGCGTCTGAAAAAGACACAGTAGTAGCGATCAATTTGTTGTTGCGCTCGGCGACTTGCCCCACCGCCAAAGTAGAGCCCGAATTAACGGTGCCCGTCAAAAAATCGACCTTGGATAATTGAAACAGTTTTTCTGCCTTTTGTGTGGCCACGGCCGGATTAGCCTCTTCATCTTCATAAATCAACTCCAGCTTTCGGCCTGCCACGCCGCCCGTCGCGTTGATTTGCGCGGCGGCCAAGTCCAGCCCCCATTTCACTTGTTGACCAATGCCTGCATAGGTTCCTGACAATGGTGTAACAACGCCAATCTTGATCGCTGCTGACGCGGGGCCTGATTGGGCCTTAGCCTGGTTTGATAGTGTCAAAGGCACAAAAAATGCCGTGCCAACAAGGCTGGTGATTGTGTTGAGTCTTAAAGTCTTCATGATGTCTCCTCGTGCTGGGTAAAAATAAGCTTACTGCCCTGTGAACGCAGGGCGGCGTTTGGCGTGAAAGGCTTCCACACCCTCTCGAAAATCGTCAGAGGAACGTAAGCGTGAGTAGCAATGGCCTTCCATCTCAATCGCAATCGACAGCGGCGAGTCCTCCGTGTCATTGAGCAGTTTTTTGGCTGTGCGCTGAGCGAGTGGCGAGAACGAACGCAGTTCATCGGCCAGTGCATCGGTCGCGGACTCGAGATCGGTATCAGGTACGCACTCGGTCGCGACACCCCACTGCGCAGCTTGCGGGCCGGTGATACGGCGTGAGCGCATCACGATGTCTTTGGTACGGGTAATACCGATCATTTTTTGCAGCCGGGCCGAACCCCCTGAGCCTGGAATTTGCCCCAGCTTTTGTTCAGGCAGTGCGTACAAGGTGGTTGGCGTGACAAGGCGAAAATCACAAGCTAAAGAAATCTCGAACCCTACGCCAAAGCAGTAACCTCTGGCGGCTGCGATGACGGGCTTACTGCAACGCGCCGGAGCAGCCATGTTCCAGGCCAGTTTCGAGACATGCTCGGGCGATGCTTCAAGAAAGCCGCGAATATCGCCACCGCTTGAAAAGTGCTCACCTTCGGAGCGCAGCACAATGACCCGCACGCGCTCATCCGCATCGAGCGCTTCAAACACAGTTCGCAGTTGCTCACGCTGCATCATCTGAATGACGTTTAGCGGCGGGCGATTCAGCACAATATCCGCCCGTTGACGCTCAGCATCAATCAAAACTGAAAAGCCGTCAAGCTCAGTGGGTAAGGTGCTGACCGGGTGTTTTAATTCGTTGAGTTTCATACGGTGCTTTCTAGGATGGAGTGTCTAAAAAAATTGGTGACTTTGCGTTGCAAGCTGGGCAGGTAAAGCCATTTAACTTATCGCTTTATCGGTTGATGAGTTAGCAGCTTCATAATCCCCGGCGATCAGCTTGCGGCGCAGAACCTTGCCAACCGGTGATTTGGGAATGTCGCGAACAAAAACGTACTGGCGAGGGCGTTTGAAGTTAACAAGATCAGACTGACGGCAATGGGCATCGAGCGCATCGGCATTGGCCGCCATGGCCTGTCGGGTTTTAATAAAGGCCACCACACGCTGGCCCCATCGTTCGTCACTAAGACCGGCAACGACCACTTCATCCACGGCAGGATGTAAGGAAAGCACAGACTCAATATCGACCGGCGAAATATTCTCGCCGCCGCTGATAATCATGTCGTCGACTCGGCCCGTGACGTAGAGGTCACCTGCTGCATCGAAATACCCAGTATCACCAGTGAAGTACCAGCCGTCACGCAGACTACTGGCATTGGCGTCTGGACGGTTGTGGTAGCCCTCGAAGGCCTCGTCGCCAGCCAGTTCAGCCAATATTTGGCCTTCCTCACCGGGAGCGGCTATCGCATCGTGATACCCGCCGTCCAGCTTGATCACGCGCAAGCGGGTATTGATGCCCGCACGCCCCGCTGAACCGGGTTTGCCCACGGCATCCTGGTTGATGGCACAGGTGTATACCTCGGAGCTGCCATAGTGATTAACGAACAGATCAGGCTTGAAGGCGGCTTGTAATCGATGCAGCAGCGCGTCGTGCATGGGCGCGCCTGCGAAACCTAGCTTGCGGATGCTTGATACGTCCGTTTGTGCAAAACTTGGCCGCGCTAATAGCTCGTGATACAGCGTTGGCACCAGGTAAAGATGGGTCAGCTTTTCAGTTTGTATGGCGACTAAAGCTTTATCGGCATCAAATTTAGGGCTGCACACGAAGAGGCCATCAACCAGCGCCAGCAGCGAGCGCACGCCCATGGTGTGGTACAGCGGCATCACGCCCAAAGTGCGCTCGCCGTAAGCGTACTGATTTTGGGCCACATGGGCTAGCGCCGAAATGCGCTCGGTACGCTGCCGGCGCGGCACCCCTTCCGGTTTCCCCGTCGTGCCGGAGGTGTACAGCATGAGCGACAAGTCTTCAGCGCTGGCTTGCGGTGTGGCCTCGAAGACGCTACTCGTCCAGTCTTCAAAACTGGCATGCACGTTGTACGTAGCGCCCGCGCCTGCGTCCACGCCTATCCCCACCCCAATACGCAGCACCTTTGCTGATTGCGCAGACGCATCAACCGCCTCCTTCGAAAGCGCTTCAAATACCAGTGCCTTGGCGCTTGAGTCGTGTAGACAGTAATCAATTTCGTCTGCTTTGGCGCGCCAGTTGATCGGAGTTATCACGATGCCTGCGAATTGGCAGGCCCAGTGTAGGCTGGCCATTTGCCAGCGATTTTGCAGCACCACGAGCAGATGGTCGCCACGCTTTAAGCCCATTTCTGCCAGTGCTCTTTGCACCGCACCCACTCGCCCAGCCCACTGCGCATAGGTCAGACGAAGCGAATCGTCCACCAGTGCCAGCGCCTGGGGATTGCGTTCGACACTTTGCAAAAAGGTGCGTCCTAGATCAAGCATTTTTTGCTACTCCCGTGGTTTCCTTCGTCGGGTGCCTTGCAAGGTGCAGCGCCTGAGCGACTTCCAATACGGCTTGCACGATAGGCGTGTAACCTGTGCAGCGGCAAAGGTGACCCGACAGCATCGCGCGCACGCTGGCCTCATCAAGAGAAGTAGCGTTTTGCGCATCCCAGTGGTCCAACCAGTGGGCGCAAGACATCAGGATGCCCGCCGTACAAAATCCGCATTGCAGCGCAAAGTGCTTTTTAAAAGCTTTTTGCAATTCGCTGAGTACACCGTTGCTGCTCAAACCCTCTACCGTGTCGACCTGACGGCCATCGACTTGTACGGCCAACATCAGGCAAGCTCGACAGGCCACCCCATCAACTCGCACCGTGCACGCACCGCAGACGCCGTGCTCGCACCCTACATGCGTGCCTGTGGCGCCCAACTCATGGCGTAAAAAATCAGTCAGCAACAAGCGGGGGTGGGCATGCCCGGTACGCACTTTCTGATTCAAGATCAGTTGGACCGGATGCAATGTGTCGCGCGACATCAATGGGTTACGTGGAAGATTTGAGCTTGTCATGCCGCTTGCTCAAACGCCTGCCCAACCGCTTTCAAGCCGAGTGTGCGCACCAATTGGCGGCGCAGCAGTGCGCTGGCCTGCGGCTCATCTTTTGCATCTAGCGACCAGGCCAGCTCATTCAAGGCGTCTTCAAGTGAACTGCCCCTGAGCAAAGGCAAATTGACCGCAGTAGGTCGATCAGCCACTCCTCCCACCGCAATCCGTAATCCGCTGGCATGAGCGATGGCCGCAACCGCGCACACCGCAAAGTCGCCATGACGCATGGCAAACTCCTTAAAGCCATAGCCCGTGCCTGAGGTTGCGATTGGAAAACGCACCTCTTCCAAAAACTCGTCGGGCAAGCGTGCTGTGAGCAACATGCCTTTAAAAAAATCCACTGCTTTCACCACACGGCGAGCGCGAGGCTTGCGTAAAACAAGCTCCCCCTCTAACGCCAGCAAACAAAGCGGCAATTCAGCCGATGGATCAGCATGGGCCATAGAACCGGCGACCGTGCCGCGATTTCTAATTTGAAAATGCGAAATATACGGAAATGCCAAGGCGAGCAAAGGCACCTCTTTTGTCAAGGCGACCCTAGCCTCAACCTGGGCCTCGGTGACTGCCGCGCCGATGTGCAGGGCGGCTTTGTCAGATCTAAGGCTGGCCAACTCATGGCTGCGTGAGATGTCAATCAGCAAGCTTGGCTGGGCCAGACGCATATTGAGCATGGCCATCAACGATTGCCCCCCTGCCAAAATCCGTGCGTCTTCACCATGTTCGGCCAAGACCGTAACCGCCTCATCGCTGGAGCTCACGCACACATAATCAAATGCTGCGGGCTTCATGTCTTCACTCCAATTACACCGCGCAAGCGCTGCCACCATGTCAAGGGTTTGGCTCCGGTGGCTTGTCTGCCCAGAGACTCAAATAATTGCGCCAGAATAATTTTTGCAGCGCCGTCCAGCATCCGACTACCCACCGCGGCGACCTTGCCACACACTTGCGCAGCGTAGTCATAGTGCAGTTCGCAGCCGCCGGCTGTTGCCTCAAGCCGGACTGTGCCACTGCCTGCCCCTGAGCCCAGGGACGAAATGCCCTGCCCCGCCAAACGTAGACTGTAGGGTGCATCAATATCGGACAACACAATCTCGGCGCTGTAACGTGCTTTGACCAGACCAATGCCGACTGTGACATCGGCACGGTACCGGTGATCGCCCTCCGGAACCAAGGCATGGCAGCCGGGTATCACACGCGCCAGCGCCTCGGGGTCGAGCAGCACTGCAAATACTTTTTCAGGGGAAGCTGCAATCAAAATACTGCCCGACGAGTGCAGCAGCTGACCTACCAATGAACTGGCATAGGTGCTAGTTGCGATTGTTTTTAATAATGCTGCAGGCGGAGGTGTTTCTTCGGCAGCGAGGAGAGAGAGTACTCTTGAGGGCGTAAGCGGCAGACGAATATCGGGCGTGCTACCGACCCTGGCCGCTAATGGTGCAAGGGCATCGGCAAAGGCATTGGCTGGGGGAAAACCCTTTAATTCATTTATTTAGGTTGCATGCAATATACTTGCGATCCACACATAAATTTTGTATAAAGGAAAACCATGTCACCAGAGAAAATTCTATACATGGCTCATGCCACAGCGACCGGAGGCCGCGACGGCAGGGCGACAAGCGACGACGGGGTGCTAGACGTTAAACTCGGTACGCCCAAAGAATTAGGCGGCGCAGGCGGCGCAGTATCAAACCCCGAGCAGCTATTTGCGGCTGGCTACAGCGCATGCTTTTTAGGTGCGATGAAATTTGTTGCCAATCGCGACAAAATTTCATTGCCTTCCGATTTAAAAGTGACTGCCGACGTTGGCATAGGTGAAATCCCGAATGGTTTTGGCATTGCAGTCACGCTCAACATTAGTGTGCCAGGTATGGCCAACGCAGCAGTACATGAATTGATTGAAAAAACCCATATCGTGTGCCCATATTCGAATGCGACGCGCGGCAACATCACCATTTCTAATCACATTGTTTAAAGTAGAGGCTAATATCAAAACTATTCAATTACGCAGCAGCTTTGTTGCAATTTCTTTGGCCCTTGCTTGCATTTTGGCGACGCCAAGCGGTACGTACGCAGCAGCGCCAATCCAAAAAATACAGGCACCAGGTTTTTACCGAATGATGCTCGGTGATTTCGAAGTAACGGCACTTGCTGATGGCACGATCAAGCTTCCAATGAAAGACTTGCTCGTCAATGTCAAGCCTGCCCGAGTGGATGCCGCTCTTGCCAAAAACGGTATTGGCTATCCAGTAGAAACGTCTGTGAATGCCTATCTTCTTAATACCGGTTCTAAATTAGTCTTGGTCGATACAGGCGCGGCAGGTTTATTCGGCCCAACATTAGGCAATTTATTGGTAAATCTCAAAGCCGCCGGTTATAGCCCTGATCAAGTCGATGAAATATACATTACCCATCTGCATCCTGACCATGTCGGAGGTTTAATTTCAAGCGGCGCGTTAGCGTTTCCGAATGCCATCGTTCGGGCCGATAAAAAGGATTTGGATTTTTGGCTCAGCGAAGCCAATTTGAAAGCCGCCCCCGAGCAATCAAAAGGTTTTTTTCAAGGCGCGCAGGCTTCTTTGAACCCCTATGTCGCCGCAGGGAAAGTCAAGCCTATTGAAACTAACGGCGAGCTAACCCCCGGTATTAGCGCTGTCGCGGCCCATGGTCACACTGCTGGTCACACTATTTTTCTCGTGGAAAGTAAGGGTGCAAAGCTAATGCTTTGGGGCGATCTGATGCACGTTGCTGCGGTTCAATTCGAAAATCCGGCGGTGACCATTAAGTTTGACAGCGACAGCAATAATGCCGCCAAGGAACGCGCTAAAGCCTACGCCGCCGCCGCGAAGGCGGGGTACCTCGTAGGTGTCACCCACATTTCATTTCCGGGTATCGGCTACGTGCGCAAGAACGCCAAAGGGCCAGGCTATTTTTGGGTTCCGGTGAACTACTCTTCGCTGAAGTAGGCTCAATCTCGTCCTCCGCATTATTCGCACAGAGTAAATGCGGAGGATTCCTTGATTCACCATCTCGGGCAGAGACGCTCGGCGCAAGGCCTTTGAATACCTCATAACCTAGATGTGGTGGATAGCACTAGGCGGGTAATGTAGCGGCACAGCCGCTCCTAATAGAGGCCACTATCCAATGGGCGACGCACAAGCACCATGAGTGTTTGAAGGATTTGGTCCTACCACTACTACCAGGGTATTAATAATGCTTGCTTTTCATCTCTGAAAGAAGGGGTTGAGGCCACAATGGGGAGCAACAGCGCGGCGGCCCCTCCGAAGGTTCGATCTAAAGGGACCCTCAGTGGGATCCTCAGTGAAGGTGGGACAGCATCTCGGCGGCAGCGCTGAAGGGAAACAAGCGGGGCACATCCACTCCCAGGCTGACCGGGCCAGTATCGGCTGTAGCATAGACCTGCCCCGCGCGCCCATCCGCCATCATCTGGAACCGCGCCCGCTGCGCCCGCGCGCAAGTGCCCAGCACCTGCATCGCGCGCTCCACCACCGGCTGACCGCTGACAAAGGGATTGGCCGCTGAAGGTGTCGCCGCCTGTACCTTGAGCTTGGCCACCGTGCCGTCAAAGCCCGGATGGTTGCTCAGAGGCACATCGATGCCCATCTCCGCCGCGAGTCTGCGCATGCGCTCGGTCGCTGCAATGTAGCCATCCAGACGCAGCATGTCGCGCCCAAAATTGAAGGAGGTGCCACCCCAGATCATGGCCTTGTGCAGCTTGCCACCGCTGCGCACATCGAACACCGGCGAGATGGTCCCCAGCGTATGGCCCGGCGTGATGATGAAACGGATCGTAGAGTCCCCCAGCGTGAGCGTGTCGCCATCGCGCACGGCCATGTCGCGTTTGGGCGGGCGGTCCCAGAGCTTGGAGTCAAACTCCAGACCGGTCTCCATCATCTTCCAGTCGATCTCGCTGGCCACCACGCGGGCACGGTAGCGATCAGCAATCATCTGCGCACCACCGTAGTGGTCGCCATGTCCATGGGTGACCAGCACATAACGGATCTGCGCCGGATCCAGCCCGAGGCGGCCCATACCGCCCAAGATTAAGTCGACTGCTTCCTTGGTGTTGTTCAACGCATCGATGAGGATGAGGCCCTCACTGGTTTTGAGCACCCAGGAACTGACCCAGGCGGAGCCCACGTAGTACAGGTTGTCGAAGGCCTGTCCCGGCTCGGGCGGTGGCTGGTTGATGAGCTTGGCCAGCCCCTCGTCCATGGCCGCACTGGGAGCTGCGCGCACGGCAGGCTGGGGGTTGCAAATAGGCATCAGGAACTTGAGGTCCTCACCGGCGACTCGGCGGCCATCGGCCACCAATAGTTCGACCACGCTCGGCGTGACGGGCGGCTCGGGTGTGGTAATGCAGGCGACCAGCGCGGCAAGGGCCGCGCTGGTCAGGGCGAGTGATCGGAACATGTCGTCTCCTTGTCCGTTTTGGGTGCAGTGCCTACAGTATTCTGGGTGTCAAACCAGTATACGGCGGATAAGATGAAAATGCCCTGCCACGTACCACGGTGATTGACCCGAGCAACAACGGCATGGCCCTCGATGCCTTGAGCTGCGCCGCTACCGCTTCCCTGAAAAAACTTTGGCGTGCCTTCAAATACGTGCGAAGGCCTTCAGCAAGAGTACCGGGCTGCCAGCTAAAGATTGATTGAGCAGTATCGGCGAGGGGTTCTGCTCCCTTGGGGTAATAAGGTCGAGCTGCGACACCGACAGCAAGCCCCTTGAGAGACCAGCGATTGAGAAGATTCTCAATCAGTGGGCATGGATGCGAGGGCACCACCACGCTCACCACCACTTGGACAAATACCTCTTCAAGAATGCTGACCGCAGCGGCCAGAACGCCACCCGATCCCTTAGAGCCAAGTGAGTATGGCAAGGCCAATCGCAAATTCATCAGTCACGGGAGAGAGCTACTTTTCGTCAGGCGAGAAGACCAGCCCATTGGGGTTGAGGAGATCAGTAATAACAGCACCGATCTTGCCGCCCGAGCCAATAAGGTACACATTGATGGTGGCCTGCTCGGGCTTGGCGCCAGAGCCTTTCCATTCACTCGCCAGGGCAATAGCGCTGACCTCGGATCTCTGAACCTTTAGCAATATAGTTGATGCTTGTTTTTCGCAGCCCCTATGATCGCAAACCATGGCACAGGGAGCTCATCACGAACCGCCTTTCTGCCAAGACTATTGACAGGGGGTTATCCTGAGGTCGTTGCTCGCAGCTTACCAAAGCGACGTGCCGCTTGCTTCGATAACTACATCAACACCGTATTGCTAAGAGACCTCCGAGACATTGCTCAAATTGACGGGCTCCCACAAATGCCCAAGCTGCGCCAAGCCGTCGCGCACCGAACAGGCGGCCCATTTAAACTCGCCGACTTATCGCGCACGCTTGGGCTGGCCCAAACCAGTGTAAAGCGATATTTAGCCTTACTCGAGACCGTTTATATCACCGAGTCATTACCTGCTTGGACTCACCGCGCCAGCCACAAAGCACAAAAAAACCCAAAGGTGTATCTCAACGATAGCGGTGTCTTTGCCCATGTGGTGGGCATCTCATAAGCCAAGGCTTCTCCGAGCGCAGTTGATGGCTCGGCGCATGTAAGTCGTGCATTGGACGAGACCTCCGTTCACGCTGAGCTTCGCAAACATCTTAGCGGGGCTGCTACTTCGGCTCAGCTTATGCCCTACCGGACCAGCACCGGTATTGAGGTGAACTTTACATTGGAAGATCGCCTGGGCCAAGTCGTTGGCATTGAGGTCAAGTCCTCCTCCACCATTGGGAGCGGCGACTTCAAAGGCCTGCGGCACCTACAGTCCCTGCTCGGCGATAAATTTATTCAGTGTATTGTTCTTCATCCCGGAGACTAGGCTTTGCACTGGGATCAGAAGATGACGTCCGTGCCGATGCCATGCCTGTGGTCCAGTTAAGCAAGAATACCCAAGCGACCGGGGAGCACCTATCTTCAAGACTTAAACAAATGTATCCAAGCATGAGGCGCCGGTAGCTCGGCCTGACGTCCCTGCAGACGAACCGGTAAACGACCACCTCCGTCGCGACGGGTGCCTGCGACAAAAATCATGTTGACGATAATCGAACGATGAATTTGCCAAAAAAGGCTCGAGATCAATAGCCTAAGTTGGTGATTCGCCTGAAAATCATGAGCACTAGGGGAAACCCTAATGGAATTCTGAATTCAGAATGTTAATCTTGAACCTTGAGAATGCGGCTTCCATCGAAAGAGTCCGGAGAGAACGCCCATGTTTGCGCAATTTCGCTGACGGAATCCGAGAAACAAGAATGAGAAATTTGCTGCACCTCGCAGATTTCTTCTCGGACCAGACCCACGTCGACGACTTTGAGCACACCCGTTCTTGAAGTCACGCAAGGTTTAAGATAATCACGAATCGAAGGAAATCTTATGAAATTCCACGTTCTCGCCGCTGCTGCTGCCGCAGTGGTGCTCTTAACTAACTGCGTGACGTTAGCCCCGTCGGGCGACGACTTGGCTTTGCTCGGCCGCGCGCAGCAAGTCTTCAAGCCACTTCCTGTCGATGCGGGTAGCGTACAGCGTCCGCTCAGCCCGGAACGCATCGCACTCGGTCGTGCGTTATTCTTTGAGCCTCGACTCTCGGTCGACGACAGAATCAGCTGCGCAACCTGCCATCAGCCCTCGTTTTACGGTGCCGAGCCGCTCGCGGTGTCAATGGGGCCTGCAGGAAAGGTGCTCCCACGAAATTCACCAACGGTTTTTAATACCGCATTGCAGTTCGTTCAGCACTATGGCGGCAATCGCACCGATGTTGAAGATCAGGCGATGAAGTCGCTGCTTACCCCGTTCGCCTATGCACAGAAGGACTATGCCGCAGCCGAGGCGAAGTTGCGCAGCTTGCCCGGTTACCGCGCCATGTTCGAAAAGGCATTTCCTGGCGAGTCGGAGCCTGTCACGGTGAACAACCTTGGCACAGCAATCGGAGCCTTCGAGCGGATACTGATCACACCCGCGCCGTTTGATCGATTTTTGTCTGGCGACCAGCGCGCACTCGACGAACGAGCGAAGCGTGGCCTAGATAAGTTCATGTCGTTTGGTTGCGCTGGCTGCCACAACGGTGCCGTCCTTGGTGGCCAGACGTATCAGAAATTCGGTGTCACTCAAGACTATTGGCTGCTTACCGGCAGCAAGCCAAATGACGTGCACAAAAGCATCGATAAGGGTCGCTTCCAAGACACAAAGGATGAAGCCGACAGCTTCATGTTCAAGGTGGCGCCACTGCGTAACGTGGCGGTGACACCACCTTATTTTCACGATGGATCGGTGGTCAAACTAGAAGATGCGATACGCATAATGGGCCGCCTGCAACTCGGGCGTCAAATTGTTGACTCCGATGTAGCCGATATTGTGGGGTTCCTCGAGAGTCTGACCGGAGAGGTTCCAGCCCTGTTTGCAACACCCCCGATCCTTCCAGTGGCTGGGCGCTGAGGACGTGCGGTCGATCTTTCATCGTGTCTAAACAATCATACGGAGACGAACCCGATGGGGAAAGTACTTTATGGAGAGGCCTCACCGCGCAAGGAGCGCTCTGCCTCAATCGAGGCGCGCGCCTTTCTCGAATCTTACCGTGAGGTGAATCCTGCTGACACCGTGCACACGATGGACGTCTGGAGCCTCAACATCCCTGAATTCGACGGTGTGGCGTTTGAAGCCAAGTACGCCGGCATCGAAGGCCGCGATCGGAGCGCCGAGCAAAAAACAATGTGGCGTGCCTTCGAGCAACTTGCACAACCGTTCCGCGAGGCTGACAAGCTCGTTTTCTCGGTGCCGATGTGGAATTGGGGTATTCCGTACAAACTCAAGCACTTGATCGATGTTATCTCGATGAAGGACATACTCTTCACCTTCGATGAGCGCGGGCTGATCGGTCTGCTAACGAACAAGAAAGCGTTGCTGATCCTTGCCAAGGGCATTGACTACACCCCTGATTCCGCAACGCGCGATTGGGACATGCAGACGCCTTACTTGAAGGTGTGGCTCGAGTCGAATGGCATCACCGATATCACGGTGATTCCGGTCGAAAAGAACCTGTACGGCCCAAAGGTTGATCGCGATTCGCGCGACGCGGCAACGAAACAAGCCGTAGCGCTGGCGATGATTTTCTGACGGCTTAAATGAAAAAACAACCCAAAGACCGAGCACTAAAATTAACGTGCATGTTTAAGCGCCAATGTCGTTCCCGCACTAGCGGCTCTTGATTACGGGAACGGCCCAATGAAATGGTCGAAATACTCATGGCGTACAACACCCAACGGTGAATACTCGTTCGACATAACTTATGTGGTGGGCGCTCCTTGTTGGCGGCTTGGCTCCGCTTTTTGGAACGCTGGATGCTGATCGCAATTGGCGACAACTCGATCAATGATTGGGATGTTTGGGATAGGAACTTTGAGCACGCGAGTAACAGCAATGATGCTGGCCAAACAAATGTCGGCCATGGTCACATGATTCCCATGGCAAAATTGCCCGGTTTGCGCTTCATTGGAAAGCCTGTGCTCTACGGCCGAAAGGCCGACCCCAAACCATTGCACCAACCAGGCCTTCCAGGCGGCATCATCAAAGCCAATGACGGTGGTCAAATACTTCTTAACGCGTGGCGTAATTAGCGGATGCGTATCCGAGGCTAACATTCCTGCCAAAGAGCGCACCCTCGCGCGGCCATGCAGATCTCCAGGCAAAAGCGGCGGGTTCGGTTGATATTCTTCTAAAAACTCTAGAATGGCGAGCGACTGGGTAATCGGCGCTTGTCCCTGTTCGATCATTGAACCACGGAATTTCTTGACCGCCAATCAAAGTCTGGCAACATTCAAATTACCGCTAAAGAGGAGTAGCTTGATGTCAAATATGTACAGGCTCTAGGGTAATCATAATAGGCATCAGCGCGAGTGAACTAACATCTTTCTTACAGCGGCTCCATCCCAATCGA
Source organism: Betaproteobacteria bacterium (assembly GCA_031421635.1). Lineage (GTDB taxonomy): Bacteria > Pseudomonadota > Gammaproteobacteria > Burkholderiales > Burkholderiaceae_E > JAPOKJ01. The sequence goes on along the minus strand of JANOPA010000085.1, from coordinate 76,359 downwards.
TACCGCTACCTGGCCGATCGGGCACATGCACCATCCCATTTTCCACCACAAACGGCTCAGCGATAAATGGATTTGCCCAGTCTCGCCATTCAGATAAAGAATCATGGTCAGGCAAGAACGTAGTGAGGGCCATTCCATCATTTGACTACGATTGTCACTTAGTCCGAAACCGGGCCAATCCCCATCGGTATGGCCGTTAAAAACGTCGTTAGCGTCATAACGATACATATTCAGGCGATGGCTTAGGCGCGGACTTAAGACTGCGTTATCGATAGTGATAGGGAGTAAATGGGCGATCCGCGCAAATATCGGACCCATCATGGCATTATCGGCGACCCAATGGACAGACTTGTTCATGCGCATAAAAGGCGGGGTCGAAATGCCCGGCGCTTCGTCTCGACAACCAAAGTGTTCGCTCGCGGCAATAATTGCATCGGCTTCATAAGACGTCACTACATCCGAAATTTCAGAGGCCAACTGGCCTGCGATCTCGATATTACGACGGGCAGGTAGCAACTCGGCATGCTCTTGGAAAACCAGTGCAGCCGCGACGATTGTAAAAGCGTGAATCGATGTCGTGGGCGCCACGCCGCCCATGGGCAACGAGCCGTGCATCTTAGCTACGGCGTGATGCGCGGGCCATTCCTCGTTCTGAAAATCGAATGTCATGCCTACCACTTTCCTGTATTGGGCATCGACACCCAGGGCTCCGCCGAAGGCAATGAATTGCCGCGTTGCAATAATTCAATTGAGATATTGTCCGGAGATCGAATCAATGCCATGTGCCCATCGCGCGGCAGCGGTAAAATGATGACCCCGTGGTTCTGTAAGAGCTCGCAAAGTGCGTAAATATCATCGACCGCATAGGCGAGATGCCCAAAATTGCGACCACCAGTGAAAGTCTCTGGGTCCCAATTAAATGTCAATTCAAGCTGGGCGTCTCGGCCGCCGGGCGCCCCAAGATATGCAAGTGTAAACCGACCGGCGGGTACTTCGCGCACACTTAATACTTCGAGGCCCAAAGCATCGCGGTAAAAGTTCAGCGACGTTTCAAGGTCGGTGACACACACCATGGTGTATAAATATTTCATTGCCTTAAAGATTGGAGACGCACAAAAAGACCGGAGACCTAAAAAGACTTGGAGGCAAAAACCAAACGAACAACTTTGAATTAGGGTAAGTGCTGGCTAGCCGTTTCTTGAGAAATGCTGGCCCGCGCCGCATGCAGCATGCCGCGGCTCGCGCCATGGAAGTGCCTCGCGTGGAAAGGCCAATGTTGAGTGAATTGCCTGCTCCTGTGCAACCGCCTCATTGAGTATCTTGGCATCCGCTCGCAAGGCCTGATACCTCAAACATGTGACTCGTAGGAAGGACGTGAAATTGCTCGCTTCACGGCGATGGTGGCTGATTTCCTCATGCAATTTGACGATCAATTGATTGGTGGTCATGCCCTCGGAATCCGCCATCGTGGACAGAAGTTGCCAGAACAAGTTCTCCAAAAGAATACCAGTAATAACACTATGAATCCGCACTGAGCGCGACCGCGATTCGTACAGAATCGGATCGGTCATTGCATAAACCTGACGCATAAGAAACCTTTTTTATGACAGCGGGCAACAAAGGCACTCCAACCGTAGTCGATCAGACGCAAAATCTTATCCCGACCTGCTTCAACAACCGCCAGAGCAAGTCCGGCGGGGTTAGTGAACATCGCTTCGTGGCTACCTTGAGCCGTGATGTAGCGAAATAGCCCAAGCCGCTCAGATAGACGAGGATGCCAAGGTAGGCTAGCGGGCAAAGCTACATCCATCAAGCAGTTTAGGTAGGACTTGCCGATTTGCATTTCCGCCAGCGACTTGCTGAGGGTAATTTTATCGGTGAAGGTTTTATAGGGATGTGGGTTGACCTTGTCGTAAGCGCTTTTTGCCAAGACGATGTCTGCGTCGTTTATGAACGCATCTCGCCAAACTTCGAAAGGCAGTGATACCGCTCCCTGGTTGCCGCCTGCAATCGCGTCAAACATACCGACATACATTGGCGGCACTAAATCGTTCAGTGACTCGCCCGTCGAAGGTACGAACGCGCTCAGGTACACGAGCCGCTTAATGCGCTCTGGCATACGGTCGGCAACGCCAGAGATCAACATGCCACCATAGCTATGCCCGACCAGCCGTATGTCGTTCAAGTTATTGGTCTGGATAAAATCGACGATGGATTAAACGGCATCGTTAAGTCCAATTTTCGAACGATCATCGCCGACGCGATTTCCTTTCGCGGTAGGGCAATGTACGGTGTGATCGCCTTTACGAATATTGCTCGCGACTGCCTCCAGTTCTGCCCCGGTATGCCAGGCACCATGAACCAACACGTAGGTGTCTCCCATTTATAGCTCCTTTAACCGATTGGCTCGATAGTATTAGGCTCGACGGCCCACTAAATAAGAGACGCCCTGGGGGCCGTAATATTCTTGATGCAAGGTACCCACGTCGAGCTGAAAAAGATCACCCGGTAGATAAGTCGTGGAAACATTTTTAACCACGATTCGAATTTCGCCTTCAAGTATTAAGGCCTTCGCCGCAAATGGGTGCGAGTGGTCACCGATAGAACCATTGGCTTCGCGGGTCACGATCACTGCTTCGGCGTACCCTTCTAAAGTGACCTCATTAATGAAGGCGCTTTGATTCATACTCGTCTCTCGTCAATGTTTCTGGGGGATCCTTGTCGAGGGCTTAGCTTTGTTTCGCCCGACATTTGAATTTACGACTGAGACTAACGTATCCACGAGCAAGGAGCAATCCACTTGCATGCAAACTCTGCGTTCGCTATTTGGAAACCAATGATTCGTTGAAATTGTCTGGGCGACCGTGTAAGGTTCTGCATCCAGATCATCTTTAAAAGGAGTGATTCGTGTCCGGTATGAAAAAAGTTCAGATTGGACTGATCTTGGTTGGCTTTGCAATAACCGGTTCTGCTTATGCCAATTTAGAATTAGCACAAGCAAAGACCTGCACAGCCTGCCATGCAGTCGATAAACAAGTTCTCGGTCCAGCATTGAGGGAGGTCGCAAAAAAGTATGCTAAGAACCCTGACGCGCTTGATCTGGTGAGTGAGAGCATCAAAAAGGGCGGTACTGGAAAATGGGGGCAAATTCCCATGCCGGCACAGGATGGGCTTTCCGATGCTGACGCAAAAACTCTCGCGCTATGGATACTCAAGGGCGCAAAATAGAATCTAAACTGCGCTGATCAACCCTAGCGCACAAGAGCTGTGTGCAAGCGCAGAAACTTTAAAGGACCTTGGGTGAAAAACAATCAACTTCTTTCTGACAAAGTTATTATCATTACTGGCGGTGCCACGGGAATTGGGCAGGCCTTTGCCATCGCCTCGGCCGAACAGGGTGCCAATGTGGTTGTGGCCGACATGCATGAGGCCGATGAAACCGTTGCTACTATTCATGCCAATGGCGGCAAAGCGGTGGCGGTTCGAGTGGATGTATCTGATCAAAGCTCAGTAAACGCGATGGCGCAGATAGCAATCGATCAGTTCGGCCGAATCGATGGCCTGATTAACAACGCTGCCTACTTTCGCGAAGTAAAACTCACGCCCTTCGAAGAGCTTGACGATAAAGAATGGGAGCGCATCTTTGCAGTCAATGTCAAAGGTGTCTGGCAATGTTGTAAGGCAGTGATGCCCGCTATGCGTTGACAACAAAGCGGCGCTATTGTGAACATCGCGTCCGTCGTAGCGGTAGCGGGTCAGCCAGGCTATTTGCATTATGTGGCGACCAAGGGTGCAGTTCTGTCGATGACCAAGGGCCTCGCCAAAGAATGTGGTGCTAGCAATGTCCGGGTGAACGTGATTGCACCTGGCTTTGTGTTAACCGACGCCCCCAAAACAGGCCATTGGAGTGGCAACAAAGCTTTCTAAAAGCGCGAGCTCTTTCGCGGGAGCAAAGGCCTAGTGATTTGGTTGGCACGGCCATTTATCTTATGTCCGATTTGTCGGCGTTTGAATCGGGTCAAACCATCGTCGTAGACGGTGGCCACATCATGTATTAAACCCAGCTCTTGAGGCAGGCATGACCAGCATCATTCTTCACCATTACGAATTCTCGTCGTTCTCAGAGAAAATTCGGATCGCATTGGGCTTCAAGCAACTTGATTGGTTATCTGTCGACATTCCGGGCTTACCACCGCGCCCGCTTTTGTCGCCCCTGACCGGTGGATACCGCCGAGCTCCGGTGATGCAGGTGGGTGCTGACATTTACTGTGACACTCATATTATTTTGTCCGCACTTGAGAGAATCAAACCGTCCCCAGCCTGTTCCCCGAGGCTAGTCAAGGATTAGCGACGGGCCTTGGGTTTGGGTGGGAGCGCCAACTTTGGGTGCCAACGATTGGCGTCTTGGTTCACTACATTGGCGAGCACATTCCGGCGGAGTTCATCAAAGACCGAAAGGAAGGCTATCTCGGCATTGATATTTCTAAAACCGGCATGGAGCCTCTGTATAGAGAGCACGTGGAGTTCGTTCGTGCGCAAGTGCATTGGCTCAAGCAAGCCCCAGCCAAGCGCCCGTATGTGCTCGGAAATGCCTTGAGCGCAGCCGATTTGGCCTGCCGGCAGACGATCTTTCTGTTACGAAAGAACTGCCCGCCTGAGGTAGATGCCTTGTTCGGCCTAACTGAGCTAGACGGCTGGTATCAACGAATTTTAGCGCTAGGGCATGGCCAACCCAGCGCGATCACGGCCGAATAAGCCTTCGCCATTGCCAGCAACGCCACACCCGAAGCAGTAACGCATCTCGAAGCCATCGGAGACGCTGGTGGATTGCAAGTAGGTACGCGAGTATCCATCGTACCGAATGATAATGCCTGAGTGCCAGTAACAGGCTTACTAGTCGCCGCCGATGCTCATGAAGTTGTAGTTCATCATCAAGACGAGAAAGCGGGAGATATGCACATCCATTTCCCACGACTGGGTTACACGGTCCAGACCGCATCATTGAGTAACTAAGAGGAGCAAGCGATGGGCAAATTGGAGTCTAAAATACAACTTTGCCGAGATTATTTCACCGAATTTTTTGGCTTGTGACACCGCTTGGATGGCCCGCCATATCGCACCCGATATTGGGGGGTACTCGATCTATTCAAAATTGAGAATGGCGTGCTTGTGGAAGGTGCACTCGATACGGCGCATTTCTCTTTCTTGCACATGCCTGCTCCAGCGGCAACGAAAAACGACTCCATGACTGCTGCCGCAGATGAACGTCGAATTGCTTGGCTCCGTAACGATCCTTTGCCTCAGTTCAAAATTATTGCACATGACGTGGGCTCTGCAATAGGTGGTTCTCGGCGCGCCGATCAAGATCAGCTTTATTGGCGCATTACTCAATTCATGCTGCCCTCGCATTCGATCACGCCGTCGGCCATGCCCGGTGAAACTTATTACGGCTACACCTGGGTATGGATTGATGATATTTTCTGTTGAATCAATGTATTCGGCTGGCATCCCGACCGACCCTTGTATGCTGAAGAGCGCGCCCGCTACGAAAGGGGAGGCTTTGGTCAGTTCGCTGAACTCGGTCCAAACTATCTACCCGTTCGGAACCGCGATAACGATTACCAGATTGATCGCGAGGATCAAAAGCATCGTACCTTCACTGGCATCAATGGTATTGCCGAGTCTAGGGGTTGCCGTGGCTGTCGAAGTGCCACCCTCACAGCCCGCGAACGGTGCCATGCCTATGCTTAACCATCCTAGAATTTGTCGGCGAGCCAGCATCGTTACGGCGACCCACTTCAGATCGACGTACATACCTTCCTCGATTTCAGGGGTTTCATGAATTGAACTGAAATTATTCGGATGAAAGGATAGACCCATATTTTCTCGATTGAAGTCACTGGGCTATGTCGTACAAATCGGTTCGATCTCTGCCAATTCTGATGTTGAAATCGGCCGCATCATTTCTGGATAGAGCCACCTAAGGTCGGCGAACTTGATTCTCAAAGAGTCGGCGCGATATCAAGCCGATTGGACTTGGAACAGAGCAAGCTTTTGTCGCTCCGGGCTTTTTCAGTCGCCGGTGAAGTTACCCCGCTTCGTATCCTCGCGCAGTGGTATCGAAATCGCGAGGACGATGGCGGTACTCGTTGGTTACTTGATTCAATTAAGGAGACTTGCAAGGACTTGAAGTACGAATGAGTCGCGCTCGAACTACTTGCGCCTCGCGATCAGTGCCTAGGGTTACAAAATACAGATACAAATGCATTTAAATGTCCACGAACGACTGCTTTGGATCAATTTACTCCAGATCAGTATTCCAAGGAATCAACTTTTCCTTCGATGCGAGTAGCCAAGCACGGATCTCGGTCTTGCGGACCTTGCCGTTGACGGTTTTCAACAGATCGTTCACGAAGATCAAATGCTTGGGTGTTTCGGGCCGAGCTAGTTTGCCGTCGCAAAACTGAGTTGTCTCGGCAGCCGTGGCGCTGGCATTCGTTGGACGTTTGACAGCGACCGCGAAGACGGCTTCGCCTCACTCAGGCAGCGGTACACCGATAACTGCAACTTCTTGTGCCGACGGATGTTCACTGAGCACCGCTTCGACGGTGCTAGGAAAGACGTTGACCGCACCAGTAATGATCATTAACTTCTTCCGATCGAGCAAACACACATAGCCGCGCTCGTTCATTTTGCCGATGTCATTGGTGCGCAGCCAATCGCCACGCATGACTTCGGCAGTGGCCTCGGGCAAGTTCAGGTAACCCGCCATCACGCCTGCGCCGCACCCTAGACTCAGCGATTCGAACCGAAATTGAGGTACCTTATGGAATCACTTGACCCGTTTGATCTGTTGATTATTGGCGGCGATATTGGCGGCGTGATCGCAATGCACCATGCGAATATGTCCGGACTCAAAGCGTTACTGCTCGCGGCAACTGGCTCCCATAACCTGCCCTACTTTTCCCCCGTTGAAAGAGTGAAGTTAATCTTGCAGGAGTATCACTCCAGTGCGCTGCGCGACCCAAAGGCTTTGAAAGGCAAGGTGGGGTTCGTAGTGGGTGGAGGTGCCTCCGCCTATGACTTGTTGGAACTCTGCCTAGAACATGAAGCGCAGAACTTGAGTCACGCCCTCAACTTAGATTTGCGGGGGCGATATGAAAAATTTCGCCTGAACGGCATTCTTCCCGAGCGGGACTTCGATTCTACCCGCGATCAGATCATTCCAGGCCGTCACCGTATGATTGAAAACTTTAAGCAATTGACGCGTTATCGTTCAGAGGTGAGGTGTATCTCAGGTTGCACTCTTGAGCTTTCGACGGGCCTGCGGCTTGAAGCGGATTTGGTACTTTGGGGTACAGGTTTTACGCTCGATTTGTCCTATTTTGAGATACCCGAACTATCCGGTTTGACACAAAGCGGTGATCTTGCAAAACGTTGAGGCGATCTTTATCGTTCAATGGATACTGACAAATTGTTTTTCTTGGCAGCGAATACGCGAGAAAGCACGGGTGCGACCCACTGGGCCTATTTTCATGCCGCGCGAACCATTGTGGCGCACATTCAAGGCAAAGCGCACTTGAGCCTTCAGCCAACTCATGAAAAAATCAACCACTTTGAGGCCATCAAATTTCTAGCTGCCCGCGATACCGGCAATTTCCCATCTGAGACATGGTGTTCGTAGTACAAGGATTTGGCTCTTGAGCATCCAGAAGGTCAACCGCTGCCGATATCATAGGAATCTGTGGTTGACGATATCCCACAGGACAGTTAGAGGTAAAACCTACTAAGATTCAACGAGCTTGCGAAACGCCACATTACGAACCCTTGCAAAAACAACGCGGGCGTTAGGTGGCGTACCCGAAAAGCATTGAATTCTTCTTTCGATTGTTGAGACTCAATATGTTCAGACCCACTCCCGGCGGCGCCTTCGATGGCCTGCGCGTCATTGATCTCGCTCAGGTTCGCTCTGGCCCAACCTGCGTGAAACAGTTCGCCGATTTTGGCGCGGATGTCATTCGTATCGAACCTCCACCAAGCTCGGGCCGCACCGAAATGATGACCGGCGCCCGCGACGGCGGCGACATGCTCAACTTGCACCGTAATAAACGCCTGATCACGCTCGATCTGAAAGCGCCGGGTGCTAGAGAGGTCATGCGTCGGCTGGTGCGTTCGGCCGACGTGGTGGTTGAGAATTATCGGCCCGATGTTAAAGAGCGCCTAGGCATCGACTACGCCAGCCTGGCGGCGATCAACCCGCGCATCATTCTGGCCAGCATCTCCGGCTTTGGTCAGGACGGCCCTTATCGCGAAAGGCCTGGTTTCGACCAGATTGCCCAGGGTATGTCCGGCATGATGTCAGTGACCGGTTTTCCCGGCGAGGGACCAATGCGGGTGGGCGCGGCGGTGATCGACGTGGCGACAGGTCTGTACGCTGCGCTCGGCGTCATGACCGCCCTGCATGAGCGCACTCGTAGCGGGCGCGGACAGTGGGTGCAATCGTCATTGCTTCAATCGGGCCTGGGACTAATGGATTTTCAGGCGGCCCGTTATCTGGTCGATGGCGAGGTGCCGAAGCAAGTCGGCAATGACCACCCGACCGCCATGCCCACCTCAGCCTATGCGACCACCGACGGTCATGTGAATTTGGGGGCCGGTGGCGAAGCGATGTGGCACACGCTGTGTAAGGTCATTGATCGCCCCGAGCTGGCCATGGACCCGCGCTTTGATCAGAGCGCCGACCGCGCGCGTAATCGCCAAGCCTTAAACGCATTGCTTACAGAAGTTTTCAAAAAGCACAGCAGTGCCGAGTGGATTGCCCGACTCAATGCCGCAGGTGTGCCGTGTGGACCGATTTACAGCGTCGATCAGGTCTTCAATGATCCCCAGGTGGTGCACAGTCGAATGGCCGCGACGGTCAACCATCCAACCCGTGGCAATGTCCAGGTGTTGGCACCCACCGCCACCTTGTCGCGTACACCGGGGCGTCTGGAACGTTCGCTGGTCGCGGTCGGCGAGGACACCGACGATGTGCTTGATGAACTCGGATACGACGCCGCGGAGATTGCAAAGCTGCGAGATGACCGGGTGGTCTGACAGAACGATGATCCGGCGGCGCTCGGTACGGGTACCGGGGAGTACCAACGGTGTGGCGAACAAGCCATTTGGTGACTAACAGGAGACTAAGTTAATGAACACGACCAAAACTTTGGAAGGGGCAAACACGATCAGCATAAGCAGCCAAGCGGTTATGATCCGGCGCGAACTGCTCAAATTCGCCGTAGCCTCGACAGCACTGGCCTGGCACAGTCATTCGAGTGCACAGACCTACCCTGCCAAACCCTTGAAGATGATCATTCCGTATCCGCCTGGCGGCGGCGCCGACGCCTGGGGGCGAATGGTTGCCAGCAAACTCGAAACGGTTATCGGCCAACCGATCATCTTCGACTACAAGCCTGGCGCCAGCACCACCATCGGCGCCGAGGCCGCCGCGCGCTCGCCCGCCGATGGCTATACGGTATTCCTGATCGACAGCACCGCGTTCGCCTATGTGCCGAACATGCGTAAGGTCAACTATGATCCCATCAAGTCGTTCACACCGGTCGGAATGTTGGGCGTCGGACCCATGCTGCTCTTGGCCAACCCAAGCCTGCCGGTGCGTAACGTGCAAGAGTTGATTGCGCACGCCAAGGCCAATCCAGGCAAGGTCACGATCGCCAGCGCCGGGGTCGGCTCGCCGCACCACCTGATCGGCGAAATCTTTCGAAGCCGCGCTGGCATCTCGCTGACCCATGTGCCCTACAAAGGCGCGGTGCAGTACATCGCGGACTTGATGGGTGGCCAGGTCGATCTGGCGATCTCGACGATCACCCCGGCACTTCAACATCTCGCTACCGGTCGACTGCGCGCCTTGGGTGTATCCAGCGCCAAGCGATCATCGGCGCTGCCCGATGTTCCTGCCATCGCCGAACAGGGGCTGACCGGTTTTGACGAAAAGCCCTGGAGCTGCTTTGTTGCGCCAGCCGGATTGCCGCCCGCTGTCCTTGAAAAACTTCGCACCGCATTTCGGACTACGCTCGAAGACCTGGAGGTATCGGGCAACTTGCGCAAGGTCGGCATGGAGGAGGTCGGCGGCTGGACGCCCGCCCAGATGGCCGATCAGATGCAGGCGGATCTGCTTAAATGGGGTGAGGTAATCAAGGCAGCGAACATCAGGCTTGATAGCTAAGCCAAATATCATGGCGCTGGGCTGTCATACTTGGCGCATGAGCGATTACCCATCCCTGCCAGTTCGTTATGCGCTTGAGGAGCGCACCATCGGTCGCATACTGGCCGATAAGGCCAGACGCATACCGCAGCATACATTCCTGATATGGCAGGATCAACGATATACCTACGCGCAGCTCGAATCACTGACCAATCGCTACGCGAACGGATTTTCGGCGCGCGGTATCCAACATGGCGACCATGTCGCTGTGATGATGCCGAATGGGCCTGAGTTCTACTGGGTGGTGTGGGGGCTTGCCAAGTTGGGTGCCGTGGGCGTGCCGCTGAATACCGCGGCGAAGGGCGATATGTTGCGCTACTTTGTCGACCAATCGGATAGCATCTGCATGGTGGTCGATCAGCAATGGTTGGATCGTCTCGCCCCTCTGGTCAGAGATTTGCCCAAGGTCAAACAGTACCTTGTTGCAAGAAGTGACGCAAGAAACGATTCGGGAAGTGCTAGGCAAAGTGCTACACAAAGTGGCCTACCAAGTGATACACAAAGTGAGACGCGGGGCGGGACGCTTTTAGAGTCACCAGCGTTAACGGCGGATGCTCGTAAGACCATCAGCGAGTCTGCTTCGATTGGCGACCTCGTCGAGATCGTATCGGCGCATGATACGGCCCCTCCCCTTGATCGAGTCAAGTTTAGCGACCCCCATCTCATTGTGTACACCTCGGGCACTACAGGACCATCCAAGGGTGTGATGTGTCCGCATTCGCAGGCCCTTTTTGTGGGCATGCAAGTGGCCAGTGAATATGGTTATCAAGCTGACGATGTGCTCTATACTTGCTTGCCGCTTTTTCATGTCAACGCGCTGTGGTATTCCAGCTGTGCGGCGCTCTGGGCGGAGTGCAGCATTGCCTTGTCCGCGCGTTTCTCTGCCAGCGCGTTCTGGGACGAAATCTGTTCAATGGGTGCGACTCAGTTTAATGCCCTGGGCGCTATGGGCAACATCATTGTCCAAATTCCGCCCGGAGACTACGAAAGCAAGCATCGCCTGCGCCAGTGCATGTTGGTACCAATGCAAAAGGCGCTCTATGATGAAGTACGCATGCGGTATGGCGTGAAGATCACCGCCGTCTTTGCGATGTCGGAGAATTATGCTGTAACTAATTTCGTGCCCAATGACCGTCTGGACAAAGTCGGCTCGGCAGGGTCCCCTCGTGGAACATCCTTAATCAGAATCATCGATGATGAAGGCGCTGAACTGCCCGCCGGGGAAGTCGGTGAGATCCTGGTGAAGCCCACACAACCGGGCAGCATGATGCTGGGCTATTACAACATGCCTGAAGCAACAGCCCAGGCCTTTAGAGAGGGCTGGTTTTGTACTGGTGATCGAGGCTATCTTGACCGTGACGGTTATATGTACTTTGTAGATCGCAAGAAGGAGGCGATACGCCGCCGGGGCGAGAACATTTCGGCCTATGAAGTAGAGATGATTCTCTCCAAACATCCTGCCATTTCAGAAGTTGCTGCCATCGCCGTGCCATCAGAGATGAGTGAGGACGAGGTCATGGTGTACGTCGTTCCCAAACCTGGCCAAACGCTCACCGAGCGCGAGGTAATAACGTTTGGCGCAGAGCGTATGACTTATTTTATGGTGCCGCGATTCGTTTCATTCATCGACCAATTACCCAAGACGGCGACGGAAAAGATCGAGAAGTACAAGCTTCAGCAAGATGCCAAGACGCGTCGTGATAGCCTTTGGGATCGCGAACGAGAAGGTATCGTACTGAAACGGTGAGCCCTAGTGGTGAGCTTTAGGGTGAGCCTAGTGTGTTGAGTCACACTGATAAGTTGAGATGAAAAGTTAAAATGAAAAGCGCTGCAATTTTGGGTTACGCTGCGGTGCCCATTGGTTCGTATCAACGACGTACGGGGGATGATGCGGTCCTTGAACACGAACTTGCCAGTAGCGTTGTGCGCGAGGCCATGACGATGGCGGGCCTGGCCAAGGAGGACATTGAGGGCGTGGTAGTTGCGCATCCCGGCGACCATACACGCCAAGGCTATTTCCATACTTTTCTCACAGCCTATCTAGGCATTCGTGCGCGTGCGAGTGTTATTCAAGTGCTTGGTAATGGCATGACGGGCGGGCACTGTTTTGATCAAGCGATATTGCAGGTGGCGAGTGGGCAGGCGCTGTGTACGCTTGCAGTCGGAGCACATTTCGAAACCGCTATCCCTACCTCTGCGCATTTGGACTACAGCATTCGCCTCACGGGTGACGTAGATTTTCAATCGATCTTCGGTGCAGTGCCTATCGCCTGGTATGCCATGGACGCACAGCGTTATCTTTATGAATTTGGCGTCTCACGAGCCACGCTCGCGTCCATTGCACTCAAGAATCGCGAACATGCCATGCGCAATCCCCTCGCCCAGTATCGCTCCGCCTTGAGCCTTGAAGATGTTTTGAATGCCCGACCCATTGTGGAACCGCTGGGCCTCTATGAAGTGCCCGGACGCGCCGACGGCGCGGCCGCCCTGGTAATTGTCAATGAAGACCTTGCCAGGGCCAGTGGCAGACCCTATGTATTGGTGCGTTCTCGGGGCTTTGAGCACGAGGGTCAACATCAACTGTCGGATCAGGGCGGTAGTGCGCTCGACTACAACACCCTCAGACAAGCATCGCATCGCGCCTTATTGGATGCCAAACTAAGCCTTCAAGATATGGGGACTTTTCAGCTTTATGCACCTTGCACCGTGGTAGAAGCGCTCGCAAGTGAAGCCTTGGGTCTGTTCGCGCCGGGGCGCGGCGCCGATGCAGCGCGGGCCGGTACGACTCGATTTGATGGGCCAAGCCCCATCAATACCTGTGGCGGTTGCCTGTCGCGCGGCCACCCTCCCGAAGTGTCGCCGCTTTACGATGTGATTGAAGCCTGCACGCAATTGCTGGGCTGCGCCGCCGAGCGCCAGGTGTCACGTCATGAATTTGCACTCACCGCCAGTGAATTGGGCAAGTACAACGCTGCCTTAGTGCATGTATTGCAGGCCATGCAATGAAGCAACGTTTAACGGAAATCAGAATGCAGGGCGCCCGCCCCTTTCCTCCGCGCGTATCGGGCTTTACCCTGCCTTTCTGGAGAGGCCTTGATGAGGGGCGTTTGCTGAGCACGCGCTGCAAAGCCTGTGGCCAGAAAAGCTTTCCGCCGCGCAACCTTTGTCGAGCCTGTTGGAGCACCTCTTTAGAGTGGGTTGACCTCAACATAACCGGTCGACTGTACAGTTTTACTCGCATTCACGTTGCCCCGCAGGCCTTTCGATCTGATGCGCCCTACGCGATTGGCATGATCGACCTTGAGCAAGGGCCCCGTCTGATGTGCCGTCTCATCGGCGAGATTCGGCCGGAGCATATGGGCGCGAGCATGAAAATGCTGGTACTGCGTTACGACGATGGACCCTTGTTTGGAGCATCGCTCGATATACCTCAGAACCAAGCGGTATCGCAAACTCCATAAAATTAAGGGGCGACATCAACGGTTGCGGCTTACCGTCTCGCCTTAAAGCAGATGAGGTAATTTCAACTGCTTACAGGGTTTAACTTGCTCCGGTAAAGCCTGCATGAAACAAGGCGCACCCTAAACCACTGTCAAGCACTAAATCGACAAATAGCGCTGCTTAATTTCTTCGTTGTTGCCAAGCTCGGCAAGGCTTCCGCTGTAAACGCTGGTGCCGCGATCAATGACTACGGCGCGGTCCGCAAGGCCTAGGCAAAAATGAAGGTTCTGCTCTGCCAGTACGATGGTCGTGCCAAGTTTGCGCAGAGTTTCAATCAAATCGCCAATCTTTTGAACCATAATCGGAGCGAGGCCTTCGCTAGGTTCGTCCAGTAGAAGCACGCTAGGATTGCCCATCAGCGCCCGGCCTACGGTGAGCATTTGTTGCTCGCCACCGGATAGCTGTCCGCCCAGGCGGGCCTTAAGCGGAGTCAGTAAAGGTAGCATGTCGTAGATGCGCTCAACCGTCCATTCATGGCGACCATCCAGGCCCTTTTTCACGGCAATCTCTAAATTGTCTTGTACCGTAAGCTCAGGAAAGATCTGGCGGTCCTCAGGCACATAACCGAGACCCGCCTTAGCCATGACATGCGGCGGTTGACCACGCATTTCGCGCCCGAGCAATTGCACACTGCCCTTTTTCGGAATGAGAATGCCTGCAATGGCTTTGATCGTCGAGCTCTTGCCCGCGCCATTGCGCCCGAGCAGTGCCAAGGTCTCGCCCTTGTTCACCGACAGCGACATACCGAAAAGCACCTGACTCGTACCGTAAAAGCCATCAATCCCTGAAACTTCTAAGACGGGAGTGCTCATGCGGATGCACCTTCGGGCTTCGCCTGGTTCGGTTGCATCTGACCTTGCACTTGCATTGGCACTTGAGCTTGTTGGGGGTCTTTCGGTCGGCCAAGGTAAGCCTCAATCACCTCTGGGTTAGAACGCACTTGCTCCGCGCTGCCTTGCGCGAGTAGCTTGCCATAACATAAGACAAAGATGTGCTGTGCCACGCGAAACACAATTTCCATATCATGTTCAATCAGCACGACGGTCAAGCCACCACGCTTCCATAAAGCGTGGACGGTTTCGATCATTTTTTCGCGCTCTTCAGGGCCCATGCCGGCCACGGGCTCATCAAGTAGCAAAACTTTTGGCTTGAGCACTAGAGCTAAAGCCAAGTCCAGCAGCTTTTGATCGCCGTGCGAGAGATTGCCGCTGACGACATTCGCCTTGGAGGTCAGATGCAATTGCTCCATCACCTCTTGCGCGCGATCTCTGGTTGCGAGCAAAGGGAAACGACCATGCAGACTAGCGGACTTACCCAATGGAGACATCAGTGCCGCACGAAGGGATTCCTCGACCGTGAGCGACTTAAAGAGTTTGGCGACTTGAAATGCACGACCTACGCCCAGACGCACAATTTCGTTGCTAGCTTTCCCGACAATCTCTTGCCCATCCAGTTGAATGCTTCCCGAATCGGGAGGAAACACCCCAGAAATCAGGTTGAAAAAGGTGGTCTTCCCTGCACCGTTCGGTCCAATCACGGCGCGCAGCGAATCTTTCGGAAAATCCATCGAAACATCTTGCGTGGCCAGCACGCCGCCGAAAGACTTCGTTAAATGTCGGATCTGCAACATCAGGAAGGATTTCCCTTTCGCTTGGCGTAGAACTGCAACACAAAATCCAGTATCCCGCGCTTAAAGCCCAAAGCAAAAACCAACACGACGATGCCTAGAGCAATTCCGTGCGACTCAGTAAAACGCGTGATCTGGTCATTAAAAAGTTGTAGCAAAGCAGCGCCGACCACTGGCCCCAAGAAAACATTCAGGCCACCCATCATAATCATGAAAATCGCTTCGCCCGACATCGTCCAATAGCTAAATTCCGGGAAAGCGCCTGAAACAAAGAGGGCCATGATCACGCCTCCGATGCTAGCAAAGCAAGCGGACAATACGAAAGCATAGAGCCTGATGCGCCAAACATTGATGCCCAGGAAAAGCGCGCGATCGGCGTTGTCACGCACCATGCGCAAGGTGTAGCCAAAGGGCGATTGAAGGATCAAGCGCATCAGGAGGAGGCAACCCACACCAAGTACGCAGGAAAACCAATAAAGATGGTGAAAATCCGCGAGGTTAATTCCCATAAAGACAGGTCGCGGCACGCCACCCGTGAGGCCTTGATCGCCACCGGTAAGATCAATCCACGAAAGAATAATTCGGTAAATCAACATCTGAAAGGCCAACGTGAGAAAGGAAAAGTAAATCTCTTTCAAGCGAACACAAATGGCTCCCACACATAGGCTCAACACTGCAGTAAATGCAAGGGCGCCAAGAATCGCGAGCGGAATAGAGGTGCCGGCTTTTTGCATCAATAATGCAAACGCGTAGGCCCCACCGCCGAAGAACATCGCATGCCCAAAAGAAGTCATGCCCCCATAACCGACCAACATGTTCAATGAAGTGGCGAGAATGCCCAGTGCAGCGACTCTAATTACAAAATCAAGCGTTACCCGCGAAGACGTGAGCAGAGGCACAGCCAGCAGCACCAAAAGCACGATGAGTGCGAAGCCCAGGTCTTTGAAATTGGCCGACTTCATGCGCGACGTTCCTGCTTACCCATCAGTCCGCTGGGTTTAAGAATGAGAATCAGTGCCATCGCAACAAACATCAAGCCTTCAACAAAAATCGGAAATCCAATCGCACCGTAGGAACGCACCACGCCAATTAACAAGGCACCGACGAGTGCCCCACTCACCGAGCCCATGCCTCCGATCACCGTCACGATAAAGGACTCAATCAGGATAGAGAACCCCATGCCTGCGGAACTAGAACGCACTGGCGCAGCCAAGGCTCCAGCGAGGCCAGCCAATAAGCCACCACATGCAAAAACGCCAGCATAGACAAGATCTGTATTGATGCCTAGCGCCGACGTCATGGTTTTGTTTTGGGAAGATGCTCGAACGATCTTACCGATCTTGGTCTTGGCCAAAACTAGCCAAAGCACAACGGCAATCAGGCTTGCGATGGCAATCAAGGCAAGGTAATAGACCGGGATCACTCCTCCGGCAATCATCAGCGGAGGTAACTGAAATATTGCGGGCATGCCCATCGAGCGAAAATCCGCCCCCCAAACCAGCTTCACGACATCATCCATGATCAAGATGAGGGCATAGCAGACGAGCAACTGCATAAGCACGTCAGCATCATAAACGCGACGCATCAACAAGCGTTCAAAAATAACAGCGAAAATCGCTACGCCTAGACCCGCCGCCAGGACGGCCACGAGAAAGCTGCCCGTCACCGCATACGCTGATAGGGCCAGATAGGCGCCCAACATGTACAAGGAGCCATGAGCGAAGTTCACGACCCCCAACACGCCAAAAATCAAAGTGAGGCCGGTCGCCACCAAAAACAGCAGAGCGCCAATGATGAGCGCAGTGGAGGTTTGAGTGACTAGGCAAGACATCGAGCCTAGACACTCCCAAAGTGCAGTGAGGTTCACGCAGTTCCCCGTTTAGTCGAATGTTCGCAGTTGCCCGCGCATGGAAAAAGCCTTTCTGAACTACGACTGGCCCTCGCTATGCCCAGCCCTTGCTTTTCTTCCATTCGGCCTCAAGTTCCTTGATCTGTTTCCAGTCCCCTACGGTGGGAATAGGCATGTAGGGCTCCTTCGTGATCAGGGGCCCCCAACCAATAGCGTAATCCACGAGGGTATGGTCTTCAGCACGCAGAGTCAGAGTGCCGTTGGCACCGAAAGGCGAGTTGATCGTCATCCCCTTCATGGCCTCCGCCATCTTCTTGCCATCGCTACTATTGGTCTTTTTCATCGCGGCCGTCAAGAAGTTAATGCCTACCGCATTCTCCCAACTCCAATTGGTCGGCATTTCTTTGTACTTCTGGAAGTAAGCGTCGGCCCAGTCGCGGTTCGCTTGTGTGGCGGGATAACTTCGCAAGAAGCGATTGCCCGAGTGCAGATTGTTCGGAACATTTTTGGTGGCAGTCAGCACCGTGTAGTCCGCCATATTGACGGAGAAGAAATTCAGATTATTGAAAGCACCGAAAATGCTCGCCTGGTCGATGAACGAGGTCAGATCGCCACCCCATAAGCAGGAATAAACAGCCTGGGGTTTGGTTTGAACCATGCGGGTAATGACTTCGCTGTAGTCCGCTTGAGTAAGCTTAGGCCAGAGCTCGCCAGTCACCTCGACGTCTTTGTTAAAGCGCTTGAGATACATGAGGAATTCCGCCGTGGTGTCACGACCATAGGCGTAGTCAGGCGAGCAGGTCATCCAAGTTCGCAGGTTTTTTTCTTTCGCAAATTTGGCGGCATACCCTCCTCCCACTATTGAATCGTGAATCCCGATGCGGGCCACACGAAACACATTGGGTAAACGCAGTTTGGGGTCGGCCGTGAGGGAGGTGGTCTCAGCGACCGTGTGCACGCACAATACACCGAGATCGCGCGCCACTTCATGCACCGCAAAAGCCCCCGAGGAGGCTTCAGCGTCTAGAATCATTTCGCAACCATCGGTATTCACCAACTCGCGGGCCACACGTGCCGCTTCTTGAGGCTGGCCTTTCGAATCACGCACCACCATTTCAATCTTGCGGCCATTCAGACCTCCCGCAGCATTGAACTTCTCGACCTCCATCATCACGGCGTTGCGCGAAGAGATACCGAGCGTCGCAACCCGACCGGAAAGAATCGTCGGCATACCGATCTTGATTGGTTTGTTCTGCGCCAAGGAGATCGCAGGTGCTCCAAGCACTGCACTTCCGGCGACCGCAGCGCCTTGCTTAACGAGATTACGACGCTGTGAACTAAAACTTGCCGGTAAATCGCCCTGAATATTTTCCATCGAATCTACTGCGCGCATATAATGACTCCCTTTGCATTAAGGCTTAGAAACTTCTACTTTTTGAAGTGTATCTGAGGCCATCCCTGATCGGAGCTCAAAGTTTCAGGAACAATCCTTGGCCTCGATCAAAAGGGCAACTGGCGCTTCAAACGACCGTTTTCCTTAAGGCTATCGCCGCATGCCTGTCCACTATTGCAGCGCAACATCTATCTTTAAATCGAAACAAATAGAACGAAGTCGGGCGCCAAAACCCGGGCAAAGCGTGGACATGAAATGCCCATTTTTTGTCTCCGATGCCTTGATTTCTTTGGGGAGTATCGCGTGTTGGATTCTCATGCCTGAGAAGCGACCTTCAGCACGATTTTGCCGGTTTGCGAAAACTTTTCCATCAGTCCGACCGCGGTTTGGATTTCGGCGAGTGGAAAAACCTGGTGCACCAGGGGCACCAGCCGCTTCGCGGTGACAAAGTTGATCATCGCGGCGAACTCAGCCGGTGAGCCCATGGTCGTGCCCTGAATGCGAGCCTGCTTGAAAAAGAGCTTGGCCATCTCCGGTCCCTGCTGGGCATTGCCCAGCGTCGCTCCATAAAACACGTAGCGTCCACCCATGCGCAGCGTGTCGAGCACGGTGTTCAAGCCCTCACCGCCTGCGCTGTCGATGATTAGATCAAACCCGCCCGACTCCTTGCGCAGCTTCGCATAACATTCTGGGTCACGGTAATCGCCAACACCAATGGCACCGATCGCGCGCGCTTTCGCGAGCTTTTGTTCGCTGCTGCTGGTCGCCCAGACTTTCGCGCCATGCTGCGCGGCCCACAAAATCGCAAAACTCGAGGTGCCGCTACCGGCGCCTGTAACCAGCACATTCATGCCAGGATGAACGCCGCCCATCGTGACGAGCGCGCGCCAAGAGGTCAGGCCGGCTAGCGGCAGGGCAGCCGCCTGATCGAAGTCGAGATGCGCGGGCTTGGCCTGGATATCCGTCGAGGGCACACAGATTGCTTCGGCGAGCGTACCGGCGTCGGGCATGCCGAGAACGCGAAAGTTCGCACCCGGGAAGGCTGGGTCAGCGCCCCATTCGCGGGCAGGATAGACCACGACCTCACGACCCACTTGCGAGGAGTCGACGCCTGGGCCGATGGCATCGACGACGCCGGCGCCGTCTGAACCGATGATGCAAGGCAGCTTCATTCTCGGATACTGGCCACGCGTCATGAAGTAGTCGCGCCGGTTTAGCGCCGCGGAACGAATTCGCACCCGAACCTCTCCGGCGGCCGGCTCAGGCATGGCAATGTCCTGCATCACAAGTTTGTCCAAGCCACCAGCTTCGGTCAGGACCACGGCTTTCATCATTTTGCTCATTGCACTTTATCCAGTAAAAGAATTTAGAAGTGACCGGCCTACTTGTTTAGGTCGACCGACGAAATGCTATGGTCGGGTGCCGGACCAGTGCGATCAACCAAGCTTTTCCGACTTGTAGGCGAAAGCATTTCTGACCACAGTCTGCCGCGCATGGACGGCGTTTCCAAGCTTGGCTCAACATCAAAGATGTAACCCGTCTCCGTAGTCTATCAAACGCCCACTCCCTCAGGCTGAATTTCGCCCACTATCTCGATCAATGCAGCGGCGGTATTACGCCAAGACTAAAAGGTAGGTTTTCAACAAACTGCAACACGGCTGCGTCAAATTCCTTCGCCGCCTCAAGGTTCACCGCATGAAGCTTCTGCCCTCGATGTTGCAAGTGGGGGCATAGCTTTACGCACACTTTTCATGCGTCCGTCTGGAATGCATAACCGTTGATCAGAGGCTGGCCATATCGGAAGTCGGACTCAGCGAAACTTCTGAAAATTTAAACCTTTCCGAGCTATGAGTTCAGATCAACCGCTTTCTTACGTCCACGCGCTTCTTAAGGCCATGTTAGCGGCCAAAGCCTCAGACTTGTTTATTTCCGCAGACTTTCCACCCGCGATGAAGATCGACGGCCAGATGACACCGGTCACTGAGGCAAGACTGACGAGTGAGCATACGAAGGCTTTCGCTTATGCCATCATGAACGAGAAGCAGCGCAACGCTTTTGAGCAAGATAAGGAGTGCAACTTCGCAATTTGGCCCAAAGAAATTGGGCGCTTTCGCGTCAACGTGTTTATTCTACAAGAATGTGTGGGCATGGTCCTTCGCACAATCACCACAAAGATTCCCAATTTCGACGAGATGGGTCTACCTACTCAGCTCAAGGAATTGATGTTGGCCAAGCGAGGACTCATCATCTTGGTTGGGGGCACGGGATCAGGTAAATCCACTACCCTCGCTGCCCTAATCGACTACCGAAATGAAAATAGCCGCGGCCACATTATCACGATTGAAGACCCGGTTGAGTATGTGCACCCGAGCAAGAATTGCTTGGTCACGCATCGCGAAGTCGGCCGCGATACCAATGATTGGGGCGCAGCACTCAAAAACACCTTACGGCAGGCGCCAGACGTCATTTTAATCGGCGAAATTCGAGATCGGGAAACCATGGAATTTGCGCTCGCCTTCGCTGAAACCGGACACTGTGCATGGCCACGCTACATGCAAACAGCGCGAACCAGGCGCTCGACCGCATTGTCAATTTTTTCCAAGAAGAGCGCCATGCACAACTGCATATGGATCTCTCACTGAACTTGCGCGGCTTCGTCTCGCAAAGACTTATTCCCAGGATCGGTGGTGGGCGGTGCGCAGCGGTGGAAATTCTCTTGAACTCGCCCCTGGTTGCGGACCTCATTCTTAAGGGCGAAACCGGCCAAGTGAAAGAGGCGATGGCAAAATCCGTCGAACTGGGCATGCAAACCTTTGATCAAGCCTTGTTCAACTTATCTGAAGAGGGCAAGATCACCCGAGAGGATGCCTTGCGCAATGCCGACTCGCTGAATGAGCTACGTTTACGTTTCAAGCTGCACGGAAAATCGGGTTCTGCGCAAGAGGCCGAAGTCAGTCCCTTCTCTTTAACTTTGCAGGAGGACAAAAAGCCTGAGAAAGAAGATGAACCCGCGACCCTCATCAAGGCCAAAGCAAAGGCTGCGGCGGAAAAGGC
Organism: Betaproteobacteria bacterium; assembly: GCA_031421635.1. Classification (GTDB taxonomy): domain Bacteria; phylum Pseudomonadota; class Gammaproteobacteria; order Burkholderiales; family Burkholderiaceae_E; genus JAPOKJ01. The sequence goes on along the minus strand of JANOPA010000085.1, from coordinate 54,668 downwards.
CGACAAGCTTCAAAAATCACTCGTGACTGCAGCATAAAATGCGAACGGCGCTCTAAGCCGCCCAATTTTGCAACTTCAAACCTTCGACTCGTCTAAATTCACTGACCTTATGCGTCGACTTATCGCTGCTGAACGAGCATCGCATTTGCGTAGCACTTCTTTCACTAGAGGCCCAAGAGCTGATGGTGGAAAAGGATAGACAGAGCTGACATTGATTTCACAAAGCACATAGGTATCCGCTCCACTACTAGATTTTTCGCCGAGCATAAAATCGGCATCCCAGAGTGCTGGCAGATCGTCGCGCTGAATCTCAAGAATTTGACACATCTGCCCGATCCAATCGAGTTCGAGCGCGTTTTTAAGGGCTTGAAAGTCCGGTCGATCCGCCGGGAAATAAAGCCTGGATCCAGGCTGAGGCGCTTCGCTTTCGGAACGACCTGAAGGTGCTGGATAAAGCGCATTGATGAGTTGCTCGCCAAAGCCCGCCACCTGGTTTCGTACCAGATAGCAACGAATCATCCCTTCGTGCAAGCGGGGTTGATAGGCTTGAGCGATCATGGCACCCGCATGGTCAAAATAGGGGCGACACAATGCCAGAAAATCATCCAATACTAATAATTGTTCAGGGCTATCTCGCTTGGCATGGCGAACCGCTAGACGTGGCCCCTGCACGGACTCTTTTAAGCTGACCTTCCAAACCCCATCGCCACTTTGGCCTCGCAACTGTTTAAGTACACGCGGACCGCGTTTGAGACTTTCAGGTAGCTCAAGGCGCATCGAATCGATGCTAGCGTAGCGTTGAGTGTCGCTTCCCCAGGGCATGTGCCTGGTGCTGTAGAGAACGTCTTTCGTGCCCATCTTGTCGATCACATCGGGGTGCGCGCTGACACTGACCCCTTTCGCCGCCAGGGATCTCAACATAGCATTCAAGCGAGATCGGTCGGCGCTTGCTTCGAATGGGTTGTACCACGCCAGTACCAGGCTTACCTCAGCAAGACGGGCTTCAATTTCGTTGGCGATCCCATCGTGAAAAGGTGCGCTGACGACCTCTACTCCTGCGCTGCGCAAAGCCTGCGCGATGCCCGCCAATCGGGTATCTTCTACGCGCGTTGCCGCGAGCTCTTTTGCGTCGGCGGGAAAAACAATGGCAATCCGATGTTTACTCTTGGTCAATTTCAGCTCCTTCGTTAATGTCGCGAATCACGATTGGGGATTTTTGATTTTTGCAAGCTATAGACCAACAATGCCGCATAAAGTGCGCACCCGAGCGCGACTGCAAGACAAAAGCGTACCAGGCCGAATCCGAACCAGTATGCTGCGGCCATCGCGCCGATGACGTTGGCGAGCTGGCGCACGCCCTTCGCCAGCATCGCTGGCATAAGCTCGACCGTACCCTTGACAAGTATGTCGTCAAAGAGCTCACGGCGAAGGCCGACCGACAGGAATCGAGGCGTAATGCTCGACCTGAGAGTAAGTGGGTAGAAAAAGTTGTTGAGCCCGGTCGCTTATTTACAGAATGAGTCACAAAACGCCTCCGCCCGATAAGGGGATTCGGAGCAGCGCTTGGACAAGATGTCTTGCGAAAAGCCGGGAGGCCGCATGTAGGCCCAACGTACAGGAAGTTTACCAGAGGCGTAAAGAAAAAATCAACTAGATTGATTTAGAATACAAATATCCCTGAAAAAATATCGATGCCAAATGCTGTTTAAACCAAGCGCTTATGCCATTGTCATGTGTATTACACTTTGTGCGGTTTTGGCTCCGTTAGCCGCGCAAGAGACTCTTCGCATCCACGGCACCGGGGATACGACTTTACATGGCAACCCCAATTGTCGATATTGGTTACGCTTAGAGGCTAAAGTTAAGGACACTTGGCTTAAGGCCATTCTAAGCCCGATTAACATGGGCTATATGTATCGCGAGAAGCCTGCGCAGGACCGGTATCAATCATTGCCATCCCTAATTCAAGCAAGCAATTTTGTGGATCGTTATTGCACCGAAAATGCGAGCGAACTTGCCATGACCGGCGCAGTGCGCTATTTTGAAAGACTCACTTCGCAGCCATAGGAAAACGCCATCTTGTCAATACCCTACGGGCAGCTGGCGCGCGTGATAATACGCATTTTTCTCGGGATTTGTCGCGAAGTGTCGAGCTCTTAGCGGTATTTCGGGTAGCCACGCCAACATCCGGTTAGCGCTTTCCTGTCGCCTCCCCCAATGCGCCTCAAGCCATAGCAAACGCTCGTCGGGGGTTCATCGTCTGCACCTTCACAGCCTACTTAATTTCCTGGTGAAATCACAAATGTAATCTTTAATCGACTCATCCAAATGACGATGCAGACAACACCGAATTGGCGCATCATGGAAAGACATTTATCCAAATCGTTTGGTCCCGGCCGTTGTAACTTGCAGTTGTGACTCGCTTGAAACGATTCTGATTGATTTACCAATGAGGACAACTTCCCTAGTCATGAGCCATTCACCTAGCCCACCTCGTCGTTCCGTCATCTACGTTCCAGCGATCAATCAACGGGCCATGTCAAAGATCATCGCCATGGATGTCGATTCGGTCATCTTCGATCTTGAAGACGCAGTGGCGCCCGCCAAAAAAAACGAAGCGCGCCAGCACCTGGCTGAGTCATTCTCGGCGGGAGGTTTTGGCTATCGTGAGACCGTGATCCGTACGAACGCAATCGATTCGCCCGATTGGCGCAGTGACATGGCCGTGGTTGCACGCTGTCGTCCCAACGCTGTGCTAATTCCTAAGGTGTCGAGTCCCGCAGCCCTCGACACGGCGGCCTCCGCATTGCATTCTGCGGGCGTGGTGGATGGAATCCGTATCTGGGCCATGGTGGAGACCACGTCAGGCCTTCTAGGACTGGACAACATTGTTGCGCACGGACTATCCCTCTCGCCGCGTCTCGATTGTTTGGTCGTGGGTACCAACGACATCGCTAAGGAAACCGGTGTGGACCCTGGCGATGAACGCCGCTACCTCATGCCCTGGCTGATGCAGGTGGTGCTTGTGGCCAAGCGACACGGTGTCAGCGTGTTGGACGGCGTGTGGAACAACTTTTCCGACCATGCCGGTTTCGAGGCCGAAGCTCGTCAATCGGTAAAAATGGGTTTTGATGGCAAGACCTTGATCCACCCTAGCCAGACTGCGCCCGCTAACCGTGCATTCACGCCGACCGAAGCGGCAATCACACAGGCACGTCAAATCGTCGCGGCCTTCGACTTGCCGGAAAATGAAGGTGCGGGCGTGATCAACTTGGCGGGGCGCATGGTTGAGCGGCTACACCTGATGCAAGCTCAGCGGTTGCTGGCCCAGCTTCTAGCCATTACATCGCGAACATGATTGCACGTAGAACCTTTCTGTCATCGGCGCTACTCACCTTGACACGGGGCGCCGGCGCGCAATCTTCGACCGCGCCTTGGCCGAATAAGCCGGTGAAGATCTTGGTCGGATTCCCGCCAGGTCAAGGCAGTGATATTGTGGCGAGGATTTATGCTGCCGAGCTACAAAAATTATTCGGTCAGGCTTTTATCGTAGAGAATAAACCCGGTGCCGGGGCAACCATCGCCGCAGCCGAGGTGGCCCGCGCCTCTGCGGACGGATACACCATCGCTTTGACCTCCAGCGGCCCTCTGACTGTGGCCCCGCATCTTTACGCGAACCTGCCCTTTGATGCCATGAAAGACCTCGAGCCCATTGCGCTAGTAGGGCTCTCCCCTTTAGTGCTGGTAGTTCGCTCTGACTTTCCTGCCAACACGCTGGCCGATCTCATAAAACTTGCGAGCCAGAAAGATTTGACGTGCGGCTCGGGCGGCAACGGTGTCACCAATCACCTAGCGCTTGAAATGCTCAAAGTAAGATCAGGCTCCCCCTTAAGACACGTGCCTTACAAAGGCTCCGCACCCGCACTGGCCGATTTGATCGGCGGCGTGATTGATGTCTTGTTTGATACCAGCTCGACAACCCTTCCCCACCTTCGTTCCGGTCGCCTGCGCGCGCTCGCTGTCGCCTCGGCCACACGCTATTCGGAGCTGCCCCAGGTCCCCGCCGTTGCGGAAGTGTTTCCTGGGTTCGAGGCCGTGACTTGGGCAATGTTTGTCGCGCCACGCGGCACGCCTTTAGAGCTTCGCGAGCTGCTGGCAGCGCAACTGGTCAAGATCATGCGCCAAGCTGAGATCAAGTTGAAACTCATGCAAAACGGCGTCGAAGCGACACCCGAGACCTCGCCACAATTGGCGAAGGCCTATGCGCTCGCCGAGTTCGAAAAGTGGGGACGCATCATCAAACAGGCCAATGTGAAAATCTAAAGGGAACAAGAAAAACGTGTTTCCCTGAGCCGCCCTAAGGTCGGTGCAAGGTGATCTCACCTACATTCCGAAGAGTTCAGCCTTAGCCAGCACCGTACTGCGCACCAAACGCACGGTCGCGACATCAACCATCACGCCATCGTAACGAACCGCGCCAAGACCTTCCGCTTCGGCCTGAGCATAGGCCGCGACCAGTTTACGGGCGTTGGCCACTTTGGCAGGATCGGGGCTGAAGGCTTGCACCGCCAAGGCAATTTGATTGGGATGAATCGCCCATTTACCCACACAACCCAGCATGCCCGCGCGCCGACATTCCTCAAGATAACCTACATCGTTTTTAAAATCGGCATAGGGCCCATCCACGGGATCGATGCCGGCGGCTCGGCAGGCCATTACCATTCGAAAGCGCGCATAGTGCCAAATATCACCGGGATAGCCACCGGTTTCCCCAATCGCAGTTTCTAGGCTCAAGCCCATGGACGCCGAGAAATCGCCCATGCCAAAGATCAGGCATTCGAGACGATCAGTGGATCGTGCAATCGCCTCAACTTGCTGCATGCCCTCCACTTCCTCAATCAAGGCTTCCAGCCCGATGCGGCGCTTCAATTTCAGTTTCTTTTCCATCATCGACAGGAGCGTGTCGGCGAAAAGAATGTCGGAGGGCGCTTTTACCTTGGTCATCATGATGGTGTCCAGATTGGCACCGGCCCCCTCAACGATTTCGATAATGTCCTCGTAGGCGTACTCGGTCGACAGATCATTGATGCGAACACAACGCACCTTCTTGCCCCAGTCCAGCGTATTGAGCGCCGTAATGATCTTCTTGCGAGCCGCAACCTTTTCACTGGGCGCGCAAGCATCCTCAAGATCGAGAAAGACATGATCCGCATGGCTATCGGCCGCCTTCTGAATCATTTTCTCAGACGAGCCGGGTGTTGACAGTTGGACGCGACGGGCGCGACGGGGACGATTCATGGTAAATCCTTCTAAGTTAGCGACCCAAGAGTCGATCAGAAATAATGCGTTGTTGAATCTCTGAGGTGCCCTCGAAAATTTTAGTCAGCCTCGCGTCGCGCCAATAGCGCTCGACGGCATGCAAGGTGGTATAGCCCGCCCCCCCATGAATCTGCAAACCCTCACTGGTGACGCGTTCAGACATCTCGGATGCAAACAGTTTGGACATCGAGGCTTCCAAATCGCAGCGACCGCCCGCATCGATTTGCGTACACACGAAATAGTTCAGTTGCCGTGCGGCTTCGATCTCGGTGGCCATGGTGGCAATCTTGAAGCGAATGGCCTGCAGTTTGGAGATGGGAGCGCCGAACTGAACGCGCTGCTCGGCATAGGCGATGGAGTCTTCCAGCGCGCCACGTGCGCAACCAATGGAGCGGGCCGCAGTATGAGCACGCGCGGTCTCCATCGTCGTGGTAAACAGGTAAAAGCCCTCGCCTTCCTCGCCCAGCATCGCGTCGGCAGGAACCCGCAACTCGTCGAAGGACAGTTCGTAAGTTTTCATGCCGAAATAGCCGATTTTGGGAATCGTTGCGCCCTGCAAACCGACCGGGAATTCGCCACGCTTTTTTTGCACAAGAAAGGCCGACATGCCGCGATGCTTCTTGCCCTCGGGCGCCTCACTGGTACGAGCGACCACCACAATGTAGTCAGCCGCGTCAGCAAAGGTACACCAGTACTTGTTACCGGTGATTTTCCAGGACTCGCCATCGCGTTTGGCGCGGCAGCTCATGCTGGACAAATCTGAGCCGGTACCAGCCTCAGACATCGCCAGCGCACCAATCCACTCACCGCGCGCCGCCCTGGGCAAAAACACAGCCTTCATCGCGGGCGACATCTTATCGATGCCGGGAATGGTATTGGTACGGGCAATGATGGACGACACACTCATCCAAGCGCGAGCCAGTTCCTCAGTGATCAGGCAGTACTCAAAGCTGCCCAGCCCCAAGCCGCCATACTCCTCGGGAATCATAATGCCGAAGTAACCCATCTGCGCCAGCTTGTCGCGCAAGTCCATCGGAATATCGCCCTTGACCGGATCGAGCCTGTTGGCTACCGGCAAAACTTCCTTCATGGCGAACTCGCGAGCCGCAGACTGGATCATCCGCCTTTCCTCGGTCATGTAGGTCACGTATCGTCTCCCTCGGGTCAATGGTGGCGCCATTTCAACGCTTAGAGTATGCGACAGAAAATCGATACGCCTCTATGCGGATCTGTAGATAGCACATACATGATGCGATGCCGCGCTCTGGAGCGCCAGCCGAAACGATCAGCGAGGCGCAGCCGGTAGCGCCTCGCCAGAGGTCATGCTAGAGCCAACATTGCTATCCAACCGGCGCGCGATCAAGGCATTGACAAACAACGAGGCCACTGCGCAGGCGAACACCACCATCCCCAGGTGATGATCGATCAAGGAGCCGTAAAGCACGGGCGCAATACAGGCGCCCACATCAAAACCTGCGTAAACCACGCCATAGGCCCGTCCCAATGCTTGTTTGGGCGCCGCCCTTTTGATGAGCAGGTCGCGCGATGGACTCACAATGCCAACGCACACGCCGACACTGAGTAGAACCGTCATCAGCAGGGCATAGTCGAGAGGCGCAAAGAATAGGCCGCAAGCGATCAAGCCAGCAGTTGCCGTGGCCAGGCTAGCGGTACGCCCTGGCGCTATGCCAGTTGAACCCACCCATCCACCAAAAATGATTCCTAAAGTCTGTGCTAGCAAATACATTGACAACAAAAACGTGCCTTTCTCAATCGACAAGCCATGCACATCGCGAAACAACGCAGGCCCAAAGGAACTAATGCTGACCGAATAAAACGTGGTCACACAAAAGAAAGCGAATGCCAGAAAGATGACCGGACTCAAAAGAGGTGCTATCAGTTCACGCAACGACCAATCTTTGGCGAGCGCATGTTTGCTTGGGGCGGGCGCAAGTCGCAAAATCGGCTCAATCATTAACCAAAAGGCTAAGCACACGCCGATGGCTCCCGCCAGAATCTCATGTGCTTAGCTCAGTCATTACAACGTTGCCGTGAGAAATCATGGGCAAGATTGCGGCACTCGAAAAAGGCGTCAACTCGGCTTTGATTTTCAGCCTGAGAAGCCAAGACCCCTTACTGAATGATTCCCAAAATCATCATAGAGTGCTATCGTGGGCAATATCATGAAAATACGTGCACTGATTGACACAAATATTCTCGTCGCAGGCTTGGCTAGCCAGTCAGGCGCCTCTTTTCGCTTGTTGCAACATGCTTTAGATCAGAAATTTGTATTGCTCGCATCACCCGCCTTATGGCTTGAGTACGTAGCTGTCCTTAAGCGACCTGAAATGCTCACTTTTCACGGCTTTACCCTTGCTGAAGTCGACAATTTTCTGAATGGCCTAGCAACTCAGGTGGAGCCTGTAACCTCTCATTTTTTATGGCGACCACAGCTTAGAGATCCTAACGATGAGATGGTTTTGGAAGCCGCAGTGAATGGGTTGGCGAGATCTTTGGTCACAGTCAATGTGCGTGATTTCGAGGTTATTGCTGAGCGCTTCGGAATAGAGATTTGTAAGCCCGGTCAGTTTCTAAAACTTTTGGAGAAAACGCTATGAGTCAAGTCGCTCTTCGACTTCCAGATTCGCTGCATCAGTATGCCAAACAGCTCGCCGCTGAAGACGATGCTTCACTCAATCAATTCATCGTCATGGCCGTGGCTGAGAAAATTTCTGCCCACAAAACCGAGGCGTTTTTTAAAGCCCGTGCAGCGATGGGAAGCGTTAAGACTGCTAAGAAATTGCTCACGAAAGTACGGCGAGTGCCCCCTATAGAGGGTGATCAGCTGTTGAGTGGCCAGTCTTAGGTGTGTTCCTGAACGTATCGTCCGATTCTCTCGACGGCCTCGCGACCTTCAGGTAACACCGCTGCAAAGAAAGGCCAGATGTGCACCATATCCTGTGCAATCTCCAGGGTGACCTTGACGCCTTCGCGAAGGGCTTTCTCAGCAAGACGAGTCGAATCATCATGAAGTATCTCGTTTGTGCCCACCATGATCAAGGTCGGTGGCAAGCCCTCCAGTCGCGCGTACAAAGGCGATGCCAGCGGGTGAGTCGCATCGCCAGCCTCGCCGAGATAGCGCTGAGCGTGGGCGATGGTGCTGGGAAGTTGCACGATGGGATCGAGGTGCGCTCGGGTTCGAATCGATTCTCCTGTTTTGGCTAAGTCTGTGGAGGGCGAGATACACACGGCGGCGGAGGGCAGCTCTTCTCCTGAATCGCGCAGGGCGACCATGACAGCGAGCACCAAGCCACCGCCCGCCGAATCCCCCGCAATGACCACGCGCTGCAGACCACCAAGTTTCTTGGCCAACCAACGACACGCCGCCAGCGAATCATCGACCGCGGCCGGGAAACGATGTTCAGGTGCAAGGCGGTAGCCCACCAGCAGAACCCGCGCGCGTGAAGCTCGTGAAATGCGTCCGGCAAATTCACGGTAACTAGGGATCGAGCCTATGACGTAACCGCCACCATGGAGGTACAAAATGACGCGCGAGGCATCAGCGCCGGGGGCCTCAACCCATTCCACGGGTACGCCGTCGGCAAGCTCAGCCTGATAGCTCAAGTCGGCCGCTGGCGGAAACCGTGCGGCGGTGGCTTCCCAGCCCGCGCGAGCATCTTCCACCGAGCTATGGCTGGACTTTAGATTTTCTTTCAGCATCTTCAAGAACGCTTCAAACTCGATGCTTGCCATGGTCTCAGTCTCCACTCACTGTCGAAGTAGCTTGCAGCATATCAGCGCACCTGGGTCACATTGGCGCGCTTCTCAGTCTCATCACACTTGTGATCATTTAGCCTGTGTCCGTGGCAATCATATAGCCCGAGTCCGCGCTTCGTGACGATCCGAAAGATCATGCATATGATGCCTTGGCAAGGCCTCTGTCGCAGGGTGTAAAACATGATTAGACTTCGACAACGCTTCGTTCAAGTGACGCGATCAATTTCAAGCACGCAGTAGCGACAGGAACCCGTTGATGCAAGTAGACCGTAGTTCGACATCCCAGAGTTCGACCGCGCAGAGTTCAACGGCTCCGAGTGCAACTGCTCAGAGTTCGACCTCAAAGGGATCGCCAGAGTTCGGCGCGCTGCAAGGGGTAAGAGTGATAGACCTGACGCAAATGCTTGCTGGCCCCTACTGCACCCAGCTCTTGGCCGATCAAGGTGCTGACGTCGTCAAGATCGAGCCACTGGGAGGCGAAGAAAGCCGTCGCGCTGGCCCTTTCCATGCTGACGATGAGCTCAAAGCCTTTGGCGGATACTTTGCCTCGGTCAACCGTAACAAGCGCTCGATCTGCCTGAACATTAAGACCGCAGAGGCCCGCCAGATTATTCTTGATCTGGTGCAGGATGCTGACGTGCTCGTTGAAAACTATCGTGCCGGGGTGATGGACCGCTTGGGCTTGAGCTACGAAACACTTCGCGGACGCAATCCGAAATTGGTGTACGCCACCATTCGCGGCTTTGGCGATCCGCGCGGCGGAGAAAGCCCCTACGTCGATTGGCCGGCCTACGATGTCGTGGCTCAGGCCATGGGTGGACTCATGCAGATTAATGGCCCGGACCCGCATACGCCCATGAAGGTGGGCCCTGGTGTCGGTGATCTTTTTCCGGCCGCGCTGTGTGCTTACGGTATTACCGCTGCTCTATTTCGGGCGCAGCGTACGGGCGAAGGGCAATTCGTGGACGTCGCCATGGTCGATTCGATTTTGGCGCTTTGCGAGCGAACGATTCACCAACATTCGTTTCAGGGCGTTGTTCCTCATCCGGAGGGCAATCGCCATCCGCTGCTCGCCCCTTTCGGACTTTTTCGCGCCAGCGATGGGCACGTCGCCTTGGCTGCGCACTTCGATCCCGCATGGCAGAAGCTGTGCGCTCTGATCGGGAGGGAGGATCTCAAACTCGATGCGCGCACCGTAAGCATGGATGCTCGGGTCGCCAACCGCGATTTTGTCTACGATGAAGTTGAACGATTCACCAGGGCCCGCACGAAGGCGTCGCTGGCGACGGTGTTCGGCGGCTCGGTGCCATTCGGGCCAGTCAACGATGTACGCGATGTCATCCGCGACCCGCATTTTTTGAAGCGAGAGATGGTGGTCAAGGTGCCTCATCCGGGACTCTCTCATCAGGTCGCCATCGCTGGCATCCCCGTAAAACTCACCGGCACGCCGGGTAGGATCGCGAGCCGCGCGCCGCTGGCGGGCGAGCACACTGCGGAGGTCCTGGAAAGCCTGGGTTTAAGCAAAGAGCGAATCGATGCGCTTCTCGATCAGCGCGTCGTCGGTTAAGTAATGGGGATGTGCAACGGAATGTGCCGATCTCAGGAAAGATCACATACATGATGAAGCTAGGTGCCGTCTTTGCAAACAGCTTCTCTGACTGTCACACTCAGTTTACAACTTTACAATTAAAGACACCGGGGGAACACATGAATGATCCATTAAGTACAGAAGCATTGAGTTCAGAGTTGAGTGCGGAATTGAATACGGAATTTTGTGGGCGAACCAGCGTGGAAAATACTGGACAGACTACCGGGCAAACCCGACGTCGAGTCATGCAGATGGGCGTCGGTGCCATTGCGGCAACGTTTCTGTCGCCAGACGTTCTCGCCCAGACGGGTCAGCCGCTTAAAGTTGGCATGGTGCGGCCGTTGACCGGAAGGTTTGTCTCGTCGTTTGCGCCTTTATATGTCCCTGCACGTGTGGCCGCTGAGGAAATTAATGCCGCAGGCGGGATCCTCGGACGCAAGATTGAATTCATTGAGGAGGACGACGAAGGTTCACCGGCTAAGGAGCCTGCGGTGATGCGCAAACTTCGTGAAGCAGGAGTCAGCATCGTCGTCGGCCCGGTGGGCACCTCGCAGGCGGTCTCGGCGCTTGCCGTGTCAACGCCGGAGAAAATGATTCAGGGTGCAGGCGCATTCGCGGTCGAAGTGGTGGATGGTAAACAGTACCCCTACCATTTTCAGTTTAACTACAACACGAGCCATCAGGCTGTGGCGGTGGTCGATCTGGTTCAAAAGCGGATGGCCAACCAAAAGATTGGCATCCTGCATGAGATCACCGGATGGGGTGAGTCGTTTGCCAAGCATGTTGCTGAGCGACTCAAGGCGGTGGGTATCACCCCGGTCGCGGTGGAAACCTTCGCGTTGTCGGCGCCTGATGTGCGCAATCAAGTGAGGAATCTGCAACGCGCGGGTGTTGAGGTGCTCATTGTGGGAAATTCAATTGTGCCCGCGTCCGTCCTTGTTCTCAACGCGCTCAAAAGTACCGCTTGGTTTCCGACAATCGCGGGCGGAAACGGATTTTTCAGCGATAGTCTTCTAGACATTCTGCCGCCCGAGGCGACGGAGAGAATTTACGCAACCTTTCTGCGTAACTTCAGTTACGCCAATGGTAAGCCGGTGGGCGAGCGGCAGGCGGCCTACGTCAAGAAATTACAAGGTTACGCCGAGGTCAAGGGGCAGGAACCGAATGCAGCGGTCTCGCCGTTTTACGACTTTCTTCATGTGTTGAAACTGGTTGCCGAGCGCGCCAAATCGATGGACTCCGATGCGCTCAAAACAGGTTTCGAAAGTTTGAAAGGCTATGCGGGGATCAGCGGAACGCTCTCACTGTCGGCGGCCAACCACTGCGCACTTCCCGACGATGCGGTGACCATGGTGAAGGTAGCATCAGCCCGTGACCCACGATCGATGGGGTTCTTTCGCGAGCGGGTGTTGGACTAGTCGATCATGTGGACTGACATCCTGATCACTGGTTTACCCGCGGGATGCATATATGCCCTCGTCGCGGCCAGTTTCAACATTCTTTATCGGCCCTCCAACGTCTTCAACTTTGCGCAAGGCGACCTGGTGATGCTAGGTGCCATGCTGTTTGCGAGCTTGCAGGCAGCGGGAGTCCTGCCTTGGTGGGGTTCGCTGGCTGTGAGCCTGCTGCTAGTGGGTGCGCTCGCCATTGCCATTGAACAGATTGCCGTACGCCCAGTCCTCAGTCGCTCAACGCACAGCCATGCCTGGATCATCACCACCTTGGCCGTCTCGATGATCATCGGCAATGTGGCTGGCAAGGTATGGGGGGCCGATCCCATCCCTGTGCAGCCGCCCCTCGGCCTCAGTACCGAGCCGATGAAGATTGCGGGATTACTGATTCCCAGCTACCAAATCGCACTGGTGGTCTTCACCGTGGTCTTGATCGCGATCATTGAGGTGCTTTATAGTTCACGAACCGGACGCGCCATTATCGCGGTTGCCGAAAACCGAGACGCAGCCTTGCTGCGCGGCATTGATCCCTCTAGTTTACGACGATGGTCCTTCTTCCTGGGCGGGGCACTTGCCGCATTAACCGGGTATTTAGCCGCGCCGATTCTTTTTGCGTCACCAGCGCTGGGTGCTACGTTGCTTCTGAAGGGCTTCGCGGCGGGTGCGCTCGGCGGCTTGGGTAGCAACAAGGGGGCACTCGCGGCGGGAATTTTGATCGGTATCACCGAAAGTACAAGCGCAGCCTTGCTATCAGCGGGCTATCAGAACGCCGTGATCTTGGCGGTCGTATTAATTGTTTTGCTTGCCAAGCCTCAAGGCATCTTTGGTCATAGCAACACCCGTGCGGTCTGAGAACATGAGGGCGGCACGCGTTAAAGGCGGCTTACCAACGGCTGTATGGATCCTCATTCTTGCTGTGGCCATCGCCCCAGCATTCAGTAATAACAAATTTCTGGTGTTCCAGGCGACCCAAGCCGGCATCTATATGATCGTCGCTATTGGCCTGAATGTGGTGGCGGGGTACGCCGGACAAACCTCCCTGGCTCAAGGGGCGCTCGTGGCCATCGGTGCCTACACCTCGGCGATTTTGATGGTGAAGCTCCAATTCTCGTTCTGGGTCGCGGCGCTGCTTGCGACCTGCGCGACGAGTGTGTTCGGTGCCTTGGTTGCTCTACCAGCACTGCGACTCTCGACCTGGTACTTCGCCCTGATCTCCCTGACGTTTGCCTCCGTGGTTGGGGAACTCATCATTGAGTGGCGGGCCATCACCGGAGGCTTTAGCGGTATCGTGGGCATTCCACGGCCCGCTCTTTTCGGCACCCCATTCTCGGACCGGGCTCTGTATTTACTGGTACTGAGCGCGGTGGTTCTAGCCTTTTGGATCCTTCAAAACCTGGTGCGTTCGCGGATGGGGCGCGCCATGATTGCCGTCCGGGATAATCCGCTCGCCGCCACGGCATCGGGCGCATCGTTATTGAATGTGAAGATGTTCGCCTTCGTGGTGAGCGCTGCTTTGGCTGGCCTTGGAGGTGCGTTTTTTGCGGTTCAGAAGACGGTGATTTCGGTCGACGACTTTGGCACCGACTTCTCGATTTTTTTCCTGCTCATTGTGGTGGTCGGCGGTTCGGGTCGCCTCTGGGGCCCTATCGTGGGAACCTTGCTGTTTTTCTTGCTTCCGGAGTTTCTGGGCTCGCTCCAATCTTGGCGCATGTTGGTGTATGGTGCGATTCTGCTCTTGCTGATGTTGTTCGCGCCGGACGGCGTGGTGGGTGCTCTGGAGCGCTATTGCCGACGTCGCCCTCGTGCAGTTACGACCGATCAACCTGATCAAATTTCGGCCTTGAGCGAACAGAAGACTGTCGGTGCTGAGCTTACCGTCACCGACATGAAGAAGCGCTTTGGTGGTGTTCAAGCCTTGGACGGTGTCACCCTGGTGGTGCAAGCAGGCTCAACCAGTGCGATCGTGGGTCCCAACGGTTCCGGTAAGACCACGCTCTTGAACATGATCTCGGGATTCTTTCGAGCGGATGCGGGGAGCGTCTCGCTGGGCGATACGCCATTAAAAGGCCGGGCCGCCCACGCCGTAGCGCGCCTGGGGGTGGGTCGCACCTTCCAGACACCCAAGCTTCTCGGCCAAATGACGGTGCTAGAGAACGTACTTTTAGGAACCTACCCTAGCGAGAGGTCGACCATCGCGGCGATTGCCTTGTCGCTACCCTCGGCTCGCAAAGAGGCCGCGTCCTTACGCGCGCTAGCACTTCGCTATTTGAACTTTGTCGGGTTAGCAAGTCATGCCCACGCCTTGGCCGACGAAATTCCTCATGGGCAGCAACGCTTGCTGGAAATCGCACGAGCCCTCATGGGGCGGCCGCGCGTGCTCTTGCTCGATGAGCCAGCGGCGGGTCTTTCAATGAGCGAACTTGAACGCTTAGGGGAACTCATCAAAGAGATCGCATCGCAAGGCACAAGCGTGCTGATTGTTGAACACCATCTTGAACTAGTGGGCGAAATCTGCAATCACGTGACCGTTCTAGATCGGGGTCGGATCCTCACCTCGGGGTCGGCCAAGGACGTGTTCAATCACCCCGAAGTGCTGATCGCCTATATGGGTGTTTCAGCGAAGGCCGAAGCATGAGCGAGGATCTCATCGTTTCAGGGCTCACCGTGGGGTACGGACACGTGGGGGTTCTCGAGGACGTTAACCTGGTCGCAAAGCTTGGCCGTATTACCTCACTTTTGGGAAGTAATGGCGCAGGCAAGACCACCTTGCTCCGTTCAATCTCGGGTTTGTTAAAACCAAGCGCGGGCTCGATTCAATTCCAGGGCAAGGAAATCGCCGGTGCCAGCCCGAAGCAGATCGTGCAAATGGGGCTGCTCCAGGTGCCCGAGGGTCGCGGCCTCTTTCGCAATCAGAGCGTGCGCGCCAATCTCGATTTGGGTTTGTTTGGTTGCGGACTTTCGAAGGCCGTCGAACGACAACGCCTCGAGTATGTCCTCAGCATGTTCCCGATGTTGCGCGACCGGCTGCCTGCATTGGCGGGTGTGCTCTCAGGAGGACAGCAACAGATGCTCGCCATCGGGCAAGTGCTAATGCGCTCACCGAGCCTACTGATGTTGGACGAACCCTCACTGGGTCTGGCGCCGATTATGGTGACCCAGGTGCTGGACACCTTGCAAAAGCTGCGCGCTGAAGGGACCACCATCTTGCTCGTAGAACAAATGGTTGAGAGAGCTTTGGAAATCTCCGATTACGCCTACGTGCTTCAAAATGGACGCATGATCGGACAGGGGCCACCCTCTGAAATTGCGAGCGGCGATGCGCTTCGCAAGGCTTATCTTGGCGCGAGAATGACTGAGGAAAAACGCAAGGAAAATAACCCATGAGTGATGTAGCAACAAAGCATGGGCCGCTGCCCCTTGCGAACAAAGTGGCGGTGGTCACCGGTGCTGCCCGAGGGCTGGGGCGGGCATTTGCTCACCGACTGGCGGCGCTCGGCGCGGATGTGGCCGTGCTCGATATTGATCTGGACGGCGCGGCTAAATTCAACGAAACACTGGACGCCCCATCTGTTCCTGATGAAATTCGAGCCAGCGGCAGACGCTCCATCGGCATTCAGGTGAATCTGGGCCATAGAGCCGAGGTCATCGCGGCCATGGATCGCGTTCGTAACGAACTCGGCGGCATTGATGTGCTGGTCAACAATGCGGGCGGACTATTCACCCCAATGGAGGGCAGCGCAGCGTCGACGTTCTCGCAGGAGGATTTTCAGGCCCTCTTTGACGCAAATTTCCAAAGCACCGTCCACTGCTGCCAACAGGTTGTGCCGGGGATGCGCGCACGGGGTGGCGGCGTGATTGTTAATATCGCCTCGCAGTCCGGGGTGAGTGTGTATCCGGGCGGGCACATGGCGGCGTATGCCGTCGCGAAGGCAGCGGTCAGCCATTACACCCGTTACTTGGCCACTGAAGTTGGGCCTTGGGGTATCCGCGCAAACTGCCTGGCACCAGGCATCATGTTGACGTCCCGTGTGGCTCACCAAGCGCATCTGCGCGGGGTGGGCACAGACGCTCAAGCCCAAGCTATTCCTTTGCGTCGGCTGGGGGTTCCAGAGGATTGCGCAGGCGTTCTGGAGTTCCTGGTGACCGACCTATCCCGATACGTGACGGGGCAGTGCATTTGTGTTGACGGTGGTGTGGTGTTGACGCCGAGCTGAAGCGAAAGTCGGCGAGTGGCGCGGTTTGGTCAATAAGCGATTGAGTGAATGGAGACTGGGAAGAAAGATGGAAAGCGTTACAAAACAAGCCCTGCTGAACCTGACGGGTGTTGAACACTTCGATCCAGATTCCCTGAAGCAAAAATACCTTGAGGAACGCGACAAGCGAATTAACCCACAGGGCAACGCGCAATACGTGCCTGCCGACACCGCGTTCGCGAATTTCGGTGCAGACCCATGGGTTGACCTAGAGTTCAAGCGCTCCCCAATATTAGATCACAGCGAAGTCATCATCGCCGGTGGAGGCTTTGGTGGCATCCTCGCGGGTGCACGATTGTTTGAGGCCGGCATTAAGGACGTTCGGATCATCGAGATTGGCGGAGATTTCGGCGGCACCTGGTACTGGAACCGTTATCCGGGTGCGATGTGTGATATCGAGGCGCACATCTACCTGCCCTTAATTGAGGAGCTGGGTTACGCACCGAAACATCGCTACTCTTATGCGCCAGAGATGCTCGATGTCAGTCAGCAAATTGGGCGGCGCTACGAACTTTACAAAAAGGCTTGCTTTCAGACTTCGATTACGGCCGCACGGTGGTGCGAGGAGGATGGGCACTGGCTGGTCAAGACCAATCGAGGCGACCGGATGACCGCCAGTTTTCTGGTCCTGGCCTGCGGTCGACAGAGCCTCCCAAAACTGCCTGACATTCCTGGCATCGATCAATTCAAAGGTCACGCGTTCCACTCCAGTCGCTGGGACTACGCCTACACCGGCGGTGACTTCAATGGCAACATGACAGGCCTGCGCGACAAGCGCGTGGCGATCATCGGCACCGGGGCCACAGCGGTTCAATTAGTACCCGAGGTCGCCAAGGATGCAAGAGAGTTATTGGTGTTCCAGCGCACGCCCTCCTCCGTCGGCGTTCGGGGCCAGCGCGAAACGCCATCGGATTATGCGGACCGGTCGAACCCCGGCTGGCAACGCGAGAGACGATACAACTTTCAGTCACTGATCTCGGGGTATGCCCAAGAGCGTGATCATGTGCACGACGGCTGGACCGCCTTAACCGCCGCCATTACCCCGCCCAAGCCCGAGATCATTGCAGAGAAACTGGGTCGATCTGCAACCAAAGCTGAGTTGAAGTACGTCGCGGAAATTCGCGATTTTGAGGTCATGAATTCACTACGCGCAAGGATTGCGGAGTCCATCAAGGATCCAGCGCTTGCTGAGGCACTGAAGCCATGGTATCGCTGGTTCTGCAAACGCCCCTGCTTTCATGACGACTATCTCGACGCATTCAACCGCCCGAACGTTCGTCTGGTTGACACCCGTGGTCGCGGCGTTGAACGAATATCAGATAAAGGAATTGTGTCTGACGGCGTCGAATACGGCGTCGATTGCCTAATCTTTGCGACCGGATTCGAGGCTGGAATAGCTTTTACCCGACTGACTGGCTTTGATATCTTTGGGCGTAATGGCCTTTCGCTCACCGAACATTGGAGCAAAGGAGTCCGAACCCTGCACGGCATGACGACTGATGAATTTCCCAATTGTTTCGTGCTGGGTGGCAATCAACAAGCTGCGGCAGCGGTGAATGCTGTTCATCTCCTGGACGAGCAAGCAGAGCATATGGCCTACATCATCTCTACCCTGCGCGCTCGCTCCGTCTCGCGTGTAGAGCCTTCGCCCGAAGCGGTGGACGACTACGTGAAGATTATTCGTTCATCCCCAACCAATGACGCCTTAGTCGATTTCTATCTGGATTGCACTCCGGGCTACTACAATGCCGAGGGTCGAGCCAAGGCCGGTGAAGACATCTTCTTCGGTGGTCGCTACGGCGACGGGCCGATCCCGTTCTTCCGGATGTTGCAGGCTTGGCGGGAAGAAGGGTTGTTGAAAGGTTTCATTCAAACTTAACACTTTAGAACGCCAGTTATTTCGGCTTTTCGCCACGCTCTCAGTGGCGGACGACGTTCGGCAGCCGCTGCGCCGAGGCTTGAAAGAAATGCCCGCACCATTCCAACCAAAGGGCCAGATACAAGGTCAGCAATTCACGCTCATCGCCGAGGTTCAGGCGTTGTCCTTGGACAAGCGACGTGTGGGCAAGAGCGCAAAGTGCATTAAAGATCGAGCAATGCCTTGCCCTTGGTAGCGATGATCGACCTCGAGTTGCCCCAAGAGAATCGCTGGTATTGGATCTGGTTGAATCCGCCACGCATGACAGCGAAACCAGTGATTCAGTGATTCACGACCGCAATCAAAAGATTGGCGATCATCTTCGACAAGCAGCGCACGGGGCGCGCTTACCCTTGCCATGCTGGGCGGGTTTTTGCCAATTGACGTAGCGCGGGTACGTCCTTAGCGGGTACATGCGCCCAAGCCTCAAACTATTGAAGGGTTGACCAGTCCTCTTAGTGGACACTGACCCAATTTTCGATCTTGAGACCTGGGACGACTTCGAAGTGTTTATCGTTATTCGTGATCACCGTGATATCAAGTGAGAGCGCATGGCTCGCGATCATGGCATCCATGGTTCCCATCCCGATACCGCCTCGACGTAAACCGGCGGAGACGAGCGCGAAGGATGTGGCCGCGCCATTGTCAAAAGGAAGTGTCCTCATCCTTTGAAGAAAGGCGATCACCAACGACTTTAGTGTTGTTGCGTCGGGCTTCAATTCAAGCCCATAAAGCAATTCATAGCGGGTGATGACGGAGATGCAAAGTCTATCGTATGGCAAGGCCTGGACGCGAGCATCAAGGTTTGGGTAGGCCCCACGAATGAGGTAACTTGAGATGTCGGTGTCCAACATATACAGCGCCATCAGAATATCTCCCGTGTTTCCAAGGGGCTGTTGGCTGGCCGCGTATCCATGAAATCGTTTGGAATTTGAAGGGTGCGACGTAGCTCGAAAAAGCTATCCCAAGTGTCTAATGGAGTTACCGACAAGATGATGTTGCCTGTCAAGGGGTCTCGTCCAATGAAAACTTCATCGCCCTCAAAACGGAACTCGGAGGGAAGTCTTACCGCTTGGCTTGCGCCGTTTTTAAAAATCTTTGCTGTTTTAGACATGCTTAGCGCCTCAAAAAGTATCTATTTAAAGTATAGATTTATTTTATTGGTTTGTGGGGATTTTCGTTCGAAATCTTTAGAAACTAAAGTTTTGTGAGGGGCGCGAAGGCAAGGGCTGAAAGGCCTTTTCGAGAACACCATTCACAAGCAACACCGGACACATCACGCGCGGCAGTTCATGGAGGGCCGATAGAAACGGAACCGTCATCCGTAATGTCCGAAGAATTGCCTCGGGCCGGACCGAATCAGCGGCTTCGATCAGTTTTTCGCGCAGCTGCGTAGAGATACGGCGTGCATGGCGAGGATGCATGGGTAAATCCCGAATCGCGGCGATGCCTCGCGACTCAATTTGCGCGGCCATCTGGTCACGCGATGCCCTCTGCTCAGTACCTTCAGGCTTGGCTAGCGCAGACATTGAATTGGTCATCACCACAGCAGCGACGCGATCAGGATGACGCAGCGCATAGTGCAGGCCCAAACCAGCAGCGAACGACTGCCCCACCATCACCACTTGCGAGGTGCCCAATGCGATGCGAGCTTGCTCGAATTGCTCGATATAGGCATCAATGGTGTAGGCCTCGTCGTTTTCGGGCGCAGGGGAGCGGCCATGACCCCACAACTCCAAAAGCACTGGTCGGGTCTTGAGCGCAAGTGCAGCGAGATTGGCTTGCCATTGCGCGCGACTGGACAGAAAACCATGCACCATTAAAAGTACAGGTCCCGACCCAGGGACGATCTCACGGAAAAGCTTATATCGTTCGGTCGCCATGATTCTTAGGCAAAGCTTGAGACTGATAGGGTCGCAGTGCGTCTCTGAGCAATTCCAGAAAGCGCTCACGGTGAGTTCGTAATTCCTCGATCCCGCAGCCAATGCCTAAAGCCATCGGCGGCTGACTGGGTGGCGTGGGCATCTCTACCGCGATCACACCGGTGAGTGGGTTCACTGTGCCCTCGGTATAGGCATAACCATCGTGGCGAATTTGATCGAGATCTTTGAGCAAATCCGACACGTTCAGTCGCTGACTGTTCTCCTCTTCGGCGTTAATACGCCAGAGCAGTTGCTGCACCTCCACATCGCTCTTTCGGCTCAGCAAGATTCGCCCTGTGGCCGAACGGCATAAAGGCCTCAGTGAGCCGGGTTTAATGTACCAAGCAGGCTCCTCGCGGCGCGGCGACTGGACCATGTGAATATACTGCACGTAAATATCGTTTTGCATGCCCAGCACAACCGCCCTGCCCCCGCTAGCCGCATGCAAGCCGTCGATC
Organism: Betaproteobacteria bacterium; assembly: GCA_031421635.1. Lineage (GTDB taxonomy): Bacteria > Pseudomonadota > Gammaproteobacteria > Burkholderiales > Burkholderiaceae_E > JAPOKJ01. Next base: position 33,982 of record JANOPA010000085.1, on the reverse strand, counting down.
AAACCGGATAGACTCGTGGCACTAAACATTTGATCTTGTACCCATCCACCGAACAGTGCGACTCGTAAGGTGGGCACATAGAGTCGCTTGAAACGGTCGTAGTCCAAGTAGCCCAGTTTGACCAAGCTTTTGAGCAGAGCCGAAGCGCTGGATTGAGGGTAGTCCAAACCATTGACCAAGTCGGTCACCGTCAACGGCCGTCGGCACTCCGCAAAATACTCAAAGAGTTCCAGTACGCGTTTCGCCGATTTGATTACCCCGTCAAGTTCATGCGACGAGGCGGTGGGTTCCTTCGTTTTCATTGACTAAGCCCGCGTTTAGCGAGCACCCCAATGCGAACGCCGCTTCATCAACACGGTGCGCTCCCCTTCAAAGATGATACTGCCATCCTGCTTGGTGCCGTAATGCTTAAAGCGCACGATACCCGCATCGTCGCGATCAGACGGTTTGACCTCGAGCACTTCGCTATAGGCAGTCAGCGTGTCACCATGGAAGACCGGCCCTTGCAAACGGATTTTATCCATGCCGATTTCGGCAATCGAATTTTCAGCCGTGTCTTGGCTCGCCAACCCGATGATCATGGCGATATTGACACCACCAAACGATAAGCGCTTACCGACCGGATGCGACTTCATCACCTCTTCGTCGAAATGCCCCGATGCCGTGTTCATCACCATATTGGTAATGAGTACCTGCTCCAGCGGCTCGAGCGTCTTGCTACGTACGTGCTTGATCACCTCGCCCACGGTAAAGTCTTCGAAGTAGTTATTTTTTTCAGTGAGTTCACTCATCTTCATGACAGCTTCCTCAAGACGCAATGGCTTGTCGCAGAAAAATAAGATTGGAGCGTTTGAACTCGCAAACCAAGGCCTCATGCTGATTAAAGCCCTGAGTGTGCCAACCAACAATACCCTGGTCCTTGCGGCTGCTCGACGTCCGTTTTTCAAGGACGGTCGAGCGCGCAAAAATCGTATCCCCCGGATAGAGAGGTTTGCCGTAACTCAACTCATTCACTCCTAAAAAGGCCGTGCCGTGCTCACTGAGGTCTTGCACTGAAAGACCAAACACCGTATTGAACACCAACAAGGGGTTGATCGGAGGATCGGGGTGGCCCATCGCTCGCGCGAATTCCAGGTTGGTGTATTGCGGGTTAAAGTGAAGCGTCAGGGACGAGAACAAGGCGTTCTCGGCTTGCGAAAATGATCGTCCCCAGTGGTGAACAAAGGTCTGTCCCGGTTCGAAATCTTCATACCAGTGACCCTTTTCTCGGATCTTGGCGCGGGCTAATACGTCCTGACTCATGGGGCTCTCTTGCTTGGCTTACTTGGATCGTTTTACTTTGATGGGGTTATATGGGTGGGCGGCTTAGATTAGTTTACTTGGGAGGGCGATTACCTGGGCCGATTTAGCTTGGTTTTTGGAGCAGAGCCATTAGCTCACTGACATTGCCTAGACTTTCCAGTGCTTGGATCATTTTCGCGATTTGAGCGGACCTTTCTTCGCCCAGAATTGGCGTCACCAAGGACATAAATTTTCTCTCTAAACGCGTGCCCTGTAAGGCCAGATCAGCCTCGGGAATGCCACTGTCGTAGCTCGTCTCAAAGCGTCGGCCATCCAGCATTTCAATGTCTGCCCGCGCCATCATCCGAGGCCAACCCTCAAGCATCAAATTCACCTCGACCCGGTTGCGCAGCGCGATGAGATCGGGACGCTGGGTCATCGTGTCCACATAAATTGCAGGGTCGGCGGTATTTTCTCCCGCCACTGCAAGGGCGGCGCTCATCCTTAGGCTAAATTTGACTTGCAGGCCCGTGTCCGGCGCCGCGATATTGCACATTTGATCGGAACCTGATTCAACATCGAGTTGGATCCTTCGAATATCTTTCGCGTCCAACCCGTGGGTTCGACAAAGTCTTTGCACTGCTTCAATCGAGGCGTGCGTGCCGTAGCAGGCCGCGTGATATTTGAAGAGATTGCCATGAAGATAACTGCCCTTGGGCGGTAAAGACAAAGCAGCCTGTCGATCCGCAGAAGGGCTGGTCGCGGCGGCAAAGCCTTGCGGGGCCTCAAGAAAATGATCACAGCCCGTGAAGCCTCGCAGCGCGAGTTGCGCACCCGTGACGCCGTTTTCACCGGCCTTACCTGCGTGCAATGGTTTGCACATGGTTCCGAATTGAGCCTTTTGCCCGCCAGCCTGTGTGCCTGCGATACCTAGGGCAATCGCGGTTTGTTGTGCATCAAGTTTAAGCAGGGTCGCGGCCGCAAAGGCAGCACCAAAACTGCCCACTGTGCAAGTGGCATGAAAGCCGCGCTCGTAGTGTGCACGTCCGAGAAACTGGCCGACCATGCAGGCCATTTCATAGCCGGCCGAGAAAGCACGAAGCAGTTCCTCCCCGCTCCTGCCCTGCGCCTCGGCCATTGCAAGGGCCGCAGGCAAAACAGCGGCCGTCACATGACCCTGAGCGGCGACATTGGTATCGTCGTAGTCGATGGCGTGACCCGAGACACCATTGACGAGCGCGCCTTGTCGAACACTCACTCGGTGAGCGCTGCCAATCAAGGAAACCGCAGGCCTTGCTCCCTCTTCGAGGCACTGGGATATCACTATCTGGGCGACGAGTTCTCTGGAACCTGCTAGCGCCACGCCGACCCAGTCGAGAATGCACTGTTTAGCGATGAACTGCACATCGGCTTGCAGTGGTGAGATTGCCATTGCGGCGGCGCGCTGCACCAGTTGGGCGCTCAACTTGACCTCAGGCGAGTCCAGATTCAATTTTGGCAGAGCCTCCGATTGTGTGTCCGTCGGCTCGTGGACAAAGCCGCTGTAGGACTATGCCGCAAAATCGGGCTCGGCGGGCTTTTAGAATGGAAACAGCATGTATGTGATGAGAGGGTTTTCAGCTTCCCGCCGCACTTTCAGTGGTGGAGTCGAGTCGAAGCTTTCTGAGCAATGACTGTCAGCACGCTAGCTTACGTGACTCCACAAAGAACAACTCGGCGCATCACGATCGGGTATGTGAAAAAAACGCTGGGGCGTACGAAGGAAATTTGGGTACGCTACACCCATTCGATTGCTGGTACATTTAGACTCTCATCGACCACCACTCGCGAGTAAACCCACATGATTACAGCGCAGGACCTCGAGTACCATCACGGCCCCAACGACGACTACACCTGGGCCGAGACCTACTACATTCCGATCTCGGTTCCGGAGGAGCGCTTGTTTGCGCATGTGTACGTGTGTGTGCGACCAGTGCTCGGCTCCATGGCCAACGACATTCGGGTGCACGGTGCGGTGAGCGCCACGGAGTTCGATCTGCTCTCGATCGACAGTCAGTTTCACTTGCCCGCGCCTGAACGCTTCTCGCATATTCATGGGCCGAATGGCTTGAGCGTGAAGGCGGTCAACGCGCCGCGCGACTACCGGATCGACTATGTGGGGCGTGATGGCACCGAAATTCATGTTGACTACGTCGGCATCATGGACCCATTCGACATCCATGACCCGAAGCAAAATCCCCTGGCTGGCAAAACCGCAGCCGAACAACTCGCGCGGACTTCGATGGGTAGCGGCTACAAGGGGCACTACGATATGCATGCGCGCGTCAAGGGAACCTTAAAGGTGCGCGGCCAGGAGTACAAGGTCGACATCGTTGATCGCATGAACCATAGTTGGGGACCGCGACCCGAGATGGATGTGCCCCCAATGAATTCTGTCTGGGCGCAGTTCGGTGAGGAGCTTGGTCTGCGCTTTCATTTGCATCTCGATCCGAGTAAGCCGACCGGGCAGGATCAAAAGTTTGCGCACGGATATCTGCTGGACAAAGGAAAGGTTTATGCGCTGGTGGATGTGAAGATGACGACGGTGCGGGTGGGCATTGTGCCGTTTTCAATGGACGTGCTCGCGACCGATGAGCGCGGCCAGCAATATCAACTCCACGGCACCCCTCTGGCGGGCGCACCCTGGCGCGCCTATTCGGTGAGTGTTTGTTGGGTCGGGCTGGTACGCTGGGAGCACGCTGGAATGATCGGTCACGGCTCTTTTCAGGAGAATCACTCGCTCACGGTATCGAGTGCCATGCGAGGCCGAAGCTGGACCGATCCTGTGGCGTCGCTCACCGCTTGAATCACCAACCCGAAATTTCACGCGCTCAATCATCCTTTGGAGGCCGTATGCAGTTTGTCGATTCGTCCAGACCGAACGGTCGCAGCGGGCAGTTGTCGCGATCTGAGCCCCTGTTCATACCGGCTAGCACTGAGGCGGATGATCGACTGCGCGATACACCGACTGATGCGCTGATCGAGGCCATTCGGGCAGCCTACCCGACCGAGGCCGAATACGACGATATGCTGACGCGCAAGATGCGCAGGCGCGCGAGCGGCCGTTACCGGATTCCGACGCTCGAAGAAATGTCCGGCTACACGCATCGATTTCTTGCCGATCATGTTGAAGGCCTGTTTACGGTCTCTGAAGAACGCTGGCTCACCGGCGGCGCTTCGAAACTGCAGTTTGCGTTCACCCTGCATTGGCGCGATCCGAACGTCGGGCAGACCGCGACCGAACTGGTGGTGCGGATGGAGCCGGCAGAGTCGCTCAATGCCACCAGCCGCCGACGCGAGTTTCAAATCCTGGCGGCCGTTGCGCCTTATGTGCCGGTGCCCCGAACCTATTGGATGGACCCTAAAGGCCAATGGTTCCCTGAGCCCGCCATTGTTTATCAGTTCATTACTGGAACCACCAAGCCTTCTGATGATCGGCAACGCGTCAGTGGCACCGGCACCCGGTTCGGACCTCAACTGCGTGCGCAACTAGCGCCGCAGTTTACGCAGCACCTGGCCGCGATTCACACGGTCGAATGGTCGGGCGCACAACTCGACGCCTTTGATGTGCCGACCGTGGGCACCACAGAATCGGCGCTGTGGCAGCTGAATCGCGTGCGGCGCTTCTGGGAAGAGGACCGTGGTGAGGACTTTCCGCTCTTCGAATACGCGACCAATTGGCTGCTGGACAACTTGCCTGTCACCGATCGGGTCAGTGTGTTGCACGGCGACTACCGTAGCGGCAATTTTCTATTCGACGAGCCGAGCGGGAAAATTACGGGTTGGCTCGATTGGGAGCGAGCCTATCTCGGCGATCGCCACCGTGATCTGGCCTACACTGCGACCCGGCTATTTGGTAACGTCGCCGAAGACGGCAAGACGTTCTTGGTCTGCGGTTTGGTGCCGATTGAATCGTTCTACGAAGAGTATGAACGCTTCTCGGGTTTGAGCGTTGATTCACGCAAACTTCATTACTATCGTGTTTTTAACACCTACCAACTAATGGCCTCGTGTATGGCATCTTCGTATCGCGTGGTTCGCTTGGGAAAATCTCACCAGGACGTGTTGCTCGCTTTTATCGACGGCGTGGTCAGTTCACTTTCGAACGAGTTATTGCAATATTTAGAGGAGAGTGTCTGATGGCCGATCTCACCGCAAATGGCTTGCGCGGCTGCATCAATTCGCTGGAAATGACGGTGGCTCCCGCAGTGGCGCGTGCAGGGGACACCTTGGCCCGCGAACAATTGGGTTTGCTCAATAAATATCTGGGGTTTGTGTCGCAACGGGTCGATCTGATAGGCGACCGTGTCCGCTTTGAATTAACTTGGCATGTTGAGATGGGGGCCGGGGTGGCACTGGCATTACAACGGTTCGGTCAAGCGGTGCCCAATCTGGTTACGCTTAGCGAGCAAGGCCGCGGTTTGTTGGCTCGCGTCGGTGCCCGTCAAGTTGAACTTGCCCCCGTGTCGGCGCAATTGCGCACTGAAATCAGTCGGCTCGTACGAGCCTTGCGGGGTGGCGATGTCGAGCTGCGGCGAGCCGTCGAAGCCGTCGTGATTCAGTGCAGTAAACCGCTGATTGAGTTTCAGCGTTCATGGTTCGCCCCTCAGGCTTGGGAGTCGGATTCGGAACAGTTGCCTGCGATTGAAACTTTGATCGCGCTGCGGGTGCCGCCGGGATTGAAATAGGGCTGGTAATTTAATAACTCCTAGGAGTCCGGGCGGCGGAGCAAGTCATGTCATCGAAACGTGATGCTGGATCGTTTTTGGTGAATGAGTACAAGCGATGTCCCGTGCCAGCCAGAACAACAATTATTGTTGCGCATAGCTTCTGCTTGCCGCTGGCCTCTTTGGGCAGCGCGCCTTGAAAGGTCAACACCTTCTGGCCTGCTCGCGGACCGAAGGAGATACAGTAAACACAAAAACCCCGATGTAGTGGCCTGAGCGTCCGAGCTTCCAGGCAATCATCCGTGTCGTACGCCAAGTAAGTCACGCCTTGATCCTCAACCAGAATGCCGCGATGAACCAGTTGCTTCATCACTCGCTTGATGATTCTTTGCAGCGTTTCCAACACATCCTCATCGCTTGGGGGCTTTAAGCTGGTAGCTATAGATGCGTAAAAATATTCAACTTTGGTGACAAAGGTTGCAGGGACGCCCTCGAGGTGAAAGATGGCTTGATGGCCGCCACGAAGAACAAGATTGCGGCAGATTTTGGCGGCGGAGTTGAGCTGGTGGAACCGATATTGGTCCATAGCGCAGGACTTCCTGTTTTGAATCCTACGGAGTTACCTCGTAAATTGTTTTCATAATGAATCCTCCGTCTACAGGCCAATTGATCGCGGGCACACGTCGATCTTCCTTGGCAGATCGAATGAATCCATCCCATCTAAGTTGCTCTGGTCCGCGTGTGTTGCCCTTCGATTGTTCGGGATGTACCGCGTCGTCATATGCTTTGTGGATTGCTTTCTCTTGAGCAAAGACAGTGTGCATCACTTTACTGAGGGCTTGGCGCGCTTCGAACTCAGACTTAAAACCATCGTTAATGTCAATAAACAGCGCAGCTGCCGCTAATGCATCCCTAGCCACCAGTGCGGAAATATCGTAGTGAAGTTGTTCGTGATGCAATAAATCAACTGGCTTGGGGGAAGGCATATTCAAGGCCCACGCCATCACGAAGCTTTCGCTTTTTTTCAGGCTCGTAGTCATTGATAGTGTTGGTCTAATCACCCAAACGGCTGGAGTTGAGTTTTTATCCAAAACAACCGTGGCACGGCCGGGACTTGATTTGGCGCTAGTGCGCGCTGCTGTGGCTGGCTTTCCTGGGCCCGGTGCTTTGCCTGGCTTGGGATCGCCAAAAGAACTCCAGGCCAAAGTATTAACAAAACCGTCGTGGTCATAAAACATGTCCCTCCCTATCATTAGAAGATAAGTCCAAGGTCATGACCCATCATATTGCATAAATTCTCGCCTCGTAAATACCACTTAAGGACTAGTGACCTACGTTTTTAGCTGGGTATTTTGCGGTTTTATCGGGCCGTACAAAAGCCGTCTCATTGTTAATGCTCGGTCAGTGTGGCGGTCCGAGTCAATCTGACGACTGCGAATGGTCGCGATCGGTTATTCTTCAGTTTCTAGGTTTTATCTGGACCAATGCAGCCCCTGCTTTGAGCAACCACATAAGCCGTGAAACCACCAAGGAGTCTACGCATCATGCTTGAACCCACACCCAAATTTGCGGACCCTCATCTCGAGAGTCTGGTGCCCGAAGTCACCTTCAACCGTCGCGGCTTTATCGCCTCGAGCGCGTCGGTCGGTTTTGCGCTCGCCGCCGGACCGGTGGTCGCCCAAACGGTCATCAAAACGCCCGCTGATGGCCTGGACGCCGGCGATATCCAGATTGCCGTAAGCGGCGGGCAGATGCCTGGTTACATGGCCGCGCCCGCCAAGGCCGGCAAGTACCCGACCGTGATCGTCGTTCCGGAAATTTTCGGGATGCATGAGTACCAGAAGGATATCTGTCGTCGGCTGGCCAAGATCGGCTATGTCGGCGTGACGCTGGACCCGTTCTTTCGGATTGGCGATTTGTCCAAGATGAGCGAAATCCGCGAAGTGCTTGCCAATGCCAACAAACTTGAGGACACTCAGATGCTCGCCGACCTCGATGCCCTGGTCGCGATGCTTGAGAAGACGCCCAAAGTGAACGCCAAGAAACTCGGCATCACCGGCATGTGCCGCGGTGGGCGCACGGTGTGGATGTACGCCGCTCATAGCCCGAAGATCAAGGCCGGCGTGTCCTGGTACGGTGGCTTGAATCCGATGCCCCCGGCCATGCCGCGCACGCCGATTGATGTCGCCCCGAGCCTGAACGCGCCGGTACTGGGTCTGTACGCGGGTGCCGACGGCGGCATCCCGGTCGGCCTGGTGGCCAAAATGCAGGAAGCCCTTAAGACTGGTAATCGCAACAGCAAGGCCAGCGAGTTCAAACTGTATCCGGACGTGCCGCACGCGTTTCATGCCGATTACCGGCCTTCGTTCCGTAAGGAAGCGGCCGACGATGGTTGGCAACAGATGTTGGCGTGGTTCAAGGGGCACGGCGTGGCCTAAGACCCGGCAAGAAGTGAGCCATCAGGCTTTTTCGGCCATGAAACCTTTCAGGAACAAACGAGACATTCGGTCGCACAGTTCTTGGGGTTTCATTTCGCCCGACGTTCGATACCACATGTCGGTCCAGTTCAGCATGCCGATCAGCATCATCGTGTACGGTTTGTAGATCTCCTTCGGCAGGCCGGGATTGAGTTCCCTCAGGAACTCGGCGACTAGATTCGTCAAGCGACGCTGCAATTCAATCAGCGGTAGTTGTTTGGCCTTGGGGAGATATTTGACATCTTGCATGGCAATCATGTGTCGCCGTCTCGATTGCGTCGATTTTTGTGTGTAGGCTTGCACCAAGGTCGCGAGTTTTTCGCGGACGGCACCGCGCTGGCCGACGACTTCCTCAATACCTACGATGACTTGCTCCAGATGCTCCTTCAACACCGCGAACAGAAGATCGTCCTTGGTGAGAAAGTAGTGGTAGAGCATGGATTTCGTTGCGCCGCAGCCTTTGGCGACATCTTGCATCTTGGCAGAGGGATAGCCTTCCTTCGCAAATATCGAGGCGGCGCAGTCCATGATGGCCTGACTTTTGATCTGGTAATCGTCCGAACGTACACGCGGCATGAATCTTCCTTTTGATTGAAGATTATACCCATCCTCATTCCTCAGTTCTCAATTTCGCTTTATAATAGACCGACAAGGCGGTCTATACATTGCCTATTAAAGGCTATGCAAAATCTCTAGGTTTATTGGACCCATAAACTATGACTGAATTTGAATTCAACGAGCCAAACATACTCGGCGAAGACCTACAGATGGTACGCCATCAGGTACGTCGCCTCGTCAATGAGGTGATCATCCCCCAGGGAGACGCTTGGGAGGCCTCGGGCGAGATCCCTCGCGAAGTCTTCCGTCAGTTTGGCGAGTTGGGATTTTTGGGTATGCGCCACCCTGTTGAGTACGGGGGTGGTAGCCTCGGTGCGCTGTCGTCCGTCGTGTTCGCGGAGGAACTCGCGCGCTCAGGTTATGGTGGTGTTGCCTCTGCCTTGACAGTCCATAGCGATATGTCGATATCTCACATTGCCCATCGAGGCACGCATGAGCAAAAGCAGAAGTATCTTCCTCAGGCCTGTTCGGGTGAAAAAGTGGGGGCAGTTTGCGTCACCGAGCCTGATGCTGGCTCGGACGTTGCGGGTCTCAAAACTCGCGCCCTTAGAAGTGCTGAAGGCTGGACTTTGAATGGCTCTAAGACCTTTATCACCAATGGCGTCTATGGCGATATCTACATCGTTGCCGCACGTACGGACCCGCAGGCAATAGGGAGTCGCAGCATTTCGCTATTCATTGTGGACAAGGGCAATCCTGGATTAAAAGTTGCCCGTAAGTTTGAAAAGCATGGATGGCGCTCCTCGGATACGGCTGAACTTTTCCTGGAGAATCTGAAGCTGCCCCACAGCGCCTTGTTGGGTGAAGAAGGCAAGGGTTTCTACTACATCATGAGTACCTTCCAAAACGAGCGGTTGGTGATTGGCGCACTGGTCTCGGGCGCAAGCGCTAAAGCGATAGCGCTGACAGTTGACTACATGCGGGCTCGTCAGGCATTTGGAAAGGCGCTTTGGGACCAACCGGTCGTGCGCAACAAATTGGCCGGGGTGGCCTCTAAGGCCGCAGCAGTGCGAGCCATGACCTACCAGTGTGCCCAAATGATCGACGAAGGCAAGGACACCGTACGTGAAGTGTCGATGCTCAAAGCCTTTGCCGCCGAAACTTTGCAAGAGGTGGTCCATACTTGCGCTGCGCGGCTTTCATAGCTTTCACCGGAGGCTGTGAGATCCGTCCATGCGGACATGAGCACCGCGGCACCCGGCAAGGGGCGATCCACTGGGCTGCGACCCCATTGGCGGACCCGGACTCGACGCTTGCCTTAACAGACCGAAACCCAAACAAGGCATCCCAATCAGATCGCATCTGCGCCACGCTCGTCGTGCGCCCCCAGCTTCGATACACCGTCTTGACCCGCGCGATAACTGCCTCGATCACGGCCTCAACAGGCGCTTCTGTGCCTTCCGTCATTGTCCGCACCCCATCCCACCCGATACCCCAAGCGTCTCGCCGGTGATGTAGCCAGCCTCGTTCGACACCAGGAAGGCCACCGCCGCGGCCACTTCATCCGGGGTGCCCAAACGGCCCGTTAGGGTTGATCCACTCATCGCCTCTAGCAATCGTTCACCGCCCTGCTCCACGGCCTTGCGCAGCAAGGGTGTGTCGATAGGGCCAGGTGCCACCACATTGGCGGTGATGCCTTTGCGTCCGTTCTCTCGGGCGATGGATTTGGTGAAGGCGATCACGCCGCCCTTGGCCGCCGCATAGACGGAACCTCCGCGTGAGCCCATACGACCCGCCTCAGACGCGATATTGACGATGCGCCCAAAGCTGGCGCTCTGCATACCGGGGAGAACCGAATGGGTCGTCGCAAACACGGATTCGAGGTTGACCGCCAGGAGCATCCGCCAATCGCTGACCGATGTTTTGGTAAAAAAGGCATGCTGGTCAACACCTGCGTTATTGACAAGAATATCGAAGGGGCCGGTCTCCAGTACAACCTCCCGTACCCGATCAAAGTCGGTCACGTCGAGCAGTACGGCAACGGCACCGATCTCGGCGGCCAAACGTTGCCCGGCATCCATATCGAGATCCGCGATGACGACCTGCGCACCGTCCATCACCAAACGCCGGGCGATAGCCGCACCGATGCCCTTGGCACCACCGGTCACGAAGGCGCGTCGACCCGTCAGCTTAAGGTTTGTACTCATCTCAAGGTTCGTCATCATCTTAGGGTTCGCACCCCTCTTAACGCGCGCACTCATTTAACGCCCCGTGAATTTTGGCGCGCGCTTCTCGATCACGGCCGCCAGTCCTTCGAGCGCATCGGCCATACCGGCCAGCTGCGCTTGCGTATGGTTCTCTTCCGGCATGCAGGCCTCAACGCCAAGGCCCAGGCCGTTCCAGAGCAGGCGCTTGGTACCGGCCAGTGCAGCAGGTGCACCGGCCGCCAACTGCCGAGCCAAGGCCATCGCTTCGTCCCGGAGTCGATCATCTGGCACCACGCGGGTGATCAGTCCCATCGCCAAAGCTTCGGCGGCGCTAATCGTGGGGTTCAGCATCAAAATTTCCATGGCCTTACGCAATCCCACCAACTGCGTGAGCGTGACCGACACACCGGCGTCCGGCACCATGGCGACGCGCGTGGCACCAGCGAGGAATTTGGACGACTCACCAGCGACCACCATGTCGGACGAGCACACCAAGCCCATCCCTCCTCCACCGGCTGCGAAGCCTTGCACGGCCGTGACCACGGGGGCATTCAGGCGCATCAGCAGCGCCACGATGATCTGTAGGTAGGAGGTCGCCATGCGGATGTAGTCCGGCAGCGCTTCACCTTTGGATAGAAAGGTGTGCACGTCCCCTCCGGCGCAAAAATGTTTACCCTCGCCGGTCAACAACACGGCACGGACACGGCCATCGCCATGCACCTGCATGACCACCTCGTGCAGCGCCTTCAGTAGCTCCAAGTTGAGGCCATTGGAGGCCTCCGGGCGGTTCAAGCGGATGTGCGCCACTCCGTCCGGATACAAATCAAGCAGCGCGGGTCCCTCAGAGACAAGCGCAACTGGACGCGTCGGGTTATCTACGGTCATATCGTTTCCTTATGAGAAAAAATGTTGGAGATCAGATCAGGAAAGCCATTGAATGCAGGGCCGTCTCGTTATTCACCAAAATCACCTTCTTCAACACCATACGAAGGTCTTGACCTTCGCGACGTAAGTGGTATTCATTACGCGAGGCCCAAATCGTGTCGCCACGCATGCTGGACTCGAACACCATCGCATTGGAAGTCACGCGCAGAAGCTTCTCATCCTGGCCAAGAATTTCGATATTCGACACAATGCGTCGCAGCCTTGATCGCGGCGCCTGACTGAAACGCTTGCCGGTGTGAAACTGCTTGATGCGTAACGAAATACGCGAGCGGTTGTCGTAGATAATGGACATCTCATTTTCAGGATCGGTCCCCTCACCGTTCGCGGGAATCCAGTAAATGCCATCGTTGGTCCACAAGTTTTCCCATTCGTCATAGGCATGGTCGTCCTGGAGGCGAGCTTCGCGGTAAATGAACTGCGTCACTTCGTCGAGCAAGGCCCGAGGGTTAGGATTGCTGAGGTTTGCGGCGTTGGACATTACTCTTTCTCCATCATCGAGCGGTAATGACGCCACATGCCACGGGTCGGTGTTTCATCCGTGGCGTCCCCGATCAGGTAACCGTTTTCGTCGGTGCGCTCGCGATGCTTGCCACGACCCAGGAATATCCACTCTGGATTACTCGCTTGCACCCCCAACTGGGTGCGCTCGTACATCTCTGCATCGTCGGCGAGCAGGAAACCGGCGGGGCCGACCGAGCCCATGGTTTGCTGGCGCATACGACGATTAAGGTCCGGTGCGCCCTTGAATTGCAAGGCGGTCACATGCTGCACGGTTTCGTTCACGGCCAGCGGTTGAATCACGAACAGCTGGATCTCGGCGATAAACAGGTTCGGGAAAATCATGGTGTGCGGCGTGCCGTTGATCATGATCTGTCGGGCTTTTTCAGGCCCGTAAGATTTATTCATGCTTTCCACATAGTCGGGCAAGCGCTCGGCGGTCGTGTTAAACCAGCTGAGTGGACTGTCACGCTTTCGGAACTCTGGCCGCAGATCGTTCTCGGAATGGCCGTTCTCCAAGTAGCGTGACACGGCCGTAGATTCCGCGCTGTAAAGCGAGCCGATGCCACTTTTCGCCACCTCGAAAATAGAGGCATGCACGAACGAGGGGTGATAGCCGTCGGTTTCGTTTTCCACCAGAAACTTCCAATTCGACTTGACCTTGTGCTTCAGGAACCCCGCCGTGATCTCGACCTCGCCTTCGGGAGAATTGATGCACAGCAGATCAATCGAGCTTTTAGCCGCGCCTAGATGCTCTTCGAGGGTCGGTCCATCGGCTGCAAAAGAGCCAAACACAAAGCCCCTGTACGAAGCGACCCGAGAGACACGGCCTAGACCCAGCGCCGAGCGGTCAACGCCGTCGTAGCCCGAAGGAAAAGGGTAACCCCGCAGTTCACCATCATTGGCGAAGGTCCAACCGTGGTATGGGCAGGTGAAGCTTCGCGCGTTGCCTTTGTCGGTCACACAAACCCGGTTACCACGATGGGGACAGCGGTTATGAAGCAAATTGACCTTCCCCGTCTTATCTCGGGTCATGATGACGGGTTCCGGCCCTATGGACTTCATCACGAAATCGTTGGCCTTGGGCACTTCGCTTTCATGACCGACATAAACCCACGTTCGGAACCAAATCTTTCGCAGTTCTAACTGGTAGATTGCTTGATCCGTGTAAAGAGATCCATGCACATGCTCTGGACGGAGCAGTTGATCCCACTGCACTGGCACGGGTGCTGGTGAAATCGGGATCACATGAGTACGATTGTTCAAGTCCATCCTCCATAGTCATGACTGCAACCAACGAGCAGCAGTTGATTATTAAATTCAAAGATGCAATAATAAACCGACTCGTCGGACTATGTAAAGCTTATTTTAATGACGCCACAGAGATTGAGTGTCAAGGTCTTGGAGCCTCGTTGCGGGCGCTGTTGCTGACCTTAATAAGTCAGCCCAATACTCACCTCTTCACTCGGTGACCCCTTCACTCAGGATATCGATACCCATGGCCACCGTGACCTATATTGAAAGCAATGGCACCGTTCATCGTGTAAATGCCCCCCTCGGCAGAACCCTTATGCAGATCGCGGTTGACCATGCAGTCCCCGGCATCCTGGGCGACTGTGGCGGGTGTTGTAGCTGCGCAACCTGTCACGGATATATCGACGTTGAATGGGTGGACAAGCTGCCGTCCATGACCGAAACGGAATCCTTCATGCTCGAGGGCGTCCTTGAACCACGCGGCGGGAGTCGGCTGTGCTGTCAGATCAAGATGACCGATGGCCTGGATGGATTGCTTGTGAATCTACCCACTGAACAGGCTTAGGGCTTCACTCTTGGCAGCGCTCCGAACGCGTCTAAAATCTCTTGGCGCGCTTTGCGAAGATTCAGCGTACGACGCCGCATCGCCAGTAGAACATTGCTTTCCATGCTTGTTGCTGCTTACGTCACCGAGCTACAGGGAAACACAAGATCTTTTTTGTGCCCGCATCGACCACATGATCAAATCCCCGCGACGAATCGATGAACAGTGGAACCCAACCCACGGAGAGCATCAACTTGCTTCGGGCCTCGGTGAGCAAGAGATTGGCAAATTTTTAGATGCATTGGCTGCTTTGGTTAGACCGGTTGAAACACATTTTCTTTGGCGTCGGCAATTTAGGAATTCTGGGGATGAAATGGTTCTCGAATCCGCATTCAATGGCCAAGCCAAAGCGATTGTCACTTTCAATGCTAGAGATTTTGGCCGTGCCGCGCCAGGTCTTGAAATTGGATGTCGATTCTTTGGCAGGTGATCGTCAGTATTGCATGAGCAGTGTTTCTTCATAACAGCTATTCATGATCCAGCTCTGACAAAAGCGCTCTTGGTACCGTATAGTTTCCTTTTAGAACATTTTGGAACATGGCTCATGGGACCTCTTGATCAACAAAACTTTACGCAGCTACTCATCGAGGTCACAGGCCATGTGGCAACCCTCACCTTGAATAGCCCGCCGGTCAACGCCTTGACCCGCACATTGAACGATGAGTTGACCACGGCGCTCGATCAAATCAGCGAGATCGACGAGATACGCGCGGTCGTGCTCACTGGCGCCGGCAAAACATTTTGTGCCGGGGCTGACCTCAAGGGCCGGGCCGAAGTGATTAAAGGCCCAGGCGATTTGCCAGCTCATTCGCGGCGCACGCGCGAGTGCTTCCATGCGATTCGCGAGTGCGCCAAACCAGTGGTGATCGCAATCAACGGAGCTGCCCTTGGCTCCGGCGTGGCCATGGCCGCATCGGCCGATATCTTGGTGGCCAGTACGCTGACCAAATTGGGTCTGCCCGAAGTCGATGTGGGACTCTTGGGTGGCTGCCGTCACGCCATGCGCCTTTTTAGCCATTCCAAGCTGCGTCGAATGGCCTTGACTGGCCTGCGTGTTGATGGTGCTGAGCTTTATCGCCTGGGTATCGTCGAGGCCTGCGTGGAGCCTGAGCTTCTAGTGGCGACCGCTATGGAAATTGCCCAGACCATAGCTTCGAAAAGCCCGGTGTCCACGCGGATGGGCAAGCACACCCTCAATGTAATTGAGAACATGAGTTTGCGTGATGGTTATCGCTATGAGCAGGACATGACTGGGCAGATCGGCAAGACCGAGGACGCTAAAGAAGCACAGGCCGCCTTCCGAGAAAAGCGCGCGCCGTCCTTCGTCGGGCGCTAAGCGGATGGCCCAGTCGCGAGGTCCGCTTAGCCATCTCAAGGTGCCTTGATCTTAGCCGCATTCTAGCGGCACCTTGGGCTGGCCAAATCCTTGCCGACCTGGGGGCTGAAGTCATTAAGGTTGAGCGCCCAGGTGCGGGCGATGACACGCGTAGCTGGGGCCCCCTTTTCTCAAAGACGTGGACGGAAAAGATGGCACGGAGGCGGCCGCCGGGGCTGCCCGCTGGCAAGACCTGCGCTGGCAGGCATTTGGGGATGCGCTTCTCGACGCGTTAATTCTTTGGCGTAATGAGCGCGAGCGCGACGCGCCATTAGCACCACTCATTGCAGCGTTTGGTATGAAAGTCGATGCGGCTTTGTTGCAACTGGAAAATGAAGCGACAGCCCTTGGAGCGGCCCAGTTTCCTAAAGTCCGCTCCCGCTGAAGGTTGATCACCTAGTCGCGAGCCGGGGGTGCGCTCACTTCACGAAGTGAAGTGCTGCGAAACGCAGCTAAATTGACTTGTGCTGTCATTTTTATAAAATGACAGCACTCATGACGATTTGGAGGCAATCTCAATGACAACGCTGACCATTCGCAAAATCTCCGATGAAGTGCATAGAGCGCTAAAAGTACGCGCCGCTGCGAACGGTCGAAGCACGGAAGCAGAGCTGCGCTTGATCGTGGAGGCCGCTGTTAAACCGCCAGTGAACCTCGCGGAATCGCTGCAAAAGATTGGTCAGTCTTTAGGCGGAATAGAGATTGAATTTCCTCGTGATAAGAGGCGCTTTAAGGTACCTCACTTCGAATGATTATCTTAGACACCAATGTCGTTTCAGAGCCGCTAAAACCGAGTCCTGACGCGAACGTTTTGACTTGGCTATCTCGCCAAACACCAGCGACTCTCTTCATTACCGCTTTCACTAAAGCAGAACTGCTCGCGGGGCTTGAAAAAATGCCCGCAGGTCGCAGGCGAGACGCCCTCGAGCATGCGATTAATGCGCAAGTACAGACGCTGTTTGACCAAAGAGTTTTACAGTTCGATTCCGATTGCGCCTTGCCCTTTGCAAAACTTGTTGCCGCCGCCAACCGAGTCGGAAACAGCATCTGCTTTCCCGATGCGGCCATTGCGGCAATCGCGATCACCTGGGAATTTCAAGTCGCTACTCGCAATGTAGATGATTTTGTCGATACGGGGGTGAAAATCATTAATCCTTGGCTGGCCGTGCAGTGATCGCATGATGATCGACGGTGCTTAGGAAATGCGGGTTTCGCATCATGAAGTCCGTAGGCCTCAAGACGCAGATAGGCCAAGTGGTCTTGATTGAAACGTTAGAGTTTTGCCCCAGACACCTCAATCACCCGTTTCCACTTCACAGCCTCAGTTTTAATTCACGATTAAGACGCTCAATAATGGCTGCGGGCGTGCCTGTTCGCACTGAAACGTATTCACGGTTAATGATTCGAATCCCATAACAGCATTGCGGGCGTAAAAGTCGCAAAAAGCAACTTTGACCATTTGGAACTCTGACGTGCAAAAACCAGTGAAATCTTCATCATCTTTTTACTCGTACAAGGCCGAGTGAGGCTACCCTGCTCGGCCACGATCAGAAAGGTTCGCCAGCGCCGCAAGTCGGCGGCGATATTAAGTTCAAATTCGTTGTTAGTGTTCGGCTTCATCAATTCTTAGTTTACGCAACATCTCGGGGGCGACATATCAGCTTTGCATGTTTTCGAGAGGCTTCGTGCGCCGCGCGGCTGTACTGCTCGGCATTAAAAAGGTAAGGTAGGCATTCCATCGCCTATGACTGCCTCAATGAAGCTTTTTCCACTCGCCACAATCTTCCTTAGCCTCGCCAGCGTCGTCCTGTCTTTGAGCCCTACCCGAGCTGTTGCCCAAGCATGGCCGAGCGCCAACCCGATTCGTATCGTGGTGCCTTTTGCGGCAGGTGGACCGGCAGACTTCGCCAAGTCGGTGGGCGTGAAGCTCGACTAAGACCTGTCATGCGCAAAATGACATTGCCCCACTCACGCCGCATCAGCTTGCTCGGTGCCGCTTCAGCTTTTATTCTTTCAGGCTGTACTTCAATGAAGCCTTCTTCGAATCAGTCCGCCAAAGAGGGCGCGTATGAATCCATGTCAGTACCATTTCCTGAAAAAGGGCCCGTGACCGAAGGCTTAGCGGACTTAGGCAATACCCGTCTTTGGTTTTGGGATACGGGCGGCCCGGGTGAGGTGATTGTGTTTCTTCACCCTGGCTCGGGAAGCGCCGAGTTCTATCCCTATCAGCAAGCTAGCCTCTCTAAAGCGGGATATCGCGTGGTCTCCTATACTCGGCGTGGCCAACACCCCTCAGAAGCAGGTAGTGATGTCAGTAGCCATTTCTCGGTGGACGATTTGCTCGGTCTGATGAGTTTCCTACGCGTAGACAAATTCCACGCAGTGGGCAATGCGCTGGGCGGATATATTGCTTTAGATGCTGCCATCGCACATCCTGAGCGCCTGCTCAGCTTAGTGCTGGCCTGCAGCATGATGGGCATCGAAGAGCCAGAGTATCAGCGCACCTTGACTGCACTCCGCCCCAAGGCCTTTGATGCTTTACCGGTTGAACTCAAAGAACTCGGGCCATCGTATCGAGCCCAAAACCCAGAGGGCGTGGCCGAATGGAAACGGCGTCATGACCGAGCTGGCACCCGCCTTCCCATCAGATTGAAAAGCAAAATTAATTGGGCAACGCTGCAGGCACTCAAAACCCGCACCCTACTACTCACCGGCGACGCAGATTTATGGATACCACCAGCCTTACTCAAGACCGTCGCCGATAAAATACCAACGAGTAAAATGGTTGTGGTGGCCGACTCAGGCCATGGTATGCAATGGGAACAGCCAGAGGCCTTTAATCGCGCCTTGCTGGAGTTTTTCCGATCGGTTTGAGTTTTTTCTTAGCCACCGCCGGCTTAGGGTGCAGCATCGCACTCGGGTGCATCACCCCTTGGAGACGAAGTTAGCTATGCACCGAACCGCATTGCAGATATACCCCTGCTGGCCCTGACGCTCACACGCTATGCGCGTAAACTCCAAGTAAGTTTGGCTAGGCTCTATTGTCGTTTCGGTCAAACAATCAAAACTACAATTCTTGGAGATAGAAAATGGTGTACGTTCGGTCGTCGTTGGTTCGATTTTTCGCACTCTGCGCGTTGCTGGCGCCAACATTGGCGCATATTCGAAACATTTCAATGTGCTTGCACTGGACCTGGTCGGAGCTGGCTTCTCAGACAAACCAGAACAGCCTGTGCATGAAATCCACGACTACATACGCCATGTGATTGCATTTCTTGAGGTTATGAAAGTTGACCAATTGTCGATTTTCGGCGTGTCTATGGGCGGCTGGATCGCAGCGCGCTTTGCCCACACTTATCCTAAGCGAGTGAAGCACCTCATTCTTTGCGCCGTGTCGGGCCTGACTCGGCCACCCGCCGCGAATTTGCCTGCCATCAACAGCCTGCGTAACGACCGCATGGCCGCGATCAACGATCCGCCCTGGGAGCGCGTCAAAAACGTGTTCACTGATTTGATTCATGATGAGAAAAAACGCCTGCCCGATTTCATCAAGGTGCGTCAGACGGTCTATCAGTTGCCTGAAATGAAAGCCTCAATGCGGCGTATTCTGGCCTTGACTGAGAACGACATGTTTGCGAAGAGTGCCATTGCCGACGATGAATAGCGCAGCATTCAAACCCCCACCTTATTGGTGGGCTCGAACGACGACAGCGAGCACTTTAAACGCAACATCGCCCGTGCGGCGGGCTTGTTGCCGCATGCCACCCGCGTGGACATGAACGGCGTTGCACACTGGCCTCAGTTTGAGGACTGGCAGGGCTTCAATGCGCTGAGCTTGAAGTTCCTTCTCTCAGCCTAGCAGCTTTGATGCCGGCACAGCCGCCTTCCTGAACCTGGCTCGTGAGTCACTCGGTTGGGGCAATTGCATCGACATTTTAGCTACTCCCCGGCTCGTCGTAGAGCTTCTTGTTCGAGTTCCGGCGAGATATAAAGACCTTCCCGCTTGAGGTCTTGGATCACGGGCGCAACGCGCTCAATCAACCCACGCTTCTTTGCTAAAAGAAGGATGCCTATTGATCCGACGACTCTGAGCGATTGCGCAAACGCAGCCTGGCGGCCTATCCGTTCATCAATAAGAATTGGAGCTTTGAGCGCAACAGCTAGGGCCAACGCCATCGATTCGCCAAGATCCAGGCCTGCGGCGATGATCGGTTCCACCAAGGGTGTTTTGGGCTGAGGCTTGAGCCACCCTTTCGCGAAAGCCTCGGAGATCGCGCGCGCGCCAGGTAGATTTTGATCATGAGTACATTCATGAGCAACAACGTCGGGAACGATGACCTTTCCCGCAACCAAGGGAAGGATTCTTAGTTGGCTTGCGCGCGCCAGCACAATAAGCGGGCTGGCGTCTGCAACAATCAGCTTAGTCAAGTGCAGCGAGTTCCTGATCAAGCTCGGCAGGATCGTAAGCAATCACGGCGATTCCAAGCGTCCCAAGGAGTTGCATGAATTGCTCCAATTCAAGGCCCGCAATTCGCGCAGCCACACCCATGCTGACTGATTGAGTTCGGTAAAGCTGAACTGCCAAAGCACTTGGCACCCCATGACGAAGCAGTAGATCGTCCATTGGCACCGTGACACACAATGGTCGGCCATGCTTGGTGAGAAGGGAGAGGCTACCGGCCTCGCAAGCACGTACGAGTTCGCCCGTGCGCTCGCGTAAATCTCGGACCGTAAATGTATCCATACCGGCTTTCAATTGATCTATCAAATGATAGCACAAATTTCGGCAATAATTCCCTAAAATCTGATTCCAGCGTCTGAAGCTCTCCTCCTCGGACAGCTTGTAGGGTCGAGCGATAATTAGACCTCACAGTTTCGAACCATATTTTTGGTCGACAGGTAGGTCGGGCGCTTCGAGTCTCGCGCTCATAGACGCTCGCCGTTTTTACACGCGATGCCGCGCCCGCAAGATACTGGTCGCCTGAGCCAGTGCTGCCAATTTGGCTTCGGCGATTCGATCCGAAGATACCGGATTGTCGGCGAAAGTCGCGAAACCGCAGTCAGGCGTCAAGAGCATGCGCTCGGCACCGAAGATTTTGATGGCGCGCTCGGCATGGGCGACGATGGAATAAACGCTCTCGACATGGGCATGTTTCTGATTACAGGCCCCAACACCGATGCGAAGATGATCGGGCAAGGCCGACAGCACTTCGATTTCGCCAGCCCGTGGTGTACAAAGCTCGAGCAACAGCGCGATCCAAAGCAGCAATCAGCGTATCTATGAAGCCCTCACACTCGTGAAAGGAATCGAAGAAAATCCGTGAAATAGTTGGATCAGCTTTACTCGCATCCCGAAAATCAGTATTGAGTAGCATTTACGATCTTTACGCGACGTTCAAGTATTCGAGCGCGTCAAAGTGGATTTGAGTCAACTCTGTTGCAAATATTTTAGGTGATATCCGGTATCCGTAATTGGCGTGACTCGGCAGGAATCGGCAAATCCTTTTGTGACAAAGTTTGAATATTTACTTGAGCGGCGCAACGCGCGATATCAATATCATCTGAATAAATTTTCTGCGCACCACGTGACGCCGCACAGGCAACCACCATCCAATCGTACTTGAACTTAGTTCGAGTAATACTTCGCTGAGTTTTCTTGTCCCAAGCTTCTCCCAACAAAATCGCGCACTCTGTGGCAGCGCGGCGATCAAATGCGATCACCTCAAAGCTGCTAGCTTTACTAAGTCTTTGGACATATTGATCGCGGGCTTTATCCGCGCGTATAAATAGCTCAGTAAGGCAGGGTGATGGGATCAAAATCCGTACACCCACTTTCGACAAACCTTCGAGCAGGTGATCTAAAGCGGCGCGTTGCTCTCCAGCTATTTTTTGATTGAAAACATCGACAAGGAATGTGGAATCAAATATGACACCAGCCATAAATTAAGCTTCGCGTAATTTTTTTAGTTCAGCCTGTCGGTTAACAAACTGATTCCACTTGCTGCCTTCGACGGCACGTAGCGCAGCAACTTCGTCAGTCAACGTTGTTTGGTCAATCGCTTCCCAGCTTTTGAGTTTGAAATCGTCAAGCACCCAAATACGATCAACCGTCCGGCGCCACTTTCCCGTGCCTTGCACGCGCACCATGTCACCAAAAAGATGATGCGCCAGCTCTCGCGCAATTGTACGGGTGGTCGTACAGTGATAAGTCGTACCATCGGTATCTTGCAACAGCAAAGGCACGCTAGGGTCTCTTCCGCCCACTCTAATGACCGTGCCGACCAACTCACCCACTTCATGAACTATCGCTTCATCAGCCAAGGTGGTTTTGCAGCCAGGAAACAAAATGACCTGAGCACCACCTTTTACCCTCAATATTGCCGATGCGTTATCTTCTCGCAGCATGCTATTAATGTCTTGGACCGATTTAGTAGCATCGTCCGGTGCACTTAGCGTGCCCACAAGCTTTAACCGCGATTCAACTTTTGGCGCACTGTTTTCCTGAATATGAATTTCGGGTATTGCGCTGCCTTTACGCACTTTCAAGAAATGAACATTCTCTTGATGGCCAAAAATCTTAGCCAAACTCGCCAAATATTCCGCCAAGCGCGCCATCGGCAGCGTGTCGGGCTGCCATGCATCAATTCGAAAGTCGTAAATGGTCGGGCAAGTCATGGTTTTCGGATTATTGCAATTTTTTTCAAGTTCAATGCAATTTTGGTCGATTAAGAAATTTGATTTTACAAAGAGGATTATCGTACCGTGTCAATGGACTGACGAGCGTGAGTGGAGTGCAAACTCCGTCGAATTGACAACCCTCATGAGTCTCGCCCGCTCGGCCTCACTGAATTGGTTGGCGGGCATTTGTTTCCTCGCCGGACGCTGGTCACCTCGGGGTTCAACGCGAGCCCCATCACGCTCCCAGCGCTGTAGCATGGGGACGGTGGAGCCAGTGTTTGGGAACCTGAGGCACAACAAACGCTTGACCCGGTTCACGTTGAGGGGCAAGTGCAAGGTGAGTACGCAGTGGCACTTGTACTGCATGGTGCACAACATTGAGAAGATCGCGCACTACTAGGGCCAAAGAGGCGGGGAAAGGGCCGCATTGGGTCTTATTACCCTTGAAATTGCGGGCCGACTCAAGCAAACTGAGCGGATGCGAGAACCGTTAATGAAAATCCATCAAACCGAACCTGGCGCTTGCCTCGGTTGGGTTTTTGCACATCCTCGTTAGCCTTTTTTCCACTGCTTGTCGATGCATTGCGTAGTAGTTACATTGTAGTTATAATTGGGGCCATGTCTGAACTACGATTCACTTGGCATGAAGCCAAAGCGGCCGCGAACCTACGTAACCATAAAGTCACCTTTGAGGAAGCGAAAACTGTTTTTCCCGATGAGAGAGCTCGATTGATCGACGATCCTGATCATTCGGTTGGCGTAGAGCGCTTTGTATTGCTTGGGTTGAGTGCTTCACTTAAGGCTTTGCTGGTGTGTCACTGCTATCGTGAATCTGGTCAGGTCATCCATCTTATTTCTGCTCGAAAGGCTTCACGTAGTGAGGCGAAGTTTTATGGAAGGTGAAAGCTATGCGCAAAGAATATGATTTTTCGAAATCTCGTAAGAACCCTTACGCTGCTCAGCTCAAGAAGCAAATTACTATTCGGCTAGATGAGGGAAGCATTGAGTACTTTAAGGGCGTATCAGAAGAAGTGGGCATTCCGTATCAAAGTCTTATCAACATTTATCTTAGAGAATGTGCAGCCACAAACCGCAAGCTTGAGCTTAAGTGGAGTTGAGAGTGGTCGGGGCTGCGCGAGTTTATGCGTTTGTTTTCTCGCCAGCAGTCATAATCGGGTAGCCGGAGGTCTCTAACCTCCAGCCCCCACACCACCCACCATGCGGGTCCGCAGTGGGCGGTTCAACGAGTTGGCGCACTTGCCGAAGTTACGTTCCTTTCTTTGCCGTGTAGCCCTGTGCTTTGATCCACAGGTCTTTGATGCTGACCAGTCCTTGTGCTTTCAACCACGCGTGGTTGAAGGCTTGTTGCAAGCCTGGGGTTCTCGCCATGTGTCAGTAGCCGTGGCTACTGACACCGTGCTTGATGGCGGTGACGAGATCGACCCCGAGGGCCACCAGATTCTTGATCTTCGTGCGCGGCCAACGCCACTGTTTCCAGTAGCACATGCGGATACGCCTTCGAATCCATTCCTCCAGTTCGGGGATAGGCCGGTAATACTGGCTGATGCCGTAATACGCGGTCCACCCTCGAAGGTATTGCCCAAGCTTGTACAGCCGGTACTTCATGGAGACTCCCCAACTGCGTCCTGTGAGTTCTTTGATCTTGTGCTTGAAGTTGGCGAGGGACTTCTCAGTCCAGCGTACTTTGCCGCTTATGATCGTGAACCCGAGGAAGCTGCACTGACTCATCGGTGCTACCTTGCTTTTGGCAGGGTTGACCTTGAGTTTGAGGGTGCCTTCCAGATACCGCGTGATGGAACTCATCACCCGCTCGGCAGCGCGTCGGCTTTTGACAAGAATGATCATGTCATCGGCGTAGCGCGCAAAGCGGTGACCCCGTCGCTCCAATTCTTGGTCGAGTTGGTGCAGCAGGATATTGGCCAGTAGGGGCGAGAGTGGCCCACCCCCCCTGTGGGGTGCCCACCTCGCTCGGCTCGATGTGCTCACCGACCCACACACCGGCGCGCAAGTACCTGCCGATCAGGGCTAACAGACGTTTGTCGTGGATAGTTCGAGCCAGCAAGCCCATCAACACGTCATGATTGACGGTGTCGAAGAACTTGGCCAGATCGATATCCACGGCGATGCGCCTACCGCCCCTGACCTCAGCCTGTACTTTGCGAATCGCTTGGTGCGCGTTGCGGCCTGGTCGAAAGCCGAAGCTCGATTCCGAGAAACTCGGGTCGAAGATCGGCGTGAGCACCTGGGCGATGGCCTGTTGGATCACCCGATCCGTGAGGGTCCGAATCCCCAACAAGCGCTTGCCGCCACCGGGCTTGGGTATTTCTACCCGACGCACTGGCTGCGGCTGATATCGCCCGTCCCTGAGTTGTTCTTTGATGGCTGGCCAGTACGCCCGAGCATAGGCGGGGAACTGCGCAATGGTCACGCCGTCAATACCCGGCGCCCCCTTATTGGCCTTCACCCGCTCCCATGCCCAGCGCAGGTTGTCGCTATCGAGCACTTCATCGAACAATTCTGTTGTCATTAAAATAACTTCGTCTTTCATATTCAAGGCTCGGTCAGTGTTGGTCGCCATTCACATCTCGCCCGGTCGGGCTTGATCGATGTCACTGAGACCCACACACCTGCTCCTCATGCTCTCGTTGTTCGGCCCTTCAGTACCCCAAGACACCTCGGTACCTACTACGACCTCTGCTGACTTCTGCTCCGTCACGCCGCTGCATTGCTACAGGGCGCGCTGCGCGACTGAACTGACGATTGCTGCCGGTTTCTTCGACACGTCGCGGGCAGCACGCGAGCGGCGCTTGGAGCTTTGGTGTACCGGGTCTCCCCTACCGGTGAATATCGTCAGACAGGCGCGCCGCTCGCGGCGCAGATCTCCCTGGTTAAGATGCGCGAACTGTCCGTGCACAAACGCCCCATTTACCTCAAGCGTCGAACCGTGGGCTTCGCAGTCAAGTGCCTGCTCGCCACAACGCTACAAGCCTTATATGGGGTTTCTGTTCGTCGTCTCGGACGTTAGCACTCAGGCTTTCTCCAGACCAACCCTCGCGAGCCAGCCCTTGCCCTCGGCTAGTGGTTACAATGATCTCTATGAGTTCATTTCGGTTCTCCCACAGGGGACTTGCACCCCATAAATTCGCGCCCGTGCTGGGCGCACACCAATCCATGAAACGGACGCGGGTAGCACCTGTGAAAGGTCCAAAGTGTGCAAGGACAAGCCCTCGCACACTTTGGCCCCGGCGGGGAACCGTTGCGCGCCGTTTATGTCAGCCGTTAAATTTTTCAGGCAACACCTGATTTTCACGAAAGACCGAATTTGCGTCACCGCTCGCGCGCAAGCCGGGATTCGCCTACACTCAAGGCACTCCCTGCGGTCGTGTCCCTTCGCGCAGGCCGCCGATTCGCTTGCAAGCGAATCGCTTCGAATCCCCCGCGCACAAGCCGCAGGGCTTGTGCTCTCCTCCACCAAATGCAAAGAGCCCGCATTCGCGGGCCCTTTTCATTTGGCGGAGGAGGGGTCAGCCTGAATAGTCGTCTAACCAATTGATTCATAAGCATTTTTTAAATCCAAGACATTTAACCCCCTATTTGACCCCTGGTTTAGTCTGTTGCTGGCAAAAATACAACGAAAGCAAAAGGGTGCATCCGTCTGATCGGTTAGAACAAGGTGGACATAGCTCAACGGTAGCAATCGGAATAATCGACGGAAAGGTTTCGATGTATTGGGACGCGATGTGAATCCTTGTTTCGTATTCTAATCAACGCGACAATTAAAAAAAAATGCGCTTCCTAACGCCAAAGCCTTGAATCGAAATTCCTTTGGCGATGGGCCAAGCCGAGACCGTCTGGTGGTGCCAGCGCTTGCCCAGAGCGATGAGGTGCAGCGCTTGTCCCAACAGATCTACGAAATGGCTGCCCTGCAATCTAAGGACGAAGTGCAGCATCGCGAACGTTTTCGATTAGACGAGCTTGAAGGCGACCTGCAACTTATTGAGCGTTTGGAGCAGGGGCGCTCTCTACGCGACCCACCCATGAAACGCGTAAGTGGTGGTATCGGTGGTTAGGGATTGGCGATTGCACAACGCGTAGCGATGTAGCACAGGGGCAGCATTAGGCCTACCCCCACGCATGAGGGTGGCACACGACTTTTCCTAGCATTTCCTTTAGCAGTTTAAACAGGATCTCAACTTGATCTGAGACAGGCCCAAGTGCGTAAGTATGTCGTCGATCGACTGCCTCTATAGATTCATCGCGACAATCAAGTGCACTACACCGTCACCGGCAGATAAGGCACCGGCACAAAAAATCTCGCTCCTACTGTCTTAAGAGCATTGTTCTCGCTTTGCATAGCAGACGAGCGCAAAGCCAGCAATAATCGACCCGCCAAAGTATCACGCCAAAACCATGAATCGATCTGGCGCGCAGAGGGCGGCTCGCCCTCTGCTTGCACAGCTTCGCCGTAGAGCGCCTTGATATCGTCCACCAAAAAGCGCGTAGCTAATGCGCTTGAATCATGTAACGCAACAGTAGGCAAGGCACCATCGAGAGCCGCTACTACAAAGCCCGGCCAAGCTTCAACCCCTTGCCCCGCCAGGCCTACGGTCGTACGACCAAACCTCTGTTTGAATCGCTCCCAAGCCGGTAACATCAAGGCAAGTTCGTCGCGAAATAACTCTTCCCACGCTTTAGAATTACTCGGCAAGTTCGGTTTTGGAAGTGCAACTGTCGGCTGCCAATTCAAGCGATCAATGGCACTCGGATTATCGTCCGGGAAGCTTTCGAGAACAACTGGTCCCTTCTCATTTTCTAGCAGTTTAAGCGCTTGAAGCAATACCCTTTTTTGGAAAACCACGTCATTGGGCTCACCCAAAGGTCGCCCAAGCATGAACGGCACCATTAAGGCCCGCGGGGGCTTGGTTTTTTCAAGATGAGGCAGTACCAAACCAATAACCGTCGTCGATAGGCCGCGTTCTTCCAGCATGTGTGCAAGCGCGCTCACGGCGCGCGTACACAAGGGTCAAACGGGTAAAAGGAGGACCGCGTCGACGCTGTCCGCAAGCATTGCTGCGGCCAGAGCATCAGCCGTTTCGACCATCATGATCGGATCGGTCGATCCCATTACGGTGTAATGAGTGTAAGCCACACTTCCAATCAAGCCATCACTGGCTAGCTCTTGCAAGCGATCTATCGGGAACACAACATTGAGATCCCGCTGAAAGCCAGCGCGATCAAAATTAATCGACACATGGCTAATCAATAGATCAGCGGCACTCAAACCCTTAGGCAACGCTCGATACTCGCCGGAACCGATGGAAAAAGGCTTCTCGTCCCGCTTGATCAATGCCGCGCTACTGACCATTGCCACTCGCCGCTTATTCAACGGGACTCCGCGAACAAACGGGATAGTTTCGAAAGTCGGACAGGGCAGTGCACTCACCGCTGTTCGAGTTGGCTCCGGTATGTCGTCAATTCTGGCCATGTTTTCTCCTGAGGCGTTGACACCATAGTACAACGCCAAACCCTCTGGAAGCGTCCATTCCGAATCACAATAGAGAGGACACATCAACGGGACAGGAGACTATCACTGCACCAGCCGAGTCTGGGGGTAGGCCGAATACCAGCCGAACCAAAATGCGCGATGGGCGGGAAGGCGCTTCATCGTTTGGCTGCCTGAGCCGACTAGCCGGTCTTCCTCAACGCTCCACGCGCCGCCGTTGGAGTCTTGCACCGAGCTTTTACGATCATAGTTAACAAAGCGTAGGTTTGCGCTTTCGTAGACTCGATTCGCACCGGTGGAGTCTGTCAGCACGACCACATTGCGACTCCCATGACGGTCGTGATGGGTTGGGTTCTTCAATAAGAAATCTGCGGCAATCGCGAGTGGCGAAGCAGAGGCCTCATTGGAGCGCAGGGCCAGTACTTCTGCTTTGTTGGGTAGACGAGCATCGAGTTTAGGTACGCCAAACATCAGACGATCACTGGCAAAGTAGTTGCGGTAAGCCGCGCCTTCGCTGTAGTCACGATCATGACCGGTTTGGAGCGAGAGCACAGTAGTGTCGGGGTGACGTTTCTTCCATTCCCCCCACGTCGTCGTGACGACATAGAGAGAGGGTAAGACGATGCCTTTACCCACCAAAGGCCCAACCACAGGCGCGCCATCAAAGGTCGACCACAGCGACTTGGTGGCGTGGTCGTACATTAATTTATTGGAGCGATAGAGAAAGCCGCTCGTCCCTAGCTCGTGTTGCACGCCGTTGACTGTAGTGTCGTACAAAATCATCGCGCCACATAGCGTGCAGTAGACACCATTAATGTCTCGCCCAGCGATACGGTCTTTGAACATTTCATGCCAAGCCATAATTCGCTTCGGGTAGGCACGTACGTCGCTAGCCGGATGACTGGCCGTACCTGGCGCACCCGGCGTTAAAGAGCGAGGCAAGGCCACCCCAAACACGATGGCACTGTCCGCCAGATAGGTGGCCGCCTGTGCGCTGATCATGGTGGGGTTTTTAAGCGGCGGAATGCCGTCACGGCGCACACCGCCCCAGCGAATTTCGTCCAGACGAATGGAGGTCTTGGGGCGCTTCTCAAAATACTCCCGAAAACGAGGATCAATCAATTCGTACAATTGTGCCTTGAACTCGGCGTAGTCCGGGTGAAGCGCCAAGTCCTGCGCCCAGGCCCATTCGTACAAGGCATTCAAGTCGCGGGTCTGAAGCCCCGAGGCTTTCATCAAGTGCTCAAGGGCTAACGATTCAGTGTAATTATTGGGCATGAGCCCGAACATTTCTAAAAACATCGGTGTGTAGCTACTCCGCCAGCCGGCTATGACCTTATTGAGAGACAGTTGCGACAGCTTAGTGTTGGAGTCCATCATCCCAGCGAATGCCGTAATGGGTACCTGGGCGAGCGTTTTAGAATCTGTCGGTGATCCCTGCATCTCGGCCCGAGTAGAGCTTTCTGGGACGTCAAGGGGTTTAGGCTGAACCTTCGACTGAGCCAAGAGAGGATGCGCAACAAGAGGTTGTGCAACAAGGGGTTGATTCAATCCACCGCAAACAGCGGCGACAAGAAGCGCCTTGGCGAGCAATTTGAGGGAGAAGCTGCATCGTCGTAAGTACATTTCTTGAGCCTGTGCCGATACTCCCGCAGACGCAGGCCTGCCAAGCAGTCGCCTTGGGTGATCGACGCTTACAGCTTTACATGCAAAAGCCGGGTATTCAACAACACATTTGCGTCGATCACAGCGCGGACTCGCGACTTAGTTTCAGCAAGACCAACGCTTCCTGAACGTGTAAGGCCTTCGCATCTTCATTAGACTGACTAGCCGTGCAAGAGATACGTTATGCTCTCGCCCGCACGCATTGAATTAGCACTTGCTCGCTAATCACATCGTCTAAAAATTTCAAAGGTTTTCATGAATTCAATTCGTCGACGAATTGTGGGCGACGCCCTCGCGGTTTCTAGTCTCACGCTGCTGTTCAAAAGCACGCCACTTCTGGCTCAACACAAACCCAAGTTACGCTTTGGTGTTGGGCCTTTTCTCCCAAGCGCCGAAGATACCAAGAAGGCCTACACACCCATTTTTGCCCACTTGGCCGAGCAACTTAAGGTCGATTTTGAGTTGTTCACCACCACCGATTGGGCTGGCCTCGCGGTCGCTATGGGTTCTGGTCAGTTGGATCTTGCTTGGATGGGGCCTTGGGGCTACATCATTGCCAATAATAGTACCGATTGCCAAGCGATCGCCACTGTGAAATATGATGAAAAACCGTTTTACCACGCCATCGTCATCGCAGGGGCCGACTCGAAAATTATGAAGTTTCCAGACGATAGCAGGGGCCTGTCTATTTCATTTGCAGATGTGGGGTCGACCTCGGGTTGGCTGATCCCCACTTGGTATGCCAAAGAAGTGTGGAAGATTGATCCGAAAACATTTTGGAAGTATCGTGAAGGTGCCTCTCACCCGGCCAACGAAATTGCCGTGCAGGCTGGCCAGGTAGATCTCGCCACCGACTTTGACCGCAATCGAAACGCCATGATCGCCTCCGGCCGGATTAAAGCTGAGGCCAGCAAAATTGTTTGGACTTCTGATCCTTTGCCGAACGACGCCATCGCTGTGCCGAAGACAACCTCTCCGGAGCGCGCCAAGCAGATTCAAACCATCCTCACCGCCATCTCGGTTGAGCAGGCCAAGCTCTTGCTGCCCGCCCGCTACACTGGTTTCGTGCCAGCGACCCACGCTTCATATGCAAGCATTGAAAAGGCCGGTATGGCTGTGGGCAAGATTAAGCCCAAGGGCTGACTTGCGTAGCGAGCCGCATTCTTACCAGCGCGCGCAGCGTGCTCTTGCGATAGGCGCAGCGACACGCTCGCGAAGCCGGATCAAGTTTTTAGCGATCCTCATCCTGATGTTGGCCTTCTACGCCATCTCCTGGAGGCTCGCTGAAGTAGACATTGTCCGGCTCGTCACCGGCCTACCAAAGCTTGGGAGTTGGCTGCTTCAGGCTTGGCCGCCCAAACTTGATGAGATGCCACTTTTTTTGCTTAGGATTGCTGAAACGGTGGCGATGGCAGCGATCGGTACCACCGCCGCAACACTGTTGGCCATTCCCATGGCCCTCTTGGCTTGTAGAACGCTCACACCGTTCCCAAGAGCCTACCTCCCCGCGCGTTGGTTTCTCAATGCCTTGCGAGGCATCGATTCTTTTGTGTTCGCGCTGCTTTTCGTAGCTGCGGTAGGACTGGGGCCTTTTGCAGGGGTGATTGGTATTGCGCTACATACCTGGGGAAGCGCAGCCAAGTTCTTTGCTGATCACCTGGAAAATGCGAACTTGGGGCCCTATGATGCGGCACGCACCACGGGTGCGGGGCGCTTTAGCGCAATTTTTTACGCCCTGCTCCCAGACGTAATCCCGGTACTGATGTCGACGACCCTATTTTGGTGGGAGTTTAATGTTCGCGCCTCGACCGTGCTTGGGGTGGTGGGCGCAGGGGGCATTGGCCTAGAGCTTAAAAACAGTATGGATTTGCTTGATTTTCCGAGACTGTTCACGATCATTGCGCTTATCTTGGTCGTGGTCACGTTGATTGACCAGTTCAGCGCATGGATGAGAAAGCGGCTCGTGTAATGACACTTGAAGTACGAGACGTGCGCAAAACCTTTGCGGGGCGGAAGGTCATCGATGGGATTAGTTTCAAAGTTCAAACCGGTGAGTTTGTGGCCGTACTGGGACCAAGTGGCGCAGGCAAGACCACACTTTTTCGAGGCCTCAGTGGGCTCGTAAAGATGGATTCCGGGCAGGTGTTTTTAAACGGAAGCGATGTTGTAAAAAGGACAGGCATCGAGCGCTCAAACATTGCCTTGGTTTTTCAGCAGTTCAATTTGGTGCATCGGATAAGCGCTTTGCAAAACGTGCTCGCTGGCCGTTTAGGCCAGGTGCCTGTTTGGCGCGCCTGGAGCAGACAGTTCTCCCGCGAGGACCAGTTGTTTGCCCTGGAATGCCTGGATCGGGTGGGATTGTTGGAGCATGCCGACCAGCGTGCCGACACCCTATCCGGCGGCCAACAGCAGCGCGTCGCCATTGCTCGGGCCCTGGCCCAGAGACCCCGGTTGATCATCGCCGACGAGCCTGTGGCGAGCCTCGATCCGCGTATCGGGGCAGAGGTGTTAGCGGTCTTGAAAGCTGCATGTGCGACAACTAACGGGCGCATCTCCGTCATTTGTAGCCTGCATCAACCCGAGTTTGCCAAGCAATATGCTGATCGCGTATTGGGCCTCAATGCGGGCCGCCTCATTTTTGACGGGAGGACGGTGGCACTGAACACGCAAACCCTCGACAACATTTACGCAAGCTCGAAAAACATTCCCGAAGGTGCCCCTTCGCTA
Organism: Betaproteobacteria bacterium; assembly: GCA_031421635.1. GTDB lineage: Bacteria > Pseudomonadota > Gammaproteobacteria > Burkholderiales > Burkholderiaceae_E > JAPOKJ01. Next base: position 1,483 of record JANOPA010000085.1, on the reverse strand, counting down.
TGAAGCGGCGTCAAGCGGCTCAAGGCTTTACAAACAAACCGTCGCCAAAGCTCACGCCAGCGCGAACGCACCAAATGCTGAGGCCATCGAGGTTGTCCAAGTCGCCGTCTTTCAAAGTTAGCGTGACCGCGCCGTTCGTGACTTTTGTGCCGAACAAGTTTTTTCCTATTGCGAAGCCAGCAGCGTAATTACCCGCTTTGCCACCGTAGGCAAAAACATCGGGCAGCCCCCCGCCATCGTAGTTAAAGTTGCTCACTTCAATCGTGCAGTTGTCAATCACCTTAGCCGTGCCTGTCACGCCGTGGGCGCGGGTCTGAAGGGTCGCAATTTGACCGATCTTCACACTGGTCTTGCCGCAGGTCTGGCTGCCCGCAAGGATTGCGCTCTGAGCCGGAACGCTAGGCGTGCCAGTTCCACTTCCACAGCCAAACAGCGCCAGCAGAATCAAGCTGCACGTGAGGGCACGCTTGGAGGAGCCCAAGAAAGGGATAACGCCTGTCGGATTCATGGGGGTACTTTCAAATCATATCGAAACAAATTCATGTCGAAGCAAATAGCAGGTCTAAAGCTTGCACTGGGCAGAGTGGAATGTTCATTCTCGCCGCGTTAGCTTGTCAAGCAACGGATCGATTCCTTACGTTGTAGATCGAACATGGGCATGCCCGTCGCTCTGCGCACGAGCCAATAACGTAGTTGCTTACCGAGTAGGCAAAGTAAGCTCAAAAGTCTTGCCGCCGTAACCGAACTTTTGATCCCTGCCCTGTACGATCACTCGCCGAATGCTGGTCGGAATCTTGACACCGTGCAGATCGCGGGTAAAGGGTTGCTCATTTGCATGATCATGAAGAAGAACCCGCTCAGCGTAAACTTTGCCGTCGCGGTCCATCACCCGAAAGGCATCAGCGTAGCGCTTAGCACTATCGTAGGGAGACGAAAGCGTGGCGTCGAAATCGAAAATACTATCGCCCCGCGCAACGACTTTTACATTGAGAACATCTGGAAATTTTTGCTCCGCGGCAAGCCATTGCGAGCCGCCTAAGCTCGAAGCAAATACCAAACTAATAATGCCCCATGCGCGCAGTTTCATAATCTTCATTCAATTTGTCCTAATGACGCTTTGATTGCGCATACTGACCGAACCGCACCGATTGAGCAAAGCTCGGGCTAGACGGTTTGAGCGCCACGCTTCCAGGCGAAATACCTCTGAGCAATCGGGAGCAGTCTTTGCGGTATCGACTTCTTCCGCCATTCGGTCGCAACACTTTTATTGGCCTCGGAGAACGTCGGGTAAGGGTGAATCGTGCCGAGAATCGCCTTTAAGCCTAGCTTATTTTTTACAGCAAGATTAAATTCCGCAAGCAATTCGCCCGCGTGCGGACCAACGATTGTCGCGCCGAGGATACGATCCGAACCAGGGGCTGTTTAAACCTTTACATAGCCCCATTTTTCTCTTTCCGTATTGGCTCGATCTTGATGGCTGAAG
>JANOPA010000084.1:0-22714 GCA_031421635.1 Betaproteobacteria bacterium | reverse complement strand
TGTAGCTGATTGAGGTCTAAGCGCCAGGTGTTGCCTATGTGTTGATCGAGCAAAGCGGCTAGTCCAGTATTGGCCTGAGCCAACCAGCGACGTGGTGTGATGCCATTGGTCATATTGGTGAAGCGCTCTGGCCAGATGCTGGCGAAGTCAGCGAAGATGGTTTGAACCAGAAGGTCCGAATGAAGGGCAGACACGCCATTGACTTGGTGGCTACCGACAATCGATAGATGAGCCATGCGGACGCGGCGCTCACCGTGCTCTTCGATGAGTGAGAGACGGGCGAGAAATTCGTTGTCATGGGGCCGGTGCTTGGCGGCCAATTCAAGAAACTCTTTGTTGATGCGGAAGATGATTTCCAAATGGCGCGGCAAAACATGCTGCATCAGCCCCACTGGCCAGGTTTCAAGCGCCTCGGGCATCAATGTATGGTTGGTATAGGAAAAAGACTTTCCGCAAATCGCCCATGCACTTTCCCACGACAGACCATGTTCGTCGCAGAGCACACGCATCAGCTCGGCGACTCCAATTGCAGGGTGGGTGTCGTTCAAATGAATCGCGACATACTCGGCAAGATTCTCCAGAGTGGGATGTTCACTAAGATGGCGTTGAATGAGGTCTTGAATCGACGCCGAGACAAAGAAATATTCTTGTTTTAAGCGTAGTTCGCGGCCGGCGGGTGTGCTGTCATTGGGATAGAGCACCCAAGAGATATTCTCGTATTCGTTTTTAGCGTTGGCGGCTCGAGCGTAGTCACCCGTGTTGAAAGCACCAAGATCAATCTGAGCAGGAGCGGCCGCTTTCCAAAGCCTCAAGGTGCTGACCTTGTCCGTGCCATAGCCGGGAATGACCATGTCATTGGCCTGTGCCTGAACCTCTCCTGCGTGACGCCAGATTACCCTGTCACCAATATGCTCGACCCAGCCGCCAAAGCGCACGGCGTAGTGAATCTGTGCGCGCGGAAATTCCCAGGGAGTGCCGTTGCGCAGCCAAGAATCGGGATACTCAATCTGGCAGCCGGCTTGAATATCTTGCGCGAACATCCCGTACTCGTAGCGTATGCCGTAACCGAATGAGGGCAGATCGAGCGTGGCCATGGAATCCAAAAAGCAGGCAGCAAGCCGACCCAGGCCTCCATTTCCAAGGCCGGCATCGGGTTCCTGATCGGCGATGTCCTCAAGATTTTGCGCATGGTCCATCAGGCCTTGAGTCACATTCTTACGCAAATTTAGGGCGTCCAGGGCGTTGACCATGGTTCGACCGATCAAAAACTCCATCGAAAGATAAACCACTCGCCGGGCCTTGGCCAGGTGGTCTTGGGCCTGCGTTTTAACCCAGCGTTTGGAGAGCTCCTCGCGAGCGACCTGAGACACCGCCTGCATCAATTGGTTACGGGATGCTCGCCCAGGTTCAACCCCGATATGACCAAGAAGTTGCCGGTTGATCTCACCACTGAGGGCAGAGTCGGCTGGAGGAATACGATTCGTCAAGGGAAAATCCTTCTATGAGGAGTGCCAGAAAAATGATGATTACTGGACGATTTTAAGCACTTGCCCGGGCTGATTGGTGGCTATCAAACGTCGGGTTCATAGACGGGCTGCCCGTCGGTCGGTTTCAAGGTTGCAACGGCACTTCTGATTAGGGTAGCCTATAGCGGTTGGAGAGACGGTTTTTTGGATGAATAAGAACAGAGGGTATTGATGGAAACGCATAATTTAGCCATGAGCTTGGATCTGCCCAAGCAGGCAATTGCCTTAGTGCTGGCGGGTGGCCGCGGCAGCCGTTTGATGGACTTGACGGACAAGCGCGCCAAGCCTGCAGTTTACTTCGGCGGGAAGTTTCGCATTGTTGATTTTGCCTTGTCCAATTGCCTGAATTCTGGGATTCGCCGAATCGGAGTCATCACCCAGTATAAGTCTCATAGCTTACTGCGGCATTTGCAGCGCGGTTGGGCCTTTCTGAAAACTGAAATGAATGAGTTTGTCGATCTTCTGCCTGCGCAGCAGCGTAACGACGATGAGAGCTGGTACCGTGGCACTGCCGATGCGGTCCATCAAAATCGCGATATCGTGGAAGGCTATGGTGCTGAGTATGTCGTTATCTTGGCAGGGGACCATGTCTACAAAATGAACTATGCGCTCATGCTCGCCGATCACGTCAAGATGGGCCGCGAGTGCACGGTGGCCTGTATTGAAGTTCCGCGTGATGAGGCCCGAGCCTTTGGGGTGATGGCGATTGACGAGTCAAGAAAAATCACCGCCTTTGTTGAAAAGCCGGATGACCCACCAACCATGCCAGGCAACCCAAATGTTAGCCTCGCAAGCATGGGCATTTATATCTTCAATGCTCGTTATCTCTTTGACGAGCTCGAGCGCGATCTGGCAGACCCGGAGTCGAGCCACGATTTCGGTAAGGACGTCATCCCGGAAGCGGTGCGAAAAGGTTGCGCTTCAGCTCATCCCTTCGGATTGAGTTGTGTGCGAAAGAACGACGACGAAGTGCCGTATTGGCGTGACGTTGGCACCATTGACGCCTATTGGGATGCCAACATGGATCTCACGGCTACGGTTCCCCTGCTGGATTTGTACGGTCGACGTTGGCCGATCTGGACCTACCAGGCGCAATTGCCACCCGCCAAATTTGTTCACAACCAAGATGATCGTCGCGGCCATGCGATTGAATCGTTAGTGTCTGGTGGTTGTATTGTTTCGGGACGGGTGTACCGAACCATTCTATTTTCCAGTGTCAGAGTGCATTCTCAGGCTTGGGTAGATTGGAGCGTACTCCTGCCCAATGTCGAAATTGGTCGAGGCGCTCGTCTCACGCGGGTGATTGTTGATCGTGGTTGCAGTATTCCGGCTGAGATGAGAATTGGCGAAGATGCAGAAGAAGACGCACGACGTTTCTACCGAAGCGAGAAAGGCATTACCTTGGTCACGGCCGAAATGCTCAAGAAATTGGCTCAATGACGAAGATGGCTCGCTTGAAAATATTGCATGTGGCGGCGGAGTGTTTTCCCTGGGTGAAGACCGGCGGTTTGGCCGATGTGGTGGGCGCCTTGCCGCAAGCGCAGGCGGCTCTAGGTGCTGAGGTGCGCCTGTTGCTGCCTGGTCTGCCCGCGATCATGGCTGCACTGCAAGCACGCCGTCTGGTTTGTGAGTTGGGACCATTGCTCGGCGTCGGCCGAGCCAGTCTCTGTCTCGGAACGGTGTCAGAGAGTGGCTTACCCGTATATGTGATTGACGCGCCTCTTTATTACGCGCGTCCCGGAAGCCCTTATCAAGGGCCAGACGGCAAAGAATGGCCCGACAACCTGTTGCGCTTCGCTTTGCTGGGCTGGGTGGGCGCGCGCATCGCGCTAGGTGAGCTGGATCGAGATTGGAGCCCGGATGTTTTGCATGCCCACGACTGGCATGCAGCCTTGGCTTGTGCCTACGTTGCGGCGCATCCCGTAAAAACTGTGCGGACGGTATTTACCGTTCATAACCTCGCCTATCAGGGCTTGTTTGACGCGGCCGATTTCCAGTTGCTCGGTTTGCCCGCGCGATTTTTGGCGACCTCGGGGATGGAGTTTCACGGTCAAATTTCGATGATGAAGGCGGGCCTTAGTTTTGCCGATCACATCACTACCGTCAGCCCGAATTACGCGCTTGAAATCGCCACACCCGAGTTCGGATGCGGACTGGACGGGTTGATTCAAGCGCGTGCCGCTTCCGTGTCGGGAATTTTGAATGGGGTTGATGGCGAGGTTTGGAATCCAGGCAATGACCCTGCTCTTCCCGCTCAGTATTCAAGCTCCGATCTGCAAGGCAAAGCACGCTGCAAGAGCGCCTTGCAAAAGGCGCTTGGCCTCAAACCAGCGCTCAAGGCGCCCCTGTTGGGCATTGTCAGTCGACTGACCGCCCAAAAAGGCTTGGACCTCGTGTTGGATGCGCTTCCTACCCTCTTAAGCCACGGGGCTCAGCTCGCTGTATTGGGCTCGGGAGATCCTGGTCTTGAGGCCGCCTTTGTCGAAGTGGGGCTGTCCCATCCCGACCAGATCTCGGTGCATTTGGGCTACGACGAAAACCTTGCCCATCAAATCATGGCCGGTGTGGATGCCATTTTGGTGCCGTCGAGGTTTGAGCCTTGCGGGCTGACCCAGCTTTACGCCTTGCGTTACGGATCCGTGCCGATTGTGCGCAGCGTGGGCGGCCTGGCGGATACTGTGGTTGACGCTGAGGAAGTTTCCACCTCTGAAACTACGGCCACAGGATTCAAGTTTGGTCCGGCCTCTGCTGAGGCTCTCGGCACGGTTTTGCGGCGTGTACTGAAAGCCTATGCAGCCCCAAAGGTGTGGCGTCAGTTCATCGCGAATGGCATGGCCCAGAACTATTCCTGGGAGTCGGCTGCGCGCGAGTATTTGAACCTTTATTCAAACTTGTGCGAAGTACCTCACGGCAAACCTCGTGTCTAAAGTCCCTGCGCTGGTGGCCGACATAGGGGGCACTCATGCTCGCTTTGCTTGGGCTCAAGCGCTGGATGAGGCGCCCCGGCACGCGATGACTCTAAAGGTGGCTGATTTTGCATCTCCTCTGGCTGCAGTTCAGCGTTATTTATCTGAACTGGACCGTATCCTTGGTGGCGAACCAGCAAGACCTCGACAGGCCGCGGTCGCAGTGGCGGCGCCGCTTCGGGGTGAACTCATTACCTTCACCAATTCACATTGGAGTTTTTCTTGTGATGAGCTTCAGCACGAACTCAATTTGGAGCGCCTTCTCGTGCTGAATGATTTTGAAGCGCTCGCTTACGCTTTGCCTCACCTGAGGTCGAACCAACTCAGAAGCTGGGGAGAGACGTCGGTCGGTCCGGCCGGTAATCTTGCCGTGCTTGGGCCAGGGACTGGCCTGGGTGTCGCGGCGCTTGTGAAGACCGCGTCAGGATGGCAAGCCATGCCTGGCGAAGGCGGACATTCCACTTTGGCGCCCGCTGATGATTTTGAAAGCGGGCTACTCTCCCAGGTTCGAAAAACCTTTGGCCATGTCTCTGCGGAACGCCTCTTGTCAGGGCTTGGATTGCCCTTGTTGCACCAAACCATTTCTCAAATGAAGGGCCAGGCTAGTCCAATGGTGACAACTGAAGGTCTGGTCAGTGCAACACTTGCCGGTGACCCGTCGGCGAGCGAAACGCTCAAACATTTTTGTGCCCTGCTGGGCGGGTTCGCTGGGAACGTTGCCTTAACCTTTGGTGCGCAAGGTGGTCTCTACATTGGTGGCGGAATCGTGCCGCGACTGGGTGATTTTTTCTTTGCTTCCCAGTTTCGTGAGCGTTTTGAGGCCAAAGGACGATATAGCGCTTACCTTAAGGACATTCCGGTCACCGTCATTACTGATTCCGATGCGGCGTTACTGGGCGCTGTGCATCGTTTGCAAAGTACGCCGGTCACTTAACGCCGAAGCGGAGGAACAGCAGAGCCAAAAGTGCCGCCGCAAGACCTAGCGACATCAACTTCCAAAAAAGTACGGGGTGACGGTCCACCAAGGGCGCACGAGTTCTGCTCAGAAACGCCGCATTAGGATGGCGTAAGTCGTAGACGAACTCGGACAGGGCCTTATAACGCTTGCGTGGAATAGGATGCACCGCTCGACTCAAAGCGCCATCGATCCAGATTGGAATTTCACGGTCCTCGTCAAGTACAGACTGATACTTCAATTGCTTTTGTGCCGAAGGTGTTCTTGCCCTCGCGACCTGCGCACCATAAGGCAAACGCCCGGATAACATTTGGTAGGTAATCACGCCGAGCGAGAAAAGGTCCGAAGGAGCGCCAGCGGGTTCCCCTAGAAAGCACTCCGGCGCCGTATATTGGGCGGTCCCTAAAATGGGCGCTTCACTCGTCGGCGCAGACCTTTCCTCAATACCGGCAACTCGGGTAGAACCAAAATCAATAATCTTCACGGTGCCTGTTTTATCGATCATGATGTTGTTGGGGCGAAGATCTTGGTGGAACATCTCGAGCCGATGAAAGGATTGAAGACCCTTAGCGATTTGCTCGACAATCGCGCGCACCGCTTCGAGATCGGGGGTAGGGTGATCTCTCATCCACTGCGCCAGGGTTTGTCCCTCCACAAATTCCATCACAACATAAAGAAAGTGCCTTTTTCGAGTAGGCACGCAGGGCTTGAGCACGTGGGCACTATTGATGCGCCGCGCAACCCATTCCTCCAGCATGAACCGTTCAAGGTAATCGCGGTCCGCCCGAAGATCGATCGAGGGAATCTTAATCACGACCGACTCTTCGGTCTCAAGATCTACGGCTAGATAGATGTGGCTACGATGGCTTGCGTGAAGTTCGCGAATGATGCGATAGCCATCAAAGATTTGCCGCGCCGAAAGGATGGGGGGTAGATCCAACTCGGTGATTTGCCGTTGAATTTCATTGGCTTCTTGCGCGGGTAAATCATCAACAACAACGATTTGTACCGTGAGGTTATCCTTGCTGCCGTGCTCCAGCGCCTCGGCCACGATGGCCTGGGCGGTCTTGTCTAAATCCGCCTTGCCATGAGTAATCGCAGCGATGATGAAGGCGGATTTCACGTACTCGTAGACGCCATCACTCGCGAGCAAAAATACGTCGTTTTTCTCTATAGGCAAGGCTTGGTAATCGATGTCGATCTGCGTCTTGAATCCTACCGCTCGGCTGACGTAGCTTTGATCAGCGCTGATCCATACACGATGATCCTGAGTGAGCTGCTCGAGAGCGCTTGCATGAACTCGGTAAATGCGCGTGTCTCCGACATGGAATAGGTGTGCTGTACTTGATTTAAAGACCAGCGCACTTAAGGTGCATACGTAGCCTTTGTCTTGATCGTAGCGGTACTGACTTTGCTGCGAGCGTGAGTACAACCAGGCATTGGTGGCCGTCAGCACGCGCTCAACAGAACGTTTCACCGACCAAGATTCGGAGGTGCAATAGTAGTCTTCAAGAAAACCCCGCACCGCAAACTCACTGGCGACTTGGCTAACCTGACTACTGCCAATGCCATCGGCCAGGGCGATCGTAATGCCCTTGGACGAGAGGAGCGGTTCCTTTGGGACCATGGCCCCATGAAAATCTTGATTGATCTCCTTGCGACCAAGTCAAAGCCCAACAAGTAGAGCATGCAAAAACCTACCGGGAATAGGATGGCGCCAATAATCGCGTAGCCGGTCTGCACAGTCACTGTGACCGCGAAAACCGCTGCTAGAGCGAGGATGGCCCCTGCCATGTAGGCTCGAATCACGGTATCCCGGGTGGACATAAAGACCTTCGATTCACCTGCGTCGATCATTTTGGTCACAAACTCTGATGGAATTAAATAAGACATGAACTCTCCGTTTATGCTCGCTCATGCCAAAGAACCATTCTCCAGAATTGATCGCACGTAATTGCAGCAATAATTGAGCCAGTCACTTAGTTGAGCCATCTATGGGCAAGAAACGGTTTGCCGCGCGCTGGCGGGGCGCATTTTAGGAAGAAGGCGCCCGGTTTTGGGGATCAACGTCAAATTTGCGCTAGGATAGTGCGCTCTCTCTTCCAAAAACCACATTAGCTCATCGCGCTTTTAATACCGATTAAGATCCATTCTGAGGTGCATCGGCAAGCCTTTAAGGAGACGACTAAAATGACTGCATCAAAGACGAGACTTGGCTTTGTTTTCAGAGGGCTGGCAGTGTTACTTGCCGCGCAGGGTTTGTTGGCGGGGCAAGGCGCTCTAGCGCAGGAATATCCTAACAAACCCATTCGGTTCGTAGTCGGCTCTACGCCCGGTGGTGTGGTTGATATTCGAGCTCGGCGTTTTGGGGCACGCCTCGGCGACCTACTCAAACAGCCTATCGTGGTCGAGAACCGTCCAGGTGCGACTACGACTATTGCGGCCGAATTCGTCGCCAAGTCTGCTCCCGACGGCTATACCGCCCTGTTTGGTGGTAACACTGAAGTGGTGGTGGCGCCTGGTCTTGGTACGCCACTTCGCTACGATCCGGTGGCTGATTTCATTCCGGTCGCGCAGTTCACGCAGGGCTTTCCAGTGCTTGTGGTCCATGCGGGCATGGGTGTCAAGACCTTGCCTGAGTTAATCGAATGGGCCAAAGCTCGCCCGGGCCAATTGGCCTGTGGCACGTCGGGCCACGGTAGCGGGGCGCATTTTATTTGTGAGCTGTTTGCACGCAGCGCGAACGTCAAATTGAACACCGTGCCCTATAAAGGAACCGGTGCCATGTTGCTTGATACGGCCTCAGGGCAGATTCATATGACGATCGGCTTTCTCGCCGAGGTCGACAAGCAATATATTCTCACGGGCAAGGTTGTTCCCCTGGCGGTGCTTGCACCTAAGCGAATTGCTCGCTTTCCTCAATTGCAAACCATGACCGAGCTCGGACATCTAGGTTTTGACATGGTGTCCTGGACGGGGCTTTTCGTGCCAGCAGGAACGCCGCGCGCCGCGGTTCTTCGGTTGAACGCTGAGATTACCAAAGTGGTGCGTGAACCAGAGTTCGCCACTTGGCTTGCTGAAACCGGCAGTGAGGTAGTGACTCCAACTCCAGAGCAGTTTGCCGCTTTCACGCGAGGCGAGCTAGAGCGCTGGCGCAAGATGTCAAATGAGTTTGGTATTAAGTACGAGCAGTGAAGTCACCGCCGTACACGCTTAATCGCTCGCCACGCTCAGGTCTATCCCAAATCAAAAGGCCGAAATGACTCAGCAATCGGCACGGTGCCCCAGGCTCGACCAAAAAATTGTCTTGGTGATGGGGGCAGGTTCCTGCGGCCCGGGTTTTGGGAATGGCCGCGCCAGTGCGATTCAATATGCCCGGGAAGGGGCACGTGCGGTGGTCTGTGTGGACATCGTACCCGAGGCCGCCGAAGTGACCGCGGCGCATATTCGAGGCGAGGGCTATGAGGCCTGGGTGTTGCAGGCCGACGTGACGCAAGCCAATGCGGTCGAGCGTGTCGTGACCCAAACGCATGGTCGCTATGGTCGTATCGATGTGCTCCACAACAATGTCGGCATCACAGCGATGGGCGGGCCAGAAGAGGAGAGCCTTGAGAGTTGGCGCCACGTGATGGATACCAATATCACCTCCATGTTTTTGTCCTGCAAATACGTCTTGCCTCATATGGTGAGGCAGGCAAATGGCGCCATTGTGAACATCAGCTCCTTGGCCGGTTTGCGAGTGACGCCCTACCCGTACAGTTCTTACTATGCCTCAAAAGCAGCGGTGATTCATTTCACGACCCATGTGGCATTGCAATATGCCAAGCAAGGCATTCGCTGCAATGCAATTGCACCTGGATTAATGAATACCCCGTTAATTCATCAGCAAATCGCGAATCAGTATGCCTCGCCCGAGGAAATGTGCAGGGTGCGAGATGCCATGAGTCCGACCGGCAAAATGGGGGATGCTTGGGACATAGCCCATGCGGCCGTTTTTTTGGCCAGTGATGAGGCTAAGTTTGTGAATGGTGTGGTGTTGCCGGTCGATGGCGGCCAACATGCTTTGGCGAGGTGAGCCGTGTTTAGTATTGTATCGAGCGACCCGATCTTAGAGCGCAATAAAGTCAATGTCCTGGCTTTTTACGACATGATGTTTAATCGCTCGCAACCCGCTGAGGCGATGCGCCTCTATGGTGGCGAAAGCTACACCCAGCATAATCCGGAAGTGCCAGACGGTAAGGCGGCCTTTATAGCCTTCTTTGAAAAGATGGGGAAGGACTTTCCGGGTAAATCGATTGAGTTCAAACGGGTGTTTGCTGAGGGCGGTTTTGTGACTCTGCATGGTGCCCATCATTTTCCCGGAATGCTTGGGGGCACCTGGGCGGCGATCGATATTTTTCGCTTAGATGACCAAGGCAAAATTGTGGAGCATTGGGATGTGCTTCAAAAGGTGCCTACGGACGCGGTTCACGGCAACAGCATGTTTTGACGGCGAAGGCGGAGTCTTGTCAAAAGAATTGCCTTCGCCCTGGGACATGCAACGACCCGTTACTCGGACTCTGGGCGCCGAACTTTAAAGGCTTACTGTGTTTTCACGGCCTCAACTTGAATGAGCAGTTTCACAAGATCAGGAATCATGTTGTTTGCGACACCGAAACTCACTCCCCACTGGCTGCGCTGAATAGTCGCCTCAAAGTCGCCGCCACAAACTTCGCGACTGATGCGTTGATTGATGTAGCAGCCAAAGGAGCTGGATTTTAAAGTGACCGGGTTGGTTTTGCCGCGCATCGTGAGCTCGCCAGCGACTTCGGTGACTTTGTCGCCCTCAAACTTGAATCCGGTGCCAACGAATTTCGCGGCGGGGAAATTGGCGACATCAAAAAAGTCCGCACTCTTCAAGTGACCATCGAAAGGACCGGTACCGGTGTTGATCGAAGTCATATCAATGTTGATCTCGGCTTTGCCCGTCTTGGCGCTTTTGTCGAAGCTGATCGAGCCGTCTTTTTTGTCCCAGCGGCCACGGCTGGTGGACACGCCAAAATGCTTGGCCTCGAAGGTGACAAAGGTGTGGGTCGGGTCGACGTTATAGGTCGCGGTTTGTGCGTTGGCGAAACCAGTTGCGCCGAGTAGCACAGTGGACACAATCATTGATAACGATGCATGGGTGATGTTAGTCATTGCGGAGTTCTCCTGAGGTGATGGCAATTCGAAAATGAGTAGTGAGCATTTGTCCTGTTAGCCTTGGCGCCCAGGGATCATCCGTCGCAGTAGCGCGTCGTGATCTATGAACTGATGCTTGAGAGCTGCCGCGATGTGTAGACCCACCAAGGCGGCGAGGCTGAATGAACAAAATTTGTGAACGCCTTTCAGCGTGTCGGCCAAATCCTTACTGATCGGCACCCAATCGGGCAAGGGCAGCACCCCGTAAAGTACCACCTGAAATCCGGCGGCCGAGCTGTACGCCCAGCCTGCGAGGGGGGTTGCAAAGAAAAGACCGTAAAGCGCGACATGAGTCATACGGGACAGGGATTGTTGCCAGGCGGACATGTGGCTTGGCAGCGCCGGCGCCGGATGGCGCAGTCTCCACAAGAGCCTGAGTGCAGACAGGCCCAGGATCGTAATTCCTGCCCATTTATGCCAATTGAATTGTTTGACGCGCATTGGCGAAAACGGAAGTTCGTGCATGTACACACCAAAGCACCAGGTGCTGATAATGAGGATGGCCAGCAGCCAGTGAAACAAAATGGCGGTGTTGCCGTACTTTGCGTCTGGAATTGCTTGAGGCGTCGTTAGGTCTTGCATAGAGCTTTGTTTTAGGAGTTTTTAGCGCATCTAGTCGTCGGTCGCGAGCTTACCTGCTACATGACAGAATACAAAATAAGGAATTTGAAATAATTTGTTTTAAAAAATGAAATAATAAGCCTTGGAGGATAGACTCATGGAAAGTTTGCAAGGCATGCGTATTTTTCAAAGTGTGGCCGAGCTAGGCAGCTTTTCGTCTGCGGCGGCAAGGCTTCACTTGAATCGCGCGTTAGTGACCCGAGCGGTGATGCAGTTGGAAAAAGACCTCGGGGCACGGCTACTGAATAGGACAACCCGCAATGTCAGCCTGACACCTGTGGGGCAAGCTTATCTGGAGCGCATCAGTCCCGCTCTTGCGGAGCTGGAAGCGGCGCGCGAGGTCGCTGGATTATTAACTGAGCGGGTTGAGGGTACGATTCGTATGACGGCCCCGGTGTCGATCGGTTGTAGTTTTCTCGGGCCCGTGTTAGCGGACTTTTTGCGAGCACACGCGCAACTGAAGATTGAAGTGTCCTTGAACGATAGGATGGTAGATCTTCATGAAAGTGGTTTGGATCTTGCCTTGCGAGTGAACAGCAATCCTTCGCCTCATCAAATCTCACGCCGCGTGAGCTTTGCTCAACTGGGCGTTTTTGCGGCCCCCAGTTATCTGTCTCGCATGGGAGTGCCGACGCATCCCGAAGAGTTGACACGAGACCATCTCGGAACCAGCTATAGCAACATGCTTCGCGAGGGCTGGGCGTTTCGGGATCCCCACTCGGGTGAAACCTTTGTGGTGTCGATCAAAGCGCAATTGAGTGCCAATAATGGCGATCTACTCAGCGCCGTGGCAGCCTCAGGATTGGCGATGGTGTCCGGTCCAACCTTTACAGTGGCTGATGCGCTCAAAAGCGGGACCCTGGTGCCGGTCTTGCGAGATTATTGGCCAGAGCCGATCAGCGTACAGGCGGCCATGCCGTCGCGGCGCTTCCAGCCCTTAAAGGTCAGAAAGTTGATTGATTTTTTGATTGAACGCTGGGGCGTCAAGCCGCCTTGGGAGGAGGGCCTACTGAGTCTTGACCGCTTCGATTTGAATCACCAAGCGGATGTTGTCCGGAATGGTGTTGTTGGCTAGTCCGTTATTCATGCCCCAAAGGCTGCGTAAAATGACACTGTCAAAATCGCCTCCGCACACCTCTCGTTGAATTCGCGTATTGGTATAGCATGTGAAGGCACTGGTGGCTTTCAGGGTGATGGGATTGGTTTTCCCTAGGAGTGTGAGTTCACCGCTGACCTCGATCACTTTGTCGCCGTCAAATTTAAAGGTGGAGCCCACAAATTTCGCGGTCGGGAATTTGGCGACATCGAAAAAATCTTCGCTTTTGAGGCGGCCATCGAAAGGTGCTACGCCAGTAGAAATGGAAGCCATTTCCAAAGTGATTTCGGCACGGCCGGTTTTGGTGGTTTTGTCGAGAGTGATTTGCCCGTCTTTCTTGTCCCAACGTCCGCGGCTCGTCGAGGCACCCATATGCTTGGCTTCGAAGGTCACGAAAGTGTGGCTTGGGTCGATGGTATAAACGGACGCCTGAGCACAGGCACCTACATACGCACAGAGCGATAGCGCACCCGTCATTGTTTTAGCAAGCATTGTGGCCATGAGCTCCGTGTCCAAAGTCATTCATGAAGGTGCGACGATAGCACTTCAGGCGCGTGTCGCGATTCTAGTGTGACTCGACACTCGAGCTTGACTCAACACACTAGCAGGCTGGGCTATAGCGCGGCGATTCCGCTTAAGGACAGTTTAAGCTTTACGACCACTTCGTCGGCCACCACGCTTACGTCCTTCCAATCTCCATCACCTAGTTTGAAGTCGAGGCGCTTGAGTGGGAAATTACCTTCAACCAAGGTGATTCCCGCTTTCTGAGACAGTTGTACGATGGTCGTGACCACTCGTTCGACCCCTTTGATGTTCAACTTGCCCGAAACCTCAAACTTTCCGGCACCTAAAAGCTTGGTCGAGGTCGACTGAAAGGTGGCGCTAGGAAATTTGGCGAAATTGAACCATTCCGGTTTGCGCATTTCGCGCACGGTTTCAGCATCACCTACAGCGGCGCTGCCAATGTCGACGTTGAAACTAATTTTGCTGGCCGCGGCTTGCTTGGGGTCAAAGCTCACTTGAGCGTCGAACTTTCCGAAGCGGCCGTCAACCGGCACACCCATTTGCTTACTTGTGAATGTAATCGTACTTTGCTCGGGGAGGAGCCTAGCTTGTGAGGCGATGGCGCCGCTGCCTTGGGAGGCTGGCGTAGCGGTACTTTGCGCACTGGCGGCCAGGCTTGCACCCAGTGAGAAGACGGTCAGACTGACCGCTACAGTCTTTGAAACAATACTACGGGGAGTGCTCAGCATTGACGGCTCGGAAAGATTCAGGAATCGGGCTTAGGGTAGGACTATAACGACAAAGCGTTCAAAGCGGTGGACCGACCTTTAGTCGAATAGTTTCGGTAGCTCAGGGTCCACAAACCTTACGAGTCTGCAAGTCCAGTAAAATCATGGGCTTCACACTTGGAGCTTTAGCATGTCTGACTTTTTGTCCGCTTACCGCGCGCACGCCGCCGAACGCGCCACCCTTGGCATTCCACCTCTGCCGCTGACGGCCAAACAGACTGGCGAACTGGTTGAACTCTTAAAGACACCTCCCAAGGGTGAAGAGGCGTTTTTGCTGAACCTCATCACTTACCGGGTCCCGGCAGGAGTAGATGATGCTGCGAAAGTGAAGGCTAGCTATCTTGCAGCGGTCGCATTCGCCAAGGAAACCTGCGCCATGATTTCCCGTGAAAAAGCGACGGAATTACTCGGCACGATGTTGGGCGGATACAACCTGACCCCTCTGGTCGAGCTGCTGGATGATGCTGTTTGCGCCTCGGCCGCGGCCAAGGCGCTGGAAAAAACCCTGCTGATGTTTGACCAGTTCCACGACGTGAAAGAAAAAGCCGACAAGGGCAATGCGCATGCCCAAGCCGTGATCAAGAGCTGGGCGGACGCTGAATGGTTCACTTCCCGTCCCGAAGTGCCGAAGAGCATCATGATTACTGTATTCAAGGTGCCGGGCGAGACCAATACCGATGATTTGTCCCCTGCGCCGGATGCCTGGAGTCGCCCCGACATGCCCCTGCATGCCCTGGCCATGTTGAAAAACACCCGTGAAGGCGCGGCCTTCAAGCCGGAAGAAGATGGCAAGCGTGGTCCAGTCAAGGCCGTCAGTGATCTCAAAGCCAAAGGTCATGTCATTGCCTACGTCGGCGACGTGGTTGGCACGGGCTCCTCCCGTAAGTCGGCCACCAATAGCGTGTTGTGGTGGACTGGTGAAGATATTCCCTTTGTGCCCAATAAGCGCTTTGGTGGTGTTTGCCTGGGCAGCAAGATTGCTCCGATTTTTTATAACACCATGGAAGACTCTGGCGCCCTGCCAATCGAGCTGGACGTGAGTCAAATGAATATGGGCGACGTCGTCGAGCTGCGCCCCTACGATGGTAAAGCCTTGAAGGACGGCAAAGTGATTGCCGAGTTCACCTTCAAGAGCGATGTGCTGCTCGACGAAGTACGTGCCGGCGGGCGTATTCCTTTGATCATTGGTCGCGGCCTGACGGCCAAGGCGCGCGAAGCTCTAGGCCTGCCTGCCTCGACTTTGTTTCGCCTTCCTTCGCCTCCGGTCGATAGCGGCAAGGGTTACACCCTGGCACAGAAAATGGTTGGACGAGCCTGCGGCATTCCTGAAGTGAATGGTCAGCAAAAAGGTATTCGTCCCGGCACATACTGCGAGCCACGCATGACCAGTGTGGGTTCCCAGGACACCACTGGTCCTATGACTCGTGACGAGCTCAAGGACTTGGCTTGTCTTGGCTTTAGCGCCGATTTGGTGATGCAATCCTTCTGCCACACCGCCGCCTATCCCAAGTCGGTCGATGTAAAAATGCATCACGAATTGCCTGATTTTATGAGCAACCGTGGCGGCATTAGCTTGCGCCCAGGCGACGGCATTATCCATTCCTGGTTGAACCGTATGCTGACCCCCGATACCGTGGGTACGGGCGGTGATAGCCACACTCGTTTCCCGATTGGAATTAGCTTCCCGGCGGGCTCTGGGTTGGTGGCCTTTGCTGCGGCCACCGGGGTGATGCCTTTGGATATGCCCGAGAGTGTCTTGGTACGCTTCAAGGGCAAGATGCAGCCTGGGGTGACTCTACGTGACCTGGTACATGCCATTCCCTTGTATGCGATCAAGCAGGGGCTTTTGTCGGTCGCCAAGACTGGCAAGGTCAACGTCTTCTCGGGTCGGGTGCTGGAAATTGAAGGTCTACCTGATCTGAAGATTGAGCAGGCTTTTGAATTGGCCGATGCCTCGGCCGAGCGCTCCGCCGCCGGTTGCACAGTGGCTTTGAACAAAGAGCCGGTGATTGAGTATCTCAACTCGAATATTGTTTTACTCAAGAGCATGATCGCCAATGGTTATGCCGATGCGCGCACGATTGGTCGCCGCATCAAAGAGATGGAGAAATGGCTAGCCAATCCAAATCTACTCAAGGCCGATGCGGATGCCGAGTACACCGCGGTGATCGACATCGATTTGGCGGACATTACTGAGCCGATTGTGTGCTGCCCGAATGACCCGGACGATGCCAAGACCCTGAGTGATGTGGCCGGTAGCAAGATTGACGAAGTATTTATTGGTTCTTGCATGACCAACATCGGACACTTCCGTGCGGCTTCGAAACTTCTGGAAGGTAAGCGCGATATTCCTGTGAAACTTTGGATGGCCCCACCGACCAAGATGGATGCCCAGCAATTGACTGAAGAAGGTCACTACGGCGTGTTCGGCGCAGCAGGTGCGCGTATGGAAATGCCGGGATGCAGTCTTTGCATGGGTAACCAGGCTCAGGTGAAGGAAGGCGCCACGGTAATGTCCACGTCGACGCGTAATTTTCCAAATCGCCTGGGTAAAAATACCAATGTGTATTTGGGTTCCGCGGAACTTGCCGCCATATGTTCTAAGTTGGGCCGCATTCCGACTAAGCAGGAATATCTTAGCGATATCGCTGCGCTGAACCAGTCGGGCGACAACATCTATCGCTATATGAACTTCGATCAAATGCAAGAGTTCAAGGATCAGGCGGATACGGTGAGTGTTTAAAGGATTGTTTTTTTATCCTTTTGGAAAGCGGGCGCAGAGGTTTGCGCTCGCTTTTTTGTCGGTGCTGGCCGGCTTTTCAGTCGGGGCACGCTTCGCCCACGCCGGTGCCCAGCAATACGAGCCGCTGAGCGCGTCGGTGCGGACGGCCATGGCTGCAGCTATAGTAGATCAGACTCCACCCGAGCCAAAATTCGAATCGGTTGAGCAGAAAATTGATTGGTTGGAATTTGCCGCACAAAAACTACCTCGCAAATGGAAACCCGAATATCGTGAACGCGTTGAGTTTTTGTTGACCTTGCGCTATGAAGCACAACGTGCTGGCCTCGACCCCGAATTGATCCTTGGCTTAGTGGAGGTAGAAAGTTATTTCCGTCGATATGCCGTGTCGAGCGCTGGCGCGAGAGGTTATACCCAAGTAATGCCGTTTTGGACCCGTGAATTAAGTGACGGAGATGCGGCTAAACTTTTCAATATCCGGATCAACTTACGCTATGGCTGCACGATATTGCGCCATTACTTGGATATTGAGAAGGGTGATTATTTTCGTGCCTTGGGGCGTTACAACGGCAGCTTGGGCCGGGCGGAATATCCGAATGCCGTACGCGCGGCTTGGAGAAAATGGCAGTTGCCGAAGAAGGTTGCGGGTGAGTAGTTTCTTTCCCTGAGCGCCACGCCGACCTGATAATGAGGCTGCGCGGCCCCTCACCAAGAATTCTCAACTAATCACTGTCTCCGCCTCGACTACTCGGTAAGGGGCGTAGGGAAGTAAAGGAGGAGCGGCGGCCGAAGGCTGACGCGGTGGACATGAGCTACGCCCCTTACCGAGTAGGCGAGGCTAGCGCAAGTCACCGAAGCGTTGGCCTAACCCTCACTCAAGCTAGAGAGCGTCTTCCCCGCCTCGCTACGCAAGTCCGCCACAATCGCCATGGTGATTCTTGCGATACACACCATTTTTTGAGCTTCATCGCGGATCTCAATCGCCCACACCTGAGTGGTGCGACCGATATGCACCGGTGTGCATGTGCCCGTCACCCAACCACTTGTCACTGCACGTAAATGATTGGCATTGATTTCCAAGCCGACAGCCGCAAAGCCTGGTTCGCTCGCGAAAATAGCGGCCACCGAGCCCAGGGTTTCGGCCAGCAAGATGGACGAGCCGCCATGCAAGATTCCCATCGGTTGAGTGGTACGGGCATCGACCGGCATGCGGGCGCATAAAAAGTCTGCGCCAACCTCTAGAAACTCGATCCCCAACCGGGACACCACAGATTGAGCGTGGATGGAATTGATTTTGTCGATGTCGACAGGACGTTTGAAAATGGATGTGGTCATGCGTGGATTATCGCCGATATGGCAGCCCCCGCACTCGTGTATTCTCACGCGCAAACCTGTACACCACGCGACAAGCATTAGCCTAAGCGTGAATAAAAATATGACCCTGCCCAAGGGCGGGCCAAATTCGCCTGGAGATTACCCATGAATATCGCCTCCGCCCTGGTCGAGAGTGCAGCAAAGTATCCTGAGAAAATACTGATTCGCTTCGAGGGTACATCTTTCACCTACCGGCAAATCAATGAGCTCTCCGAGCAACTTGCTGCGGGCTTAATCGAGGCCGGTTTGATAGCCGGGGATCGGATCGCACTGTATCTGCCGAACGTGCCGGAATTTGTCATTGCCTATTACGCTATTCAAAAAATTGGCGCGGTCTCAGTAACGATCAATGCGATCCTTAAAAGGGAGGAGGTACGCTATCTTCTGGATGATTCGGAGAGCAAACTGGTCTTCACTGAGGCTGAGCTCTTGCCCAATGTGCCCCAGGATTGTCCGGGACTCCTATATCGAGTGGTGACCGATAAGGCCGGGCAGGGTAGTTTGGCCGACTGGATCGGTGTAGGGAACGCTCGTCTGAAGAAGCTCCCTCTCGTACTCGAAAATCGAGGCGCTCAAGACACGGCTGCCATTTTATATTCCTCCGGCACTACCGGCTTTCCGAAAGGGGTCGAGCTTTCTCAGCACAATATCGATAGCAATGTGGCCACCTGTGCAAAGTACGCGGCCTATACGGTGGACGACAAGCTTGCGCTTTTCTTGCCGCTCTTTCACGTCTATGGACAGAATTTCATCATGAACGCCGGCGTTCGGTCTGGCGTCTGCCTCGTGATGTTTCGTCGCTTTGTGCCCGATGTAGTTGTCAAGGCGATTGGTCAAGAAGGCATTACCATGTTCTTCGGCGTGCCCACGATTTTTATCGCGATTCTCGCGATGGATCTAAGCCCTTACGACCTGTCCTCGATTCGCTTTGAGATGTCGGCGGCGGCCACCATGCCGGAAGAAATTTCCAAGCGCTGGACTGAGAAGTTTGATCGACCCATCTTCGAGGGTTACGGATTGACGGAGTGCTCACCGTTCGCCTGCTACAACGATTTAGTGTCACATCGCTTTGGTTCGGTCGGACGGGCGGTGGAGAATTTCGAGCTGGCCATTCATGATGAAGCTGGTCGGGAGGTCGACCGAGGCACCTGGGGTGAAATTGTGATCAAGGGCCCTGGCGTCATGAAGGGCTATTGGAACAGGCCCGAAGAATCTCGTCTGGCGCTACGCAATGGCTGGCTGCATTCTGGCGATATCGGGCGCATGGACGATGAAGGTTATGTTTTTATCGTAGATCGGGTTAAAGACATGATCAATGTGTCGGGCTTTAAAGTGTGGCCTGCCGAGGTCGAGCAGTACCTCTACAAGATCGACGCCATTCAGGAAGTGGCGGTCTATGGCCTGGCTCATGCTGAAAAGGGCGAGCAGGTCGCGGTGGCCGTCGTTGCGAAACCAGGTTACCGACTGAGTGCGGATGATGTATTCGCGTTTTGCAAGGAAAACTTGGCGGCTTATAAATATCCTGCCTACGTTCACATTGTGGACGCTCTTCCAAAAAGCGCGACTGGCAAAATTTTGAAGCGGGTATTACGGGCAGGTTGAGCTCCACTTTTGTGCTTGCGCGAGCGGAAAGCTCTTGAATTGCGCTGTTAATTTGCAAAATCCGCTCAACAGGTTGTGCAGATCGTGAAATGGAGGCGATTTCCACAATTCTTAACAGATTTTGAGACCACGAAGATGCTGCTTGATGCGTTAATTCGCTCTTCGGAGGATCTAGTTATGTCGGCATGTACTCGGTGCGGCTTTGGACAAGCCCAAGAATTATTTGAAACGACTGGCCAAGGCCATTCTGTTGAGTCTGTTCAATTCGCGTATGCATGTGGAGAGGGCGGTGCTCCAAGTCAACTGATGGCTCTTAGCGAGGCGGCAAAAGCGATGGCCCACGATGCGCGAGCGCGTGCCAGGCTCTCGTCGATAGGTGTTCTGACCGTGCTGGTGATTACCTGCGCCCTCTCTCTTTTCAGTCTTTACCATCCTGGTTCTAAACAGGGCCCAATCCTGGTTTTCTCTAAACTCTCAAACCAAGCGGCGCAGCCACCCGCAAATTAGTTTGGGCCTTCGTGGCCCTGCAAGTTGCAGATTTTCTGTTTCCCAATATCCGCTAATGCCGCGTTAGCCTCCGTTGATCTGAGATTCTGTTCGTACTTGCCTAGGCGCATGTACTTTCTCCTCGATATCGGGTGGAATCTGTGGATGCGACACTTTTTTTTGAATACATCAGCAGTCATTCGCGCTCGAATGGTCTGGATTGCTGTGCTTGCCGTGGTCAGTCTCTCGGCATGGGGTTCGAGCTTATTGGGTGTCGCAACTCTGGGTTTACCCCTGTTTAGTTTGCATGCCGGGCTCACCCTAGGATTTACTATTCGTCTTGGTTTACCCTTCGCCGCCGCGGGCGCCTTAGGGACGGCCTTGTTCTTGCTCGTGACTGGAGCGGGGGTGCAATCTGCATTGGCGAGCTTGTTTGGACTTGGCCTGGCCTCAATCTGCGCAGCGACTCTTTTCGCGCGCATTAAGCCGTATTGCACAAGCGAGGTTTCCAAGCGCTTCGTGACCATTGTAGTGGCCAGCATTGTGTTTGCGCCCATTGTGGCCGGGTCGCAACTTTTGGCGGGCCCTAATACCGCCCTGACTTCAACCAATCCCACCTGGGTCAATCTGTTGTGGGCAACTCCAGTGGCGAGCTTTCTCGTGCATTGTACGTTTGCAGCCTTCAGCGCCATTCTTTTTGCGCCCTTGGTGCTTACCTGGCTACCGAAGTCGAGAGGCAAGATTCAGGGCGGGCCGCTTGGGCGAGGTATCGCGAGAGTTGTGATGACTTTGATTGCCATAAGTTTGGTGAGCGCGCATCTCCTGGGTGCGGAAAAAGCCTTTTTAGTTGGTCAGCTCTGCCTTGTTTTGACTCTATTCTTATCTCTCGTTCCCGCGTTCTTTGGCTCGGAGAGAGCCTCGGCCAGCACCATCGCCCTGGTCGCCTGTGTGATGGTTTTGGAGCAGGCAATCTTTGCTCAAGGCGGAGCGTCATTGCTCAAGCTCGACGCCTTCGAGCGAGTTGGCCTCATGTTCGGGTTTATGTTTGTGGGAGCGTTTCTCGGGCACATGTTGAATGGCATGTCGATTAGAAATGCTCAGCAGCAACTGGCCTTAAAAGCGCAGGTGATGCGGCATCCTTTTTCCGGACTTCTGAATCGCCGCTACTTTTTTAAAGTCTTGAATGAACTCACTTCAGACCGGAATCGCAATAGCGAATTTCTTGCGGAGATCGCGATTCCCGATCTGCATCACTGGGCGGAATTTTCGGGCAGGGAAGCGGCCTACCAGTTTGACGCAAGGATTGTTGAAAAAATTGATTCTGCATTGCAGGACTATGCGCATTTTGTGGCGCATGCCACGTTCAGTAGCTATTTTATTCGTTTGAAGCCGACCGCGGATCCCCTGGGGGTGATTGAGGTAATTGACGGTGCCGTTCGGGAAGCCTGCGCCTTGTATGGTGCCAAAGGGATGAAGCTGCGACCCCAGGTGGCGCTGTTGCGGGTGCCTAAGGATGTTGCAGTGACTACAGAAGATATTCTTTCGACACTCTCTCGGGCGCTCATCCGCTCCAAACAGAGTTTGAAGCGTTGGTCGATGGCATCACTACAGACTGGATTTCTACAAAAGCAGCGTCAGGAGGCGTTGGAAGACGAGATTATCGTCGAGTCCTTGTCGAGTAGCTTGGTCAGAGTGTTTACCCAGACGATTCAGCCCGTACAAGGTCAAAGCGATACGGGCCTGCACTTCGAGGTGCTGGCGCGGCTTCAAAACTTACAGGGTGGCTACGTTTCGCCAGGTCGCTTTTTGCCCGTGTACGCGACCTGCGGCCTGCTTCCGCAGTTTGATCGACAAGTGATTCAGACCTTGTTTGAAGCCTTCGAGCTTGAGCCGGATTTGGTGCAAAAAATTTCAGCATGTTCGATCAATCTTACGGGCCCAACTTTGTCCGATCCCGATTTGATCGCCTTTATCCAAGCACAGTTTGCTGGAGCCTTGATTAAACCCAAGCAAGTTGTCTTTGAGATTACCGAGTCCGATAAAATTTCCAGTCCGATGCAAGCTCTAGAAAATGTCGAGGAGCTTCGGCGCATGGGTGCTTCGATTGCGCTGGACGACTTCGGCACGGGGCTCGCGAGTTTTGAATACCTTAAGCTCTTCAAACCCGACTGGATCAAGATCGACGGGTCGTTTGTGCGTGATGCGGTTCGTAACCCCTTGGGAGCCGAAGTCGTGTCGTCGATGATTCGCGTGGCCCAAGCTGCGGGTAGCCAAGTGGTCGCTGAACAGGTTGAAGATCAGGCGACTATTGATCTCATGATGACACTTGGCGCCCACTATGTTCAAGGCTACGCGATCAGTAAGCCTCGCCCAATCGACGAAATGATCAAGTCGCTAAGCGCGGGTTTTGAGACCCATGAGACCAGTCTCGCTTGCGATGGCGAGACAGAATCTTTGTCGACGCCAACCCCTGTTCTCAAGGTGGTGGTGTCCAATGTGAGCACGGCAAAAGGGCTTGGCTTAAAGGTACAAGCCCTAGAGGTTTAGAACCTTCCCCGGATTGAACAGCCCTTTGGGGTCAAGTGCCGTTTTGACGGCCCGCATCATGGCCATTTCGATGTCAGTTTTGTAGCGTTGCGATTCATCTCGGCGCAATTGACCCAGGCCATGCTCGGCCGAGATGCTGCCTTGAAAGGCATGCACGGCGTCATGGGTGATGCGATTGATTTCTGGTTGCAAAGCGAGAAAGGTCGCTTCATGTTGCTGCCCTGTTTTTGCCGACGACGGAGAGACGTTGTAGTGCAGGTTGCCATCGCCAAGATGGCCAAACACCACC
>JANOPA010000083.1:0-77885 GCA_031421635.1 Betaproteobacteria bacterium | reverse complement strand
GTCAGGTCGACGTCGGTGAAGTTGATGGTGCCGGTGTCGGTGAGGCTGCCGACGGGAGTGAGCAGCTCGGTGAGCGCGCCGGTGACATCGGTGGCGTCGACGATTGGCGCGTCGTTGGTGCCGGTGATGGTGACGCTGACTGTACTAGCCGTGCCATCGACGCTCGTAACGTTGTAAGTCTCCGTGACCGAGGTGCCGACGCTCAAATTATTAAAAGCACTATTGGCTGTAAAGGTCCACACACCCGAGGCGTTGATACTGAAATTGCCGATTGAGCCACTGGTAGCACTGGCGGTGAAGACGTTGTTTGGGTTGTCGACGTCGGTGCTGGTGAGCGTGCCGCCAGTAGTGAGGGCCGCATTGGTCTCGGTCAGTGCCGCGGTGGCGCTGGACACGATTGCCGCATCGTTGGTACCGTTGATCGTCACACTAACGACTTTGGAAGTGCCGTCAGCGGTTAGAACGGTGAAGGAATCAATAAGAGTACCGCCAGTGTTCAGAGCCTGGACACTTGCATTGGCGTTGTTGAGAGTGTAGGTCCAAGTCCCACCTGCAGTCATAGCGTAAGTGCCATAACCGTTTGCAGTCGATGCCCCGGAGAGAACGGCTTGGAAAGTGTTGGGAGTGTTGTCGACGTCGGTATCGGTTAGGATGCCCGAAGCGGTTGGCGTTCCCGCGATCGCATTGGCGACGCCACCAGCTTCAACGACAATGCCGGAGCTAGTGCCGCTGACGATGGCGGCATCGTTGGTGCCGTTGATCGTCACACTAACGACTTTGGATGTGCCGTCGGCGGTCAGAACGGTGAAGGAATCAACAAGGGTACCGCCAGTGTTCAGAGCCTGGACACTTGCATTGGTGTTGTTGAGAGTGTAGGTCCAGGTCCCACCGGCTGTCATGGCGTAAGTGCCGTACCCATTTGCGGTCAATGCTCCGGCGAGTACCGCTTGGAAAGTATTGGCGGAGTTGTCAACGTCCGTGTCAGTGAGAATCCCGGTAGCGGTCGGAGTTCCAGCGATCACGTTGGCGACACCACCGGCTTCGACGACAGTGCCAGTGCGAGTCCCACTGACGATAGCGGCATCGTTGGCTCCGCTGATCGTCACACTAACGACTTTGGATGTGCCGTCGGCGGTCAGAACGGTGAAGGAATCAACAAGCGTGCCGCCAGTGTTCAGAGCCTGGACACTTGCATTGGCGTTGTTGAGAGTGTAGGTCCAAGTCCCACCTGCCGTCATGGCGTAAGTGCCATAACCATTGGCGGTCAATGCTCCGGGGGAAACCGCCTGGAAAGTGTTGGGAGCGTTATCGACGTCGGTGTCGGTGAGGATGCCCGATGCGGTCGGGGTTCCGACTAGGGCACTGACGAGGCCACCGGCTTCGACGACAGTGCCGGTGCTGGTGCCACTGATGATGGCGGCATCGTTGGTGCCGGTTACAGTGATGTTGAGATTGGAAATGCTCGAAAGTGCGCCATCCGATACGGTGTAATTGAAGACGTCATGTGCCACCTGTCCTTGGGTCAAAGCCTGAACGTTGGCTTGATTGTTGGCCAGCAGATAGGTGTAGGTGCCATTCGCGTTAAGGGTCAGTGTTCCGTAAGTACCGACGAAACTACCGGCCGAGGAGACAGACAACACCGCATTGAAGTCGGGATCCGAATCGTTGCTTAGGACATTGCCTGAGGCGGTAGGGCTACCGGGAAGGGCGTTGGCAATGCCACCAGCTTCAACAACTGCGTTGGTGTCCGCAACTGCGACCGGGCCCAGGTTCTTCACACCACAAAAATCCACATTTGTGAGATCGTGCAAGCCCAATAACTTTATCGCCAGTTCAGGAGTGGCCGAGTTGCCATTGATGTCGGCATAAACATAAGTCACGTTATTGGGGATATCCTTGACGTACCAAACTCCATTGGCCGTCGGGGTGGTGCCACCCCAGTTCAGGTCGGTTGCGCCGAGAAGTTGGGTGAGATCGATCTTGTCGAGTTCGGTGGCGGTGGCGCCTGGGTCACGAATGGCGGTGAAGTCAGTGATGACGTCTTTGGTCGCATTACTGGAATCCGTCCAGTTGCCTTCGTTGTCATGGTCGTAGCCATGGTGTTCGTGATTGTCGTCTTCGTGCTCGTCATGATCGCCCGAGCTCAGGCCCGCGCTGAATACGAATTTGTCATTGCCTGTGCCACCAGTCATGGTGTCTTGCCCGAGGCCGCCGACGATGAGGTCGTTGCCTGCGCCGCCATTGAGTAGGTCGTTACCGGCTTCGCCCATCAGACGGTCATTGCCGCCTTCACCGTAGACGGTGTCGTTGCCTTTACCTGCATAGATAATGTCGTTGCCACCGATAGAGGCGTTGTTACCGTTGTCGCCCCAGATAATGTCGTTACCGTTACCAGAAAAGATGATGTCGTTGCCAGCGATGGTGTTGGCGCCCGCACCGGTGGGGATGATCGCCTGGTCAGCGAGGTAGCTATCGTAGCCATCGCCAAAAATCAGGTCTCCACCATTTTCGGAGTTTTCGTCCGAGTCTTCGTTGCAGCGGGTTGTGGCTGTGCCGATGGTGTCGTTGCCAGAACCGCCGTAAATACGGTCGGCGCCGTTGCCACCGCTAATCCTGTCATTGCCAGCACCGCCAAACAGAACATCTTTGCCGTTGCCGCCGTCAATCACGTCATCCTCGGTACCGCCGTCAATGATGTCGTCACCGTTTTCACCGAACAGCGTATCCATCCCCGAACCGCCGTTAATGATGTCGTTGCCGTTGCCCGCGTAAACCGTGTCATTGCCAGCACCCGCATTGACGGTGTCGTTTCCATTGCCGGAATTGATGGTGTCGTTGCCGCTAGAACCGGTGAGTAGATCGTTACCGTTGGTTCCGTTGATGTCAGCCATGTTTTTGCCTTTTGCGGGGATTGGTAAGTTGGAAAGTAAAGCGAGTGGCCCTGCCGTGTGCGAGGCCATGGAATTTATTAAAGAGTGTCAATGCAAGTTTTGTGCCATGACCAGGTTGAAATGTCACACTCGAGTGAAGAAACAATGTCTTACACCTCTGAGGGTTCTGCACCCGGAGACGGGCGTGCAGCTTGCGAGCCGCAAGTGGAATTTAGAACCGATGTAAAAATATTCGACATTAGGGCGGGGGGCACTATCATCCGTTCGGGGGATGACACTCTTTGACATTTTATGAGTGTATCTCAATACGCTAAATGTGTGACGAAATTCACAGACCGGCCCTAAATACCGGTGTTGCCTCAATCAGCCGTAATCCCCGCGCTACGGATAATCTGCCCCCAACGATCACTCTCTTGCTTGACGAAGCCAGCAAATTCTCGAGGCGGCATATCGATGTAACTCAAGGCTAGCTTCGCCAAGCGTTCTTGGGTCGCGCTCTGACGCATGAAGCTCGCTAAGTCGCTATACACCTGCTGAAGAATAGGTGCCGGTGTATTGGCGGGTGCGAATAACCCCACCCAGTTGCGCACTTCGAGCCCTTTGAGGCCCGCTTCTGCGAGGGTAGGCACCTGAGGAAGTGCGCTATTGCGTTGAGTGCCTAGCACCGCCAAGGCTTTGAGCTTGCCTGATTGAATGAAAGGCAGAGCCGTTTGCAGGGTGGCAAAAGATATTTGGACTTGTCCAGCAATGAGATCGTTAAGCGCAGGCGCGTTGCCGCGGTAGGCGATATGAATGAGGTGTACACCGGCTTTGCTTTCGAAGAGCTCACCAGCCAAGTGACTGGTCGAGCCTGTGCCCGCAGAGGCATAGGACATCCGACCTGGCCTTGATTTGGCGAGGCGAATGAGCTCCTGCAGGTTTTGCACTTCGAGTGCGGTCGGTACCACCAGCACTGTTTCAGCATCCGCCACGAACATGATTGGATCGAAGCCCTTGATGGGATCGAAGGAGAGTTTCTTTTGCAAATGCATGTTGATGGCATTGGTGCCGATGCTGCCCATCAACAAGGTGAGTCCGTCGGCAGGCGCGCGCGCAACAACTTCGGCGCCGATACTGCCACCTGCACCGGGGCGATTATCGACGGTGACGGCTTGACCGTATTTCGGGCTAAGTTCGGCGGCAACCATGCGCGCCATTAAATCGGCGTAACCACCTGGAGGGAAGGGCACGACGATACGAATCGGCTTACTTGGATACGGGTTACGTGCTTGAGCGAAAGCGATCTTTGGTGCACCCATAGCACCCGTGAGGGCCAGAGAGCTACTGAGAGCTGTATAGCCAAAGGCAAGGGCCGCGCCCCGTCGCTGCGCTTGAGCGTTCGTTAATGGAGCGTGGATTGCCATGAGTCGGCCCTAATTTTTAGAGAGGTTCAATTGAATGAACCCATTGTAGGCCCGCCTTTGACCAATATGGCCACAGGCCGATGCAAATTGTGGCTCGGCGCTAAAACGCGTTAAGCAAAATCAGTTGCTGTCAAAGGCCTTTTCAACGATGTCTCGCGACAGCTTAGGGGCAAACATTTCAACAAAATCGTAATGAAATACTCGCAGGAAACCGTTACGCCGAAACGCGATACGGGTCACGCTGGTTTCGAAGAGGTGAGCGCAATCCAAGACGCCGAGCTGTTGATCCCAGGCCGGGTCATACGCCATGCTGGCGATGATGCCTACGCCTAGTCCAATCGCCACGTAGCGCTTGATCACGTCGGAGTCCAAGGCGGTCAGCACAATGTTGGGTGTGACACCGGCTTTCGCGAAAGCTTGGTCAATCTTGGAGCGGCCCGTGAAGTGCGGGTCGTAGGTGACGATGGGTTCTTCGCCCAGCCTGGCAAGTGTGAGGTTCTTGGTTTGAAGAATCGGGTGATCCTTAGCGGCGACCACCACTCGGTTCCATTCGTAGCAAGGCAGACTGACCAGATCTTTATAGCCCGTGAGACTTTCGGTCGCAATGCCTAAATCGGCCTGGCCTGCCAACACCATGTCGGCCACCTGATGCGGGTTGCCTTGCTTGAGCGAAAGGCGCACCTTCGGGTAGCGCTTGGCGAACTGAGTGACGATCGGTGGTAAGACGTAACTCGCCTGTGTATGCGTGGTGGCGATGGTAAGCTGACCACTATCTCGCGATGTGAAGTCCTTGCTAGCGCGCTTGAGATTCTCCGCCGAGTCCAAAACCTGTCGCGCCATGCGGATTACCTGCTGGCCCGGCTCAGTCACGCTGACAATCCGTTTGCCAGCCCGCACAAAGATGGTGATGCCAAGCTCTTCTTCAAGAAGGCGAATTTGTTTGGAGACTCCCGGTTGAGCGGTATGAAGGGCTTCGGCGGCTTCGGTAATGTTGAGGTTACGATCGGCGACTTCGCGTAAGAATCTAAGTTGTTGTAATTTCATGGTGGTCGGATGCTACGGAGAGTTGTACGGAAGGTAAATAACCAAAAGATTCTTGGATATGCACATATAGTTCTTTTGGATATTAACCTTTTTGAGGATGATATGTGGCTCATGAACTCATTTGTCACCTTAGCGCAACCCCTCACCACTCTCGGAAAAGTCAATTTCGTCGGCGCCGGCCCAGGTGCGGTCGACCTCTTGACTCTGCGCGCAGCACGCTTGCTTGGTGAGGCCGACGTGGTTCTTTATGACGCTCTGGTCGGCCCAGAAGTGTTGGGTCTTGCGCCGCAGGCGAAAAAGATCAGTGTCGGTAAGCGTTGCGGTCGACGCAGCCTGAGTCAAACCGCCATTAACATTCTCCTGGTGGATGCAGCCCTGAGCTTTCAGCGCGTCGTGCGCCTCAAGGGTGGTGATCCAGGCATTTTTGGTCGACTGCATGAGGAGCTTTTTGCCCTCGACAACGCAGGCATTGCTTATGAAATTGTGCCGGGTATAACCTCTGCTCTGGCGGCGGCTGCGCAACTCGGCGTATCGCTGACCGAGCGTGGCGTGGCGCGCAGCGTTACCTTTGCAACCCCGGCGGTGGGGAATGGATTAAATGCGTGTCCAGACTCGGGCTTCACTGCGGCCCGAACTTCAACACAAACCTCAACACAAACGTCCGGCTCAGACTGGGCCCATGCTGACCCGTCTTCGACGCTTTGCCTCTACATGGCTGGTGGTGAGTTTGGGGCCTGCGCACGGCGTTTGTTGGCTCAGGGTTGGGCCGCAAATACACCGGTACGCGCGGTTCGCGATGTATCGCACGCGGCTAGCGATGTTTGGGTTGGCACCTTAGGCGAAGCTCCCTCACGCTTGCCAGGGCCCGTGACGGTACTCATTGGAATGGCGTTACTCAGCTTGCACAGTAAGATACGAGATTCAACCCGTTCTGAAGCCCCACATCATGCCGATCACCATCTCGCCACAAGCCCAAGCTAGAGGCTTCATTCCCGAGCGCTTGGCGCTCATTGCCCCGTTCTTACAAAAAACCTATATTGACACTGGCCGCTTGCCTTGTGCACAGGTTTTGATCGCGCGCGGCGGTGAGGCCGTCTACGAATGTAGCATCGGCTATATGGGTGTTGAAGAGAAGAAGCCTCTCATTGAAGACGCGCTTTTTCGTATTTACTCGATGACCAAGCCACTCACCTCGGTGGCGTTCATGATGCTGGTCGAAGAAGGGCACGTGGCGCTGGATGACCCGGTGTCGCGCTATATCCCCGAGTTTGCGAAGTTAGAGGTTTACGAAAGCGGGAAGCTCGGGAGCTTCAAGACACGGCCGGTGGATCGCCCGATGATTATCCTTGACTTGTTGCGCCATACCTCGGGCTTTACCTACGGTTTTCAGGCGCGCTCGGAAGTGGACGCCGCTTACCGAACCTTGGATATTGGCGGCGTAAATCGTAACGGTAGTTTGGAGCTGATGATTGAAAAGCTCTCGAACCTGCCGCTCGAGTTCTCGCCTGGCTCGGCATGGAACTATAGCGTCAGTACCGATGTACTCGGATACCTTGTCGGTAAAATTTCAGGACAGAGTTTTGAGTCTTTTCTGCAAGAGCGACTGCTCGATCCTTTGGGTATGATCGATACTCATTTTCAGCTCCCGCAAAGCAAAATTGCACGCTTTACAAACTGTTATGCAGCGACTCCCGAAGGAGGTATGAAGCTGGCGGATTCTGCCGCGACAAGTGCCTACCTCACACCGGCTGAGATGGTCTCCGGGGGTGGCGGACTGGTGTCCACCACGGATGATTATTATCGCTTTTGCAGGATGTTGAATCAAGGTGGCCAGCTTGACGGTAAGCATTACCTTGGCCGAAAAACCATTGAGCTGATGCAAAGTAATCATTTGCCGGGAGGCAAGGATCTTCCTGAACTTTCGATTTCGATGTTCTCGGAATCGGTGTTCAACGGGGTTGGTTTTGGTCTGGGCTTCTCGGTGGTCAAGGACCCTGCTCAAACGATGATTCCTGGTAGCGTCGGTGAGGCGGCTTGGGGCGGCATGGCCAGCACCGCGTTTTGGCTAGACCCGAAGGAAGATTTGTTCGCGATCTTCATGACGCAACTGATGCCCTCAAGTACTTACCCAGTGAGACGGCAGTTGCGGACCTTGGTTTATTCGGCTTTAGTCTAGTGTGGAACGCTACACTAGTGTTGCCTCTCACTAAACTAGCCACTGCCGGCTTGTGTCTCGCGAGCTAATTTCGGCGCTAATCTCCGAGAGCCCAGTTTTCCAGCCTTAAGCCACTTACGCGTTTAAATTCATCTACGTTGTTGGTCACGATAGTCGCGCTTTCTGCAAGCGCATGACACGCGATCCAAAGGTCGTTACCGCCGATGGGCCGCCCCATCGACTTTAGGCGGGTAAACTGAACGGCGTAGTGTTCGCAAATGTTCCGACCGGTGGTGTAAGCGACCGGGATCTGTCGTATGAGTCGTTCTAAGTTCTGAAGAGTTTGTAGCTTTCGGTCGCTACGCTCTGCGCCCTTGAGTAGCTCGGCAAAAGTGATGAATGACATACATATTTCGTCGTCACTCTTGAGAGTATCGAGCCGTTGAACTACCGAGAACGGCTTACGCTTGAGAAAGTAAATCAACATGTTGGTGTCCAACATATATTTCATAGTTCGTCGCGATCCTGCATACGGGATTCACTGGCTTGGTCTTGCTCCAAAATAGCGATGAAATCATCGTCAAAATCATTGAGCACAGCCAGCAATTGGGCGCCTCTTCGCTCAGTGATCGGATGGAGCAGAAGATCCCCATCTTTCGTCCTCGTGATCTCTACTCGCTCAGCATCCAACCGGAACTCCTGGGGAATTCTGACGGCTTGACTGTTCCCGTTCTTAAAAATCCGACTACTTATGGATCCCATATGACCTCTTGTACATCTTGGCGTGTGTGTACATTAACATGCTCCGCAATTTTTACAAAGGAAGTTTCACGAAGCTTTGATTGAATGGATATCCCTATAAAGCCACCGAAAAACCACGACCGCCAAGCCCGCCCCACACAATTGTGCAACGATAAACCCAGGCGCATCCATCGGCCGGATTCCTGCAAAAGTATTGCTCGCGGCTCGAGCGAGGGTCACGGCCGGATTGGCAAAGCTAGTTGAGGCTGTGAACCAGTAAGCAGCCGTAATGTAGGCGGCCACGGCGACGGGTGTCGCGCGTGGTCGACTGCGATTGCAACTGATGATCACGGCGATTAGGCCGAAGGTGGCGACGCATTCGCTCCACCACTGTGCGGCACCGGTGCGAGCATGACTTGAGGCGAAAAAAATGGGTTCAGCGAACATCAAGTGCGCCGCCGCGACTCCTGCGAAGGCGCCGACCACCTGGATGCACACATAAGGCGCTACTTCGCGCCAAGGTAAGTGGCCGTGGTAGGCTTCCGATAAGGTCACTACCGGGTTGAAATGTGCACCTGATATGGGCCCGAAGGTCAGGATTAAAGCCAGTAAACCGGCCCCG
Source organism: Betaproteobacteria bacterium (assembly GCA_031421635.1). Classification (GTDB taxonomy): domain Bacteria; phylum Pseudomonadota; class Gammaproteobacteria; order Burkholderiales; family Burkholderiaceae_E; genus JAPOKJ01. The sequence goes on along the minus strand of JANOPA010000083.1, from coordinate 69,029 downwards.
GTGGCAAGCGTATTTCCTAGTAGGGCAATGGCAACATTGCCGCCTGCAAGGCGCTCACCCATGATGCCTGAGCCGATCACGACCGCTAGTAAAAAGGCGGACCCTAGCCCCTCAGAGCAAAGTCGTCTTGCGAGGTTCATTTTAGCTCGCTCTCTGGCAACAGTTTGGGCTAAACATTGAGCGCAATTGTTGCCAATAGGAGTGAGTAGCAGGGTAGGCCTGACTGCCCTCGAAGAGGCCGACTTCCGCGAGGGTCAATGAAGTTTGTGCAGCACGATAGGTTCCGAATACGTGATCCCAAACCAGAAAGGCACTACCGTAGTTTGAGTTCGCGGTGTCTGCGTGTTTGCTGTGGTGCGCGCGATGGGTTTCGTTGGTGCTCAGTATTCTCTTGAGCCAGCCGCTGCGTAAACTGATATTGGAATGTTGCAGCAAGATGACCGGTTGAGCGATGGCTTGTACGCCAAGCATCACCTCTACTGGAGTACCGATGAGCCAAAGCGGAAGCACGCTTAGTCCAGTGTTGATGGCATAGTTGAGAGGGTGAAATCGGAACCCGTTCAACCAGTACAAACGTCCACTACTGTGATGAAGAGCGTGCAGCCACCAGAGGGCGTTAACACGGTGATGTAGGCGGTGCGCCCAATACTTCGCAAACTCGGTCCAACCTAGGGCGATGAGCGCAGCAGACCAAAAACTAAATGCTCCCCAATTGATCAAGGATGTGCTGGCAGGATGAAAAGAGTTCGAAGCGGGGAGAGTACTCAACAAAAAGATGGCTAAGAGCGGAAGCGCGGCTTTCAGTACGGGATCGACCAGGCCGACAAGGACGATTGCGCTTGATGAGTCCGTCAACACATCTCCTTGAGGAGCTTGCCAAGTCGTTTGGAAGGGTAGCCACCTTTCGAGCGCGATGATGAGTCCGAGCTGCACAACGCTCACCCCAAGCAGAGCCATCTCCAGGTTGATATTGAAATGACGGTTTAACGCGAAAGCGACAAGGCTACTAGCCACAAAGAGTAGATAGAGCTTCGTCTGGGTAAAGCTTTTGAGAAGATTCGTTAGAGCTTGGGGACGGCTATTCATCGTAATTTCTTTCGAGAAGTTTTCACTGTAAGCGGTGTACAAGACGCTGCTACCGTTAACGGTAGGCAAGAGGCTCCCCCGCAGCAGTTTTCGGTGAGAAATTGAAGAAGGGACGTCATGGTCGCGAAGTTCGCGGAATAAATTGCGAAACGACCCTCATGCCGCACGCTGACCATGGCCGCGTGCGAGAGTTCCTTGAGATGAAAGGAGAGCGACGAGGGCGGAATGCCAGTGAGTTCGCTGATTTTGCCTGCGGCGAGGCCCGCGGGGCTGGATTGAATTAGCGCTCGAAAAACTGCGAGACGCGATTCCTGTGCGAGCGCTGCGAGAGCGGCAATAACTTGTGAGGTTTCCATATTTCAATAATAATCGAAATATAAAAATAATGAAAGTATCGAAGCTTTAGAGCGTCAATTAACGAAAAACTCATTGGTCAAAGTAAAAAAAAGAGCCGCATTTTGGAGCGGCCCTTTTGCAGATCAGCAAGCGTGAACGAAATTCGCGCTAAGTACCCTTTCTAAGCGGCCTCAGCCACGCGTCGAGCAAACAACGCTTCGCGATCCTGCGCCGCCTGATAAGTCTCGCTAAACGTTTTAAACTCTTGTGCAGCCGTGGCGGGTTGTTGGTCCTCTGCCAGCTCAAAGCTATCAAAGCCGCAGCGCGCCAGGAAGAACAATTGATCGCGCAGTAAGTCACCGATGGCGCGCAGCTCTTTGGTCCAGCCCAGGCGACCTCGAACCAAACGAGCTTGTGAGAAACCGCGTCCGTCGACGAATTGAGCAAAGTCGATGGCGATAAGTTCAAGCTTGTCGAGGAAGGGCGCGAGCGCATTGATATCGTCGGCAGCACTCAGCACGACACCGAGGCGCGCACCGGTTGTTTTCGCTTGATCCAACCATAGGTCAGCGTTTTCCTTGAGGACTTCAAGAGGCAATAGAAGGTGGGTGGCGCCCGCCACCGCACCGGCATCGCCCGTGAAACGAACCCAGGGGTTCGATGCGCTGATCTGGCCTTGACGATTAATTAACGTTGGCATACACAGCCTCCTTAAATGGGATAATGCCAGTGCGGCGCACGACATCGACGAAGCGTTCGTGCTCAGAGTCGCGGATCGACAGGTAAGTCTTGATCAGTTGCTCGACCACGTCGGGAACATCTTCCTGCTTGAACGAAGGGCCGATGATTTTGCCCACTAAAGCGGGCGAGCCTTGATTGCCGCCAATCGTGACTTGGTAGAAGGCCTCGCCCGCTTTGTCCACACCCAAAATACCGATGTGGCCGACATGGTGATGACCGCAGGAGTTGATGCAACCGGAGATGTTCAGGTCCAGCTCGCCGATTTCGTGCTGATAGTCGAGCGCATCAAAACGTTCGTAGAGCGCTTGCGCTACTGGCAGAGAAACCGCATTAGCCAGTGAGCAAAAGTCGCCGCCTGGACAGGCAATAATATTGGTAATCATGCCGATGTTAGGCTCGGCCATACCGAGAGATTTTAGCTCCGCGTACAGGGCAGGCAAGTGGTGCTGCGCTACATCAGGGAGTAAGAGGTTTTGCTCATGGGTGACGCGCAGCAGGCCCGAGCTATAACGCTCCGAGATATCGGCGACGGCCTCCATTTCAACATCGGAAGCGTCGCCAGGGGCAATGCCGTTGCGCTTCAGGGAGACCGACACGGCCGAATAACCCGGTACTTGATGGCCATGCACATTGCGCTTGGTCCAGCCGAGGAAGCCGCGTGGCGCTTCAAGGGTGCTGAAGTCCAAGCTACTGAGCGTTTTATGCTCGGGCTTGATGAAGCGCGCTTCGATACGGCGAATCTCGGCGGCGGGCATCGGCGCATGCGTACGCTGCATGCGCTCGAACTCTTCGTCAACCAGTGCACGGAATTCAGTGAGGCCTAATTCCTTCACGAGAATCTTGATGCGTGCTTTGTACTTGTTGTCGCGACGACCAAACAAGTTGTAGACGCGCATGATGGCTTCTAAGTAATTGACTAGATCGCCTTCTTCCACGAACGGCTCAATTTCCTGGCCGATGACCGGTGTGCGGCCCATGCCACCACCAACGAATACCTGGAAGCCGACCGCACCATCGGGCGCGCGCGTGGCTTGTAGCCCGATGTCATGCAATTGAATGGCGGCGCGGTCTAGTTTCGCGCCACTGATGGCGATTTTGAACTTACGAGGCAAGAATGCAAACTCAGGATGGAAGGTCGACCATTGGCGCAGAATCTCCGCCCAGGCCAGGGGGTTGACGAGTTCGTCAGGCGCAAGACCGGCGAAATGATCGACCGTAATGTTGCGAATGCAATTGCCACTGGTTTGAATGGCATGCATTTGTACGGTGGCGAGATCGCCCAGAATGCTCGGCACGTCTTCTAGCTTTGGCCAGTTGAACTGAATGTTCTGGCGAGTGGAGAAATGACCGTAAGAGCGGTCGTATTTGCGTGAAATCTCGGCGAGTTTGCGCAATTGATAAGCGGCCAGCAGGCCGTAAGGAATGGCTACGCGCAGCATCGGCGCCTGGCGTTGAATATAAAGGCCGTTTTGCAGGCGTAAAGGTCGGAACTGTTCTTCAGTAAGTTCACCGGCTAAAAAGCGGCGAGTTTGTTCCTTGAATTGGGCAACTCGTTCATCTACGAATTTTTGGTCTATGTCGTCGTAACGGTACATGTAGGGCTCCTCGAGCGCGAATGATGCGCGCTGGCGCTTGGAACAGGAACGATCTAAAGTTTTTTCTTTTAGACCTCGTAATGATAAGGCCTGAAAGATATAACTAAAGCATTTGCAGGGCTAAAGACAAGGCCTCATGGGCAAATTAACAAGCTTTTGGGTGCCCGCCGCGCTGATTTGTGCGTCGGTCCTAACTGCGAGGCTTATCTAGCTGGTAGGCCAATTGGGCTTTTGCTTCGGGCCATTCACCAGCGCGCATGCTGTACATCACCGTGTCGCGAATCGTGCCATCGCGCCGTAGGGCGTGGCCGCAGATTACTCCGTCTTTTTGCGCGCCCAGGCGCTCGATGGCTTTTTGACTAGCGTAGTTGAAATTGTCGGTGCGCCAGCCTGGTGTTGACGGTGATTGGGTTGGTGGAGTGTTTTGGAGTGGCCTTGAGAGCCTAGAGCGACACAAGATAGTCTGTAATCGGGGGCGTTTGTTGAGGCTTGGCATCCAAACATTTTGGAGAATATGATGGCACAGGACTGCATGGTAATAGTCGCAGCGCTTGGTTCGCATCGTTTAATTGGGTTCACTTGGTATTGACGTTGGCGATGATCGGTGAATTTTACCGATCATGGCCCATCCCCCGACACAAACCCCACCAATCAATACTCCAGCAAAGGCATCCGCCAGCAAGGGGATCAAAGCCGTCGCAAGAGCGCCGTTACCCGCCAGGCTGACCAAGGCAGTCACCTGATGATGCAACATCGGCAGGCCGTGCAAGATGATGCTGCCGCCGACCAGGAACATGGCGGCCGTACCCGCAATCGTCAGAAAACGCATCAGCATCGGTGCAAAGGCGAGAATCGCACGTCCCAGCTTTTGCCTTGCGTCACCTCCGCGCTTCGTGAGCCAAAGGCCGAGGTCGTCCAGTTTGACAATGCCTGCGACCAAACCGTACACCCCAACCGTCATGATGATGGCGATCAATACCAAAGTGGTGGCCTGTTTGAGGAGAGTTTCGTTGGCGACGGTGCCCAGAGCGATGACAATAATTTCGGCGGATAGAATAAAGTCAGTGCGTACCGCACCTTTGATTTTTTCCTTCTCGACGAGCACCAAATCGTTCGCGGGGTCGGCGTTCGCCTGTACAATTTTTGCACGATGCTCGGCGTCTTCATGAGCCGTGTGAAAAAGTTTGTGGAAGACTTTTTCAAAACCTTCGAAGCACAAGTAGGCGCCGCCGATCATGAGTAAAGTCGTGGTGACCCAAGGGGGTAGAAAGGCGCTAATGAGAAGGGCCGTTGGCACAAGAATAGCCTTATTGATGGCGGAGCCTTTAGCGACCGCCCAGACGACGGGCAGCTCTCGGTCGGCATTTACGCCTGCAACTTGTTGGGCATTTAAGGCAAGGTCATCGCCAAGCACCCCGGCCGTCTTTTTGGCGGCAACTTTAGTCATCACCGACACATCGTCGAGGATGGAGGCGATATCGTCCAAAAGAGCCAAAAGACTTCCGGTAGCCATGGGTACAATCCTTGGAATGGAGTTTCGTGCGCGTGGCCTAGTGTGCCACAGGGCCATCTTACTTAGGGGAGCCGATAAATGAAACGACACCGCAACTCTTTCATAGTGACTGTCATCCTGGTCTTTGTATGCGCTTGTGCGGCGGCCCAGGCGCAGCTCGCACCCAATGCAGAGGGTGACTCCTACGGTCGCACGCCCTTGCATGTCGCAACCTTTGCCAGACAAAGGGAGGCCATACGTGTACTGGTTTTTGCAGGCGCCGCGAAATCGCGCGGCTATCAGGCGATGGTGGCTCTGCTTGAGAGCGCAGGTGCCCGGTGATTCTTATGGGAGCTTAAGGCCGTTAGTAATACGTCGCAAGCGCCTCTTTCCCAAACCCGATCAAATCCTGCATCCGGCCAGCCTTCACTTTGTTCGCCCAATCCGGATCAACCAGCATGCCTCGACCGACTGCCACAAGATCGAATTCATCGGCTTCCAGGCGTTTGAGCAAATTATCCAGCGCTTGTACCTCACCTATTTCGCCCTGATACGCACCGAACAAATCACTGCTAAGACCAATACCACCGACCGTGATGGTGGGCTTGCCGGTAAGCTTCTTGGTCCAACCGGCTAGGTTTAAATCTGAGCCTTCAAACTCGGGCTGCCAGTATTTGCGGTTGGAACAATGGAAGATATCGACACCGGCTTTGCTCAGCGGCGCCAAGAACTGCTCAAGTTCATGTGGATTGAGCGCTAGTTTCTTTGTGTAGTCCTGTTGCTTCCACTGCGAGAATCGAAGGATCACAGGAAACGTGGGGCCAACGGCCGCTCGCACGGCCTCGATAACTTCCACTGCGAACTGGGTACGCTTGACTAATGAGCCACCGTATCGATCACTGCGCTGATTGGTATCTTCCCAAAAAAACTGGTCGATCAAATAGCCATGTGCACCGTGCAGTTCGAGGGCGTCGAAACCGAGGGCTTTGGCATGACCTGCGCTTTTGCCAAACGCCGTGATCACATCGTCGATATCCGATTGAGTCATCGGCACGCCGACGCTGCGACCGGCCTTGTGTAAACCTGACGGGCCAGCAGCCGGGTAGGGTGCGATACGGTTCGGGTCGCGCGGGCGCATGGTGCCGACATGCCAAAGTTGCGGCGCGATCTTGCCGCCTGCTTCGTGTACGTCGTTTACCACTTCGGACCAGCCTTGTAGCGCTTCTGGGCGATGAAAGTCTGGAATGTTCGGGTCGTCTGGGCCGGCCCAGGCATGATCTACGGTGGTGCCTTCGGTGATGATCAAACCACATCCCCCTTCTGCCCTACGGCGGTAATAGTCGGCATTGAGGGGGGTCGGAGTTGCGCCGGGGGACTGGCTGCGTGTCATCGGGGCCATGACAATGCGATTGTGGAGTTGAAGTGTGCCGAACTGAACTGCGTCGAAGAGGCCCGCCATGCTGATCCTTATAAAGCGCGTAAAGCGGCAATTATGACGAAGTCCTTCGTTCTGGGACGCCGATGTCCCTAGTTCTGAGGGGATCAGAGACTCGCTTCACCTGTATTGTCGGGAAATTTTACATGAGTAAATTAAGGACCACCCTGACCTTTCTCTGGGTGAGGTGAGCAACGCTTGTTTGTTGAGGAAATTCAAAGGGTTGGATGACCTAAGCGCCAGCTTTGTAATTTTTGGCACGAAATGTGCTTAAGGTTTTTTAATATTTGCTCTAATTATAACTAGGGGTTTTGTCATGAAAAACTATCTTTCGGCTCTTTTAGTGGCCGCCAGCTTTTCGAGCGTTTCGGTTGCGCCTGCTCAAGCTGCGCTGATTGATGTGTTTGCCCAAGCAAACTCCATTTCCGGGGGGTCGGCTGCCTCGTCTGGTTTGACATTGACCCTGGGCCAATCTTTTTCGGTGGTCGTTTCTCCGACTGACCTTTGGAGCGCGGGCGTCCTACCTCGTTGGTCCAATGCCAACGGACTGACTGGCCCTCTCCTTTCAACGGGTAGCGATGAATCTGGTACGCCGGCAGGTACTGCAATTGGTGCCAATTTTGGAACCTTAAGTCAATTGGGTTTTAGCGCCCCGTTCGGTGCCCTGGTGGGCGAAATCTCGGGTACCTTCTTCTTGGTTGGCACCAGTTTTGCAGGGCCTGCGCCCGCTGCTGGACTCTTGAATTTCTACTATTGGGATTCAAACTCTGGCGATAACGTCGATAAGGTGTCGATCAATGTGCAGGCGACCGGGGTACCAAGCCCCGGTACGTTAATGTTGATCGCGGCTGCGGCCTTGCCCTTGTTACGCCGCCGTAAGTAGAGGTTAGTGCCGACGAAAAGCTTGGTCAGGGCTTGTCTTATATATAAATTGCTCAGGCAATCATCCGTACTCTTATCACATGGGGTACCGCCTTGATTGCAGCCATGACATCAATATTCGGCAGGCCTTCGACATCAATGATGTTGAAGGCTAAGTCACCGCGACTTTTGTTGAGCATGTCAATCACGTTCACTTGCTGCTTCGCTAGCTCGGAGAGCACTTGTCCAAGTACTCCTGAAACATTGTCATTTGAGAACGTAATGCGGGTTGTGCCAGGGGTGCGCGCCATCACCATGCCCGGGAAATTGACGGCATTGACGATGTTACCGTTCTCTAAATAATCCATGAGCTGTTGCGCGGCCATGACGGCACAGTTTTCTTCCGACTCCTCAGTGCTTGCGCCAATATGCGGCATAGCGATCACCTTGGGGTGATTCAGCAGAATTGGCTCAGGAAAGTCGCATACATACTGCCCTAGCTTGCCCTTGGTGAGACTGGCCAGCACGGCCGACGCATCAACAATACTTTCGCGCGCGAAGTTGAGGAGAACTGCACCGGGCTTAACGAGCGCAAGCGCATCGGCATTGATCAGTTGGCGCGTCGCGTCTAGTGCAGGAACGTGAATTGAGATGTAGTCTGAGCGAGCCAGTAAGGCTTGCAAATTTTCCATTCGAGTGACGGCGTTCGAGAGCCGCCAAGCGGCGTCGATGGACAGTGCAGGATCAAAGCCAAGCACATTCATTCCCATAGCGAGTGCAACATCAGCCACCATTGAGCCAATGGCGCCCAGGCCTACTACGCCCAAGGTTTTGCCCTTGATCTCCGCGCCCGCAAAGCGAGACTTTTCTTTTTCCAGAAGTGTAGACATTTGCGCCGCGTCACTGTGCTCGGTCAAGGTGTTGACATAGGCGATGCCCGGTAAAATGCCTCGAGTCGCCAAGAGCATGCCCGCCAGCACTAACTCTTTGACCGCATTGGCATTGGCCCCAGGAGTATTGAAAACCACGATGCCCAATTTACTGAATTCGGCAATGGGTACATTATTCACTCCGGCGCCAGCCCGTGCCACGGCGAGCAAAGATTCCGGTACCTCCATACCTTGTAGTTTTTGGCTGCGAATCAAGAACGCATCGGGGTGTCCAATATCGCCACCGACTTCATAGGAGCCACGCGGGAAGCGATCCAAGCCTTTGACGCTGATTTGGTTGTAGGTACGAACCTTATGCATTTTGTGAGCCTTGAGAATTCAGACAAAGAGATTCAGCAGCAAGCGTCATTTGAACTTGCTCGAAAACTTTACGCGGTCACTTGCCCGTAGGCCCATTTCAGCCAGGGCATGAGCGCTTCAAGATCTGACTTCTCCACAGTCGCGCCGCACCAGATGCGCAGTCCCGCCGGTGCGTCTTTATAGGCACCGATGTCATACGCCACCCCTTCCGTCTCCAAAAGTTTGACCATCTTTTTAACCTGTTCTTCAGTCGCCTTACAGGTGAGGCAAACACTGGTGTTGGATCGAGTGAAGGGGTCTTGCGCGAGAAAAGAAATCCACGCGTTGCCGGCGACAAACTTCTCAATGACAGCGAGGTTGGCCTCACTACGCGCCATCGTACCGGAGACTCCACCCAGACTCTCTACCCAGTTGAGCGCGTCCAAATAGTCGGCTACGCAAAGCATGGAGGGGGTGTTAATGGTTTCGCCTTTGAACAAGCCCTCAAGTAATTTGCCACCCGACTTCATGCGAAACACTTTGGGCATGGGCCAAGGCGGGTTGTAGGCTTCCAAGCGAGCCACGGCCCGGGGGCTGAGAATCAACATACCATGGCCCCCTTCGCCACCCAACACCTTTTGCCAGGAAAAGGTAATCACATCGAGCTTCTCCCAGGGCATGTCCATAGCAAATACTGCCGATGTGGCATCGCATAGGGTTAGTCCGGCACGGCTGTCAGGGATCCAATGTCCATTGGGCACCTTGACCCCCGAGGTAGTGCCGTTCCAGACGAACACCACATCGTTATCGAAGTTAACCTTGTTCATGTCGGTGAGCAAGCCGTAGTCCGCCTTGATCACGTTGACATTGGGCAGCTTGAGTTGCTTGACAATATCCGTGACCCAGCCTGCGCTAAAGGACTCCCACTCCAAGACATCCACGCCGCGCGCGCCGAGTAGGGACCACATCGCCATTTCAATCGCACCCGTATCCGAGCCCGGTACCACGGCAACGCGGTATCCCTCCGGCAGTTTGAGTAACTCGGCCGTTTTTGAGCAGGCTAGGGCGAGCGCGGCCTTGCCTAGCGCCGAGCGATGCGAGCGACCCAGGGTGTTGAGTTGCAGGGCACTGACATCGTAGCCGGGGCGCTTTGCACAAGGTCCAGAAGAAAAATTAGGGGACTTGGGTTTAACTTGAGGTTGCATTGAAAAGTTCTTCAGTGTGGATTTAGCGGGTAATCGGAACTACTGGCATTGCGGAGAAGAGTTGGAGTCGCGTACCGATTTAAGTAATTTTCTCATCAGCGCCTCGCAGTGGCCTAGCGCTCAGCAAAAGCTTTTTCCACGACGAATTGGCCCGGCTCCTCAAGGGAACCTTCTTTAAAGTTGCGCTCTTCCAGCATTTTTTTCAAATCTTTCAGCATGGCTTCGCTGCCGCACAGCATGAAACGGTCGTTGTCCGGGCTCATTGCGGGAAAGCCAAGATCGGAGGAAAGCTTCCCGCTTTCAATCAGGGCTGTAATGCGACCTTGGTTTCTGAAGGGTTCGCGGGTGACGGTGGGGTAGTACAAAAGCTTTTCGGAAGCGAGTTCGCCTAAAAACTCATGGCCGGGTAATTCCTTGGTGATGAATTCCTCGTACGTCAACTCAGCGGTTTCGCGGCAACCATGAACAAGAATAATTTTATCGAACTTTTCATACATCAAAGGGTCCTTGATGATGCTTAAGAACGCCGCCAAGCCCGTACCAGTAGAAAGTAGCCACAGGCGCGCGCCGTTTTGCAATGAGTCCAGGACCAGGGTGCCCGTGGGCTTGTTGCCTACCACCAGTTCGTCGCCAATCTTGATATGTTGCAGGCGGGAAGTGAGCGGGCCTTCAGGTACTTTAATACTGTAAAACTCGAGAAAATCCTCGTGATTGGCGCTCACCATACTGTAGGCGCGCAGCAAGGGCTTGTTATTCACCATGAGTCCGATCATGGCAAATTGCCCATTTTCGAAGCGAAAGCTCGGATCGCGAGTGGTTTTAAAGCTAAATAGGCGGTCCGTGTAATGCTGGACCCAGGTAACTTTTTCGGTGCGGAATTTACTCATAAGCCTTCCATTATCGCAAGAGCTGTGAAAAACTCCCTCAGTCCGGCTTCAACTGAAGACCAATCAAAAGGATATTAAGGTCAGTGTGACCTAGTTCCACCTTGGAAAAGTCAAGTCCGAGCACACTCCGGCAATGTTAAATCTCTCCGTGTTGAGAGGCGAATTTCAGTGTGCTGCAATCTTTGAAGGTTAGCGATTTATGAACCTCGGTTCCTCAACCGATCTTGCTCGGGTGCGTGACGGCCAAACCTGCCGTCTTTGGTTGGACAAAATGGCGGGTGGGCCCTTCGAGCGCCTGGAGCGCATGTTGGCGTTGTTTACTTATTTGAGTCGTCAACCGCTTCCCGCCGAGCCCACCTACGAGGTGTTGGAAGAAGCCAGGGTGACCTTGCTCAAGGAAGTAGACGAGGCCGTCAAGCCCTTGCAGCAAATGTCCCTTCCGTTTCAGCCTTCGCAGCTCGCCGCCTTGGAGCAGATTCGTAAATGCATGGACATGCTTCATCAGCTCTATCGTCGCAGCTATACGCGCATGATTGAGGCGGAGGCAATTGATACCCGTTCGATTATTCCGGGTGCAGCCAACGCCATGCGTGTGGTTATGCCATTGGCGCGGGCCTTGGATACTCAAGCACGCGTGATCGCGCTTTTGCTGAAACTCAAGGTTGAGGTCGATCCGATTCACTGGGATTCGCTCTGCCTACTTGGGCGCTACATGCGACAAAGTACTTTTCTTGATGAAGTGCTTATCGATCCAGTGGGTCTATTGAAGCCTTGTACTTCGCGGGCAACTTTCGTGTACCCGATTTTGCTGCATCTTGCGAATTTACCCGAACGCAGCACGAACCAAGTACTACTGATTGATAAGTTGACCATGCGCTGGGCCGCTCGAGTCGGTATCCGTATAGACACGCCGCCTAATCTCGAACAGCAAGGTCACGGCCCCAGTGTGGAGTTGTCACCCGATTACTCAGTCCGTCTGGATACAACCCGCCTGCTGAAAAGCTTGTTTGAACGAAAGCATGAATGGCTGGCAGACACTACCGGTAAGCGCACTGCACCGTTCACTCGCGATGAACTCGCAACGCTCATGAATGATCTTGAGCGCCAATGGAGCGTCGAGTTTAAGAATTATCAAGGCGAGCCTGCCCCTCAGCGTCAAATTCGACTGCGCTTTGGATTGCCACGCATTTACGGTCAGGAGACCGGGACCGGCGATGTGACCCTGACCCCGGCACCGGCCGCCGCTCCGGGTTATACCTATGGTCGGCTTGAGCAAAATACGATTATGCGCATGACTTTCGGAGCGACCTCGAAAGGGCGCTCTAGTTCAGAGCTGTTTATGACCGAGTCCGAGTCGGCGCGCTGGTTGAAGGTGGACGGTCGGCGCATGGTGATTGAGCGCCATGTCGTGACGCCCTCCGCTTTGCAAGGCTCGCTGGTGACGATGATGGCCGTACCAGAAGCTATGCGACGCAAGTCGGATGATTCCGCAGCACCGGTTGCGACTGCCCCCACGCCCTTAACTCTTGGCTTGGTCGTCGGCGTTGAGCAGATGACCGGGCAGTCTAAAGGCTTGTCGATGCATCGAATTATGGTGGATACTTTCGAGGCAAAAACCACGCCAGTGGGCGTGCGAGAGGATGGGAACATCTTGTTTTACGATGCGTTTTTGCTGGATCGTGTACCGCTGAGTGAAGTCTCTCATAGCGTGGTGGCGCGGCGTGGACTGCTTCGTCAAGGTATGCATGTGACCCTGCGCGATCAAAGCTCGGATCGTCTTGCGGTGCTCGGAGATTTGATGGATGACGGGCGCGTGTTTGAGCGCTTTGCCGTGGTCATCAAGCGATAGGGCTAAACTAGCGCCTATGGCCGGACTAGACGCAAACACCCCCAAGCCCACGCGCATCGTGGTTCATAAAGTTTCCAGACAACTCGAAGTTGAGTTCTCTGATGGCAAGTTGTTCAAACTCAGCTTTGAAATGCTGCGCGTATACTCGCCCTCGGCCGAGGTGCGAGGGCATGGTCCTGGGCAGGAGGTCTTGCAGGTTGGCAAAGAGGATGTCGATGTAGCCAGTCTCGAGCCGGTCGGCAACTATGCAGTTCAGCCAACATTCAGTGATGGCCACTCCAGCGGTATTTACTCTTGGGACTACTTACACTGGTTAGGCGTGAATCAGGACGACCTTTGGAAAGATTATCTTAAGCGTTTGCGCGAGGCCGGTGCGTCCCGCGAAAGCACGGCGTTGTCGGGTAAAGCGAACATGGGTGCGCCAGTTGAATTTAAGGCCGTTTCTCGGCCTAAGTAAGAAACGCTTCAATGACCGATTCCCTTCAGCATCCCTACGGGAGCGACGCGAATACCACGGCTTCGTCCAATTCGGGCACCGGCTCAATGGGCACAAGCACTCATTTTGGCTTTAAAACAGTCGCGGAAGAGGCCAAGGCCAGTCACGTGGCAGGCGTATTCCATTCGGTCGCCGCCAAGTACGACACGATGAACGACTTAATGTCGGTCGGTTTACATCGTGTTTGGAAAACCTTTACCGTGCGGCAGGCCGCCGTGAGGCCCGGCATGAAGGTGCTGGATGTCGCCGGCGGCACAGCCGACTTGGCCAGGGCTTTCGCGAAGCGAATGACCGTTGATGGCGAGTTGAAAGGTGAGGTCTGGCTGACCGACATCAATGGTTCGATGTTGGCCGTGGGCCGCGACCGGATGCACGACGATGGCATTTTGCAGCCTACCGTGCAGTGCGATGGCGAAAAGCTCCCATTTCCGAGCCGCTATTTCGATCTCGTCACAGTCGCCTTTGGCCTGCGCAACATGACTCATAAGGACCAGGCGCTGGCAGAGTTTCGCCGGGTGCTCAAGCCGGGCGGTAAGTTATTGGTGCTTGAGTTTTCCAAGGTTTGGAAACCTTTGGAAAAACCCTACGATTTCTATTCGTTTAAGATTTTGCCGCGCTTGGGTGAAAAGGTTGCGGGCGATGCGGCGAGTTATCAATATTTGGCCGAATCTATACGAATGCATCCTGACCAAAATACCTTGCTAGAAATGATGAAGCAGGCTGGTTTGGAGCGTTGTCGGTATTTTAATTTGAGTGCTGGAGTGGTGGCCTTACATGAAGGCTTGGCCTTCTAAGGAAGGTTTTAACGTGCATTTCGTGAGATAAGGGTTGAATTGTGACAGTGTTATGACAATAAATAACCCTGAAACCAGGGTTGCCCTTGATTTTCTACAAATGTGCCGTACATTAGCGAAGTGGGAGCCCGCCATTAATTATGGGCTATTAAAGAGGAGTGACCTTGTGAAAAAATTATCTTCAATATTCGCCGTACTGCTGACCGTTGCAGCAGTCGGATTAAGTGCGGTTTCGAGTGATGCTTTTGCGGCCCGAGCCGGTGGTGGTCGCTCCGTCGGTAAGCAGTCCGATGGTGTGACCCAGCGTCAAGCGGCCCCTAAAGACGCAAGTGCTCCGAAAGCAGCGCCTCAAGCCGCTCCTGCGCCAGCGGCTCAGCCCGCGCGCAATCGCTGGTTAGGCCCTATCGCTGGCTTGGCGGCAGGCCTTGGCTTAGCCGCTTTGGCAAGTCATCTCGGCATGGGTGAACAATTCGGCTCGATGATGATGATGGTCTTGTTTGGCATCATCGCATTGGTGGCTTTCCGTTACTTCATGGCGCGCCGCAAAGCAGCTCAGGGCGGTATGCAGCCTGCATTTGCGGGTGGTGCCGGTTATTCGCAAACCCAAATGGGTCCTGAAGCTACTGTGCAGCGCTTTTCGCCGCTTCCAGCGAGTTCAGCGCCGATGGGTGCAGCGGGTGGGTCTTTAATTGGGTCGGGGCTCGCTCAGGTCGAGGCAGAGCCTTTGGTGATTCCGGCGGGCTTTGATACCGAAGGATTCCTGCGGCATGCTAAAACCAATTTCATTCGCCTACAAGCGTCGTTCGACTCCGCCAATTTGAACGATCTGCGTGAATTCACTTCGCCAGAAATGTTTGCTGAACTACAAATGGAAATTCAAGAGCGCAAAGGTGCTCCTAACGTGACCGAGGTGTTACGTCTCGACGGTGAAATGTTGGGCGTGCATACCACTAGCGTTGAGCACATGGCCAGTGTGCGCTTCCAAGGGTCTTTGCGTGAGCAGGTCGGAGCCGAGCCGGTCGCGATTGATGAGGTTTGGAACTTGACCAAGCCTCTCAATGGTCAAGGCGGATGGGTACTTTCAGGCATTCAACAACTAAGCTAAGCGCGTTTCTTTATCAGAGGTCGCGATAGATGATCGCTGACAGAATCGGCCAGGGCACCACTAAGGCGCTACTGGCCGTTTTTAATCATATTTTGAGCCAGCATCAGTGGGCGCGCGATAAGCTTGGAATGCATGTCGGGCGGAGTGTGTTGGTGGGCTTGGACCCGGAAAACCTTCCCAAATTACCTTTCCTGCCCCCGCCGGAAATTCGAGCGGTCATTAGTGCGGACGGTTTCCTGCTCGAAGCAATGATTCCAACGAGTAGCCAAGACTCCGGGTCTTCCCACATTTTGGACAGACCTTCAGTTGAAATGCGGATAAAACCTAGCTTTGAAGCCATGTCGACCCTAAGTAAAGAGGGCCCTCAGGGCTTGCTTCGACACATGAAGATCGAAGGCGACGTCTTGCTGGCGGCTGCTTTAGGCGAAATCGCCAGTCAAGCGCGTTGGGATTTCGAGGATGACCTAAGCAAGTTGATGGGCGATATACCGGCACGTCGGATTGGTCGCCTCGTGGAGGACACCAAGTTCGCGATGCAAGACGGGGCTCAGGTATTGAAAGGGCGGGCAGATAGTGTTCGCCAACAGCCGGGCTTTCCTCTGTTGCATCGTAACTCTTTGGATACTTTAGATCAAAAGATAGAAGATCTTGGGCGTCGCCTGGAGGGTATAGCCGACCCGAATCGCCGCTGAAGCGGGTTTTCTGATTCAAAGATTCGACTACCGACAGGCCGGCAACTGGCTAGCAAACACTTGCGTGCGAGAAATGTTGGCGCTATACTGGTGTTTTGTACAGTATCGCGAGGCTTCGCATGCTACCTCATCACACCGCATTACCTCATGTCAAAGGCCGTGGCTCTGGGCTTAATTTGCAAGGGCGTTTTGAGAGCGAGCAGCGCCTAGGCTTTGACGATGGCTGGGAGCAGCGAGACGAAGAAGCCAAAGCGCCTCGTAAAACGGTGATTCACATTGAACCGGTGAAGTCCACCCTGGTGTTCAATCAATCGCCCGATCTCGGCTTTGATCGTTCAATCAATACCTATCGCGGGTGCGAGCATGGCTGCATCTATTGCTATGCGCGTCCAAACCATAGCTACATTGGCTTGTCACCCGGGCTGGATTTTGAGACGCAAATCTTTGCGAAAAAAGAGGCGGCTAGTTATCTGCGTAAAGAATTGGCTAAGCCAGGCTACCAGTGCGCGCCTGTCAATATTGGTTCGTCCACCGATGCTTATCAACCCGCCGACCGTGAACTCGCCATTACTCGGCAGGTGTTGCAGGTTTTAGAACAATGCAATCATCCCTTGAGTATTGTCACCAAGTCTTGGTTGGTCGAGCGCGATATTGATATTCTCAGTCGCATGGCCAAGCGCAATCTGGTTGCGGTGTATATCTCAGTCACCTCTTTGGACGCAGAGTTGTCGCGCAAAATGGAGCCTCGTGCTTCGGCGCCCTGGCGTCGCTTAGAAACCATTCGACGTTTAACCCAAGCGGGTATTCCGGTGAGCGTGTCTTTGGCTCCGGTGATCCCTTTTATCAACGAGCCCGAGATCGAGAAAATTCTGCAAGCGGCCAAAGAAGCGGGGGCCGTGGGCGCGCATTACGTGGTGGTGCGGCTTCCTTGGGAAGTGAAAACGCTTTTTCGAGATTGGTTGCTGGAGCATTTTCCTGATCGCGCCGAGCGCGTCATGCACCGCATCCAAGAAATGCGTGGCGGCAAAGACAATGATTCCCGTTTCGTGAGCCGGATGAAAGGCGAGGGCATCTGGGCTGAGCTTATCCGCATGCGCTTTCAGAGCACGGCCAAGCACCTTGACTTATGGCGCAAACGCATTCCTTTGGATCGCTCGCAGTTCAATGCCGACGCGTTGAGAGTCGAGCTTGAACTTGCGAGAACCAGAGCGATCAATCAGGGGCAGGCTGAATTGTTTTAGTGTTCCTGGTTATTTATCGAACCACAATATTAATGGTTTGAGACAAACTTTCGCCATACGATACATGGGCGCCATTCGCGAACTGCAAGGTCAGACGATAGCGTCCTGGAGGGAGCTTGAGTTCGGCCTCCGTTTGACCTTTGCCAAAATGGATGTGTTGATCGGTGAAAGGAACGGCTTCACCCGCTTTGATCGGCGCCTGATTCACCAGAACATGATGATGACCTGCCCGCTTATTCTCGATATCTTCACCGGCCGGTTTGACATCCATGCCCTTAACCCCAAACTTAAGCATCACTGGGCCAGCAATTGTGTCACCGTCCCGAGGTGACACAAATTCGACAGCACCCGGGCCGCGCACCATATTCGTCATATTCTGTTTCACCGAACTGCAACTCGCCAGCGCTGCGCTAGCAATAATTGCAATCAGGACTTTGGACACTAATCGATGCATCCCTGCTCGTGTTGATTGTTGTTTCATTGTTGTCTCCATAGGTGGTACGTTTTACTGCCGTGGCTGCCTCCGAAAAAGCCGGGACAATCCGAAACTCATGGTTTGACCCTAGTTTAGACCAGCTTCATATGACCCTAGTTTTTGATTTTTATCCGCGACCTCTCGCTTGTGTCTTTCGAGGTGATGCGCGGCGCAATCAAACCGTGGCCAAGCGCTTAGGGGCGACTACAGTCGGATCCGCGCCATGTAACTTTAAGTGATCAGAGAGAGGCTTGCCGAGCAGCAGCAATGCCGCCAAGCTGGCCGCCCCATCGGCGCTTTGAATACCGTAACCCCCTTGACCAGCAAGCCAAAAAAAGCTCGGCTGGCCGGGATCGTGTCCGATCACCAGTTCGTCGTCGGGTGCAAAGTTTCGCAGGCCAGCCCACACTCGCTTTGGGCGTCGAATGCGTAGTGAGGTATGCGCTTCGATCTGCGCGATCGCGTTGGCGATATCCAATTCTTCCGCTTGAACATCGTGGGCCGGTACGGGGTCGGCGTTGGCTGGCGAACCCAGCAGCAAACCGGCATCAGGTTTGATGTACCAATCGACGTTGAGCCCAGCAAATGTGGGCCAGTGCGACGTATCCTTGGCGCTTAGGATGTTACCCGCACTGTCGATCCCCTCAAAAATGAAGGCGCTTCGTCGCTTTGCTTGTATTCCAAGAGGCGGTCTTCCGCAGCGCACCGCACATTCGTCGGCCCACGCTCCAGCCGCATTGATGAGGTTGCGGGCTCGTTGCTCCGGACCGTTCTTGATGGAGATTTCCCAAGATTGGTCGTCTTCACAAAAGACGGCCGAATCAAGCTCCGCCTTCAACCCAAGCGTGGCACCTAATTTTTTGGCGCTGCGCAGATAGCCTTGATGCAAGGCGTGCACATCAATGTCCATCGCATCCGGCTCGAGAATGCCACCCACCATACCTTCGCCATTCAGAATGGGTACACGTTGCAACACTTCTGCAGGACTCAGCATCAGCACAGGATGCCCCGCTGAGGATGCCATTTGTAGGGCCATGAATTGCTTTTGCAAAAGCTGCTCTTGTCCTCCCCAGGCGACGTAAAGTGCGCCACGCGGCGACAGGATCGGCACCTCGCTAAAGCCTTCGGGCGGCTCTTCATAAAAAGCGCGACTAGCGCGAGTTAAGGCCCTTGCCTGCGGAGAGCCATAGGTCTCCATGAACATCGCTGCACTACGCCCAGTGCTGTGTATGCCAGGTTGGGTCTCGCGCTCAAGGAGCAGGACCGAACACTCGGAGGCAAGCTTGTAGGCGAGAGAAGCCCCCGCAATACCGGCTCCAACAATGGCAAAGTCATAAGTAGGCATTTAGGAGTTTTTGTTGTGACCCGAGCGGCAATCGATTGAGTAGAATGCCATAGAGTAAGCAATTAAACCGTAATCTGACCCTTTATTCATCATGGGAGATGTCAAAGCGTTAGGATTGCGGGTTGCTAGCGAACAAGTACGCGCACGAGACCACACGCCGCTCAGGAGAACAGGAATGGCAAAGCTAAATATCAATGGAAAAAACGTCGACCTTGAAGTCGATCCCGCCACTCCGTTGCTGTGGGCGATCCGCGAACAAGGTGGTTTAACGGGCACAAAATTTGGATGCGGCGTAGCGCAATGCGGCGCTTGCTCGATCCATTTGAACGGCGAAGTCACACGCGCCTGCGTGGTGCCGGTTTCCGCCGTGAAGCCCACCGATAAGGTTGTGACCATCGAAGGCCTGTCTGCCAATGGCACACATCCTGTCCAAAAGGCTTGGTTAGAGCTGGAAGTCGCTCAGTGCGGTTATTGCCAGACCGGTCAAATCATGGCCGCTTCAGCGCTGCTCGCCAAGAATAAAAAACCAACCGATAAAGACATCGATGAAGCCATGACCAATATCTGTCGTTGTGGCACCTACAACCGTATTCGGGCTGGCATTAAACGTGCCGCTGAATTGTCCTAAGCGCAGGAGAGACCATCATGTTTAAAATACTTTCTGCTCAACAGCTAGACCAAGATCAATCGACTTCACCGTCTACAGTCAAGCCTTCGCGGCGTCGTTTCGTGAAAGGCGCGGCAGCGAGTCCTTTCGTGATTCAGGCTTCAGCCGGAGGCGTGCTTGCGCTGGGGTTTGGTGCAGCCAGCCAAGAGGCCCTGGCACAAGGCCAAGCGCAGGCCGTGGGCGGTAGCGATCTTGCTGCCTGGGTGTACATCAAACCGAACGAAGATATTGTTGTGCGTATCGCGCGCTCCGAGATGGGCCAGGGCACGCTTACCGGCTTGGCACAGTTGGTTGCGGAAGAGCTCGATTGCGACTGGAGCAAGGTACGCTGGGAGTATCCAACACCTGGTGCCAACCTCGCCCGTAAGCGTATCTGGGGCGACATGTCAACGGGTGGAAGCCGAGGCATCCGAGGCTCGCACGATTATGTACGACAAGGTGGCGCGGCCGCGCGCCTGATGTTGATTCAAGCCGCCGCGAACCAGTGGAACGTGCCCGCTGGCGAATGCACAACTCAAGCCTGTCAGGTGATGCACAAGGCTAGCAATCGCAGCACTACCTACGGCAAACTTGCTGAGGCGGCTGCCAAATTGCCGGTGCCCGATTTCAAGTCCATCAAGCTCAAAGACTCTAAAGACTGGAAGATTGCAGGCAAGCCTTTAAAGCGACTAGATACCATCGACAAGCTCACTGGCAAGCAAATCTACGGTATCGACCTGACTCTACTTGGCATGCTCAACGCCTCCATTAAGGACACCCCCGTGCACGGAGGCAAGCTTAAGTCTTTTGACGCCAGCAAGGCTAAATCCATGCCAGGTGTAAAGCATGTCTTGCAAGTGGGTGCGGGCGCTGTGGCCGTGGTTGCGGATACCTGGTGGCAAGCCAATAGTGCGCTTCAAACCGTCACGATGGTTTATGAAGACGACAACAACACCAAGGTCGATTCCGCCTCAATGCGTGCCGTCATCATGAAGGCCTTGGATGCGCCTGAAGAACAGTATGTCGGAAATCAAAATGGCGATGCCAAAGCCGCTATGGCGAAGGCCGGCAAGAAAGTATCTGCGGTGTATCACACCCAGTACATTCATCACACCACCATGGAGCCCATGAACTGTACGGCCAAGTGGACGCCAGATAAATGCGAAGTGTGGGTACCTACGCAAAACGGTGATGCCTCCCTCGCGACTTGCGCGCAAGCGGCCGGTTTACCTATTGAAAAGTGCGACGTCTACAAGGTGCATCTAGGGGGTGGTTTCGGACGTCGTGGCAAGCAAGACTTTGTTGAAAAAGCAGTCTTGCTGGCCAAGCAATTGCCGGGTGTGCCGATCAAGATGATTTGGAGTCGTGAGGAGGACCAGCGCCAAGGTTGGTTCCGTCCCTTAAGCTCAGCCAAATTGGAGGCTGGCCTCGATGACAAAGGAAACTTGCAATCGCTGACGATGCGAATTGCCGGCCCGTCAATTTTGAATACGGTCGTGCCGCAGCGTATGGAAAACGGCAACGATTGGATCGCCTTCCAAGGCCTGTGGCCGACCAAGGGGCCGCGTGGTCCCGAGGGTGGTTTTGGCTACACCATACCTAACATGACGCTCGAATTTGCGATGCGCAATTTCCATGTGCGTCCTGGGTTTTGGCGTGGTGTCAACAACAATCAAAACTGTTTGTACCTTGAGTGCTTTTTGGACGAAGTCGCCAAAGCTGCTGGTAAAGATCCACTCGAGTTTCGTCGCGCCATGATGCAAGAGCATCCCAAACATTTGGCAGTCCTCAATGCGGTGGCAAGCAAGATCAGTGACGCAGGTCCGGCTGCCTCTGGGCGCTTCCGTGGCTATGCGCAGCAGATGGGCTTTGGTAGTTATGTGGGCGCGGCCGCCGAAGTCTCGGTCAACGCTAAGAACGAAGTCACGGTGCATCGTTTGGTCGTGGGCACAGATTCCGGCTATGTGGTGAATCCTGATCAGGTTGATGCGCAGATTGTCGGCTCGGTGGCCTACGGTCTATCGGGTAACTTCATGGAGAACATCACTATCAAAAACGGTGCGGTTCAAGAAGAGAACCTCAATAGTTACGACATCATGCGCCTTGCGGATTTCCCTAAACGGATTGAAACCGTCTTGATACCAAGCGGTGGCTTCTGGGGCGGGGTCGGTGAGCCTACGATTATGGTGGCTGCACCGGCCGTGCTCAATGCGGTGTTTGCTGCCACGGGCAAGATGACCCGGGAGTTTCCGGCGACGGGGCTGAAGTTAAGATCGTGAGCGCACTGGTGACGGGAAGACCGATGATTTTAGTGGAGGCTTCTTAACACCGAACTCGTATCGCTTGCGGGCTTTTCCTTTGCCGAGGCATTCGATCTCTGATGCGTACGGTGCATAGAGTTTTTTTGACCTCGCGCTTTAGCCTCCTAGCTCATTGAGTGCTCCTATCACCTTCTTGCTTAGCGAAGGCTTGTTTGAGTGTGATGCCCGCACGTTTTGCTGCATTCACCACCCGGTGACCGGCAATCTCCAGCAAGCGGCTATCGACGGAATAAGCAATCTCGTGGTCTTCCACTGTCGAGTCAATAATCACTCGCTCAAACTCCTCAGACTTAATCGCTTTGATGGCCAGCGCCGTATTGATAAGCGGGTCCTTCAAATGGATCATACCGTCAATGCGGGCGCGAACAAAGTCTGGTGTTTCCATCCTCAAATCCCTCAGATATCGTCTCTTCCTAAAATGCTTGTTGAGGGATTTCGTGCACTTACTTTACCTAAACATCCTAGGTTCGATAAGGCTTGCAGCGGTTTTGCAGGCCCGACTAATTATTCGATGGCTGGCTCTCAGTGTGGACGAATTGTGCCTCGACCCGATTTAAGTCGAATCCCATGCACAGCCAGCAGTAAAGGCCATACCAACCCAAGCCACAAATGAAGGCGCTGGGAGGCAGCCCTAATTTCTAGACCTCCGTAGAGAAGAGTGAGGCCGGTCACCGCCAGGGCGATCAAAACGCTGAGACTGCTCAAGCCCAGATACCATATCCAAGCTTTTGTGGGCCACTTCCACGCCATGGCGAAATGGTGCCAAAGCGTGTGGCCAAACAAGACGCAGAAGGCCCAAGCGAGACTGCCGTGGGCTACCGTGGCATAGCGGCGAATCTGCATCTGTAGCTCCGACGAACTTTCTAAATCCGTCACGGGTGAGTAGGCAAGGACGATTCCTGTGACCAGAAAGCCAAGAACTTGGCCCACCATAATCCAACGAGTGATGCGCTTCCATGCTAATTTGGGGGCGTGGGCTGCGCGCGCACTTAGTTTGCTGCTCATGAAGTTCTGGAATGCTTAAAATAGTTTATCGAGAGCGCCAAAGATGAGCCTGCGCCTGCCTTAGCACTCGCGAAAATCGGGCTGAGCCCTGAGGCTCTTGGAGGCCCCATTTAGCGAGCGCATCGGCGACAACACAGCTTGGTGCAAGCACGGTACAGTTCGACCACAGCTTAGAGTGAATATCTAGGCCTCCGCTTCGAGTGGCAACAAACTCCGAATTCATCTTAGCTCCTGCGGATGTCGCCATGGCTAAGTTACTGAGCGCGATGGTTTTGATTGAACCGGGTACAAGGGCCGGATTATATTTCAAGCCTCGACGATATCTTGCTGGCCATGCTCGTGGGCTATCGGTCATGGTGTGATTCGCATGAAGCACCTGGATCGGCCAGGACTGAACTCCAAGCACTCTTAGATCGCCGCCTGCGTTAATCAGCGCATTTTGAATGCCAAACTTTTCCAATACCGCGATTGCATGATCAACCGCAAAACCTTTGGCGATTCCACCTAAATCAATATTGCAGGGATGTAGGACCTTGAGTCGGTCTTCGGATAAGGGCTCCAGACAATTCCATAGCTGAGTGGTGTGATGAGACTGGTGCGATAGTCCCGGCCTTTGCCCCTGGCGCGCTAGGTGGAGGCCCGCAGCCATTGGATTGAATGCCCCTAGGCTGATCGACTGCCATGCGCCAGAAAGCTTCAGTACCTCCATAGTCAATGAGTCAATACGTAGCTCCGCTCCGGGGCGAGCGCTCGCGATGCGGCCGAGATCGGAGTCAGCGTGGTGCGCACTCATGGCCACACTAATCCGATCCACCCTCTGAAACACAGCCTGAGAAGCCGCTTCTAAAGTACGTTTATCAAGTAGGCCGCCCTCCGCGTGCCGGACGCTTAGGACCACAGCCGTACCTAAGGCAAGATGACTGCGACGAAACGTCTCCATCGTCATCAGTTATTGCACGAACCCAAGCTTGATCAAGGCGCTTAAGCGTTGCACTCCGTCGCTGACATGCTGACAGGACAAGGTCGCCCCAGAAATATTTTTGATGTCCTCGCCAAAACGAATCTGCTGCGGGCCCTGACGGCCTACAAATTGGCGTCGCCAATGCTTGTTTCTAATCTCGCCGCCATGCGACTCTCGGTAGGCAATAATCTCGACACCGCACGCACTTCCATCCTGTTTGAAGCCGGCTGCGTAATCAATCCAGTCAAACTTGCCGATCACGCGATCAAACAGTACCCAGCCGATCAGCTTGTTGGTGGCGTTGGCTTGCAGGCAGATAGGCGAAAACCCGTTAGGCACTCTGGTGTCGGTTAGCTTGGTGAGCGCTGCGAGCTTGGCCGGGTCGAGGGTAATCGCGCGTTCTACAAAACCTGTCGCCTCGGGATGGAGTGATTGTTGGGCCTGTGACTGATCCATTAAGATCGTAGCGAAGGCCGTACTCGAGGCAAGGCCTAGGCTGGCGAGCCCGAGCCCGAGGCCGGTGCCATGGCGTAGCGCAGCGCGTCGACTAAGGTTACTCATTAGAGGCATTCCTCGCCCATCACTTAATAATGAAAGCCAACGCCAAGATTGAAGCGATCTAAACTGCTATTGGCTAGATAGCGCTGAAAGTCAGCTTTGAGCACGACTTGTGGATTCAAGTAAAAGTTCGCGCCCACCGTAAATACACGGGTATCAAGGTCGATCGCTGGTGCCAGGCCAAGTGCTAAGCCAGAGTAACTTTTTGCCGTGTTGAGCCTTTCGTAGCGCGTGAAGGGTACGAGGCTGTAATCGCCTTGCTTCCATAGTTTGTACGCGGCTTGCGCATACCAACCGCCAAAAGTATTAGGTACGGGCGTGGGTAGCCCGGCAAAGGTGCTGTTGAGTGCAGCGACGTCGCTGAATCGTCCGTTCGCGATCAGGGCCGTTAGGTCCCAACGCCCTGGCTGCCATCTCGCATGCATTTCGGTCAAGGTAATTCCTGAGCTGGCGGCCGCAAAACCGGGCTGCCGGTGGCCTGCTCCGCCGTGGAAAAGGCTGGCCCCAAGATTGACACCCGGTATGCCGTTATAGTTGATCGCACCATAGGCTGCCAAGCTGGCCGCCTTGGCCAATTGCCCCTCTTGATGAATCGAACCCAGGGGCGAGGCTTTGCCGTCGCTACTGTTGGCGTCCCATTTACCGAGATCAAAGCTGGTCACGATTCCGGCATCCCAGCGCAGGCCACTTTCGAGCGTGCCGCGCAGCCCCACACCGAGCTCTCGCCAGGTGCTCGGGATGATGGCGGTCTCGATCAGGTTGCGGGTCACGCCGAAATATTTGGTAGGCTCATGGGTTTCGTTTAGATAGCCTACTGGCATCAGAAACAGGCCGATCTTGGCGCTCAGTCGATCATTAATGTCATGTTCAATATAGAGCTGCTCGAAGGCTACCTCACCTTGGTCGCCCGCCGAAACCACCGCATTTTCCACCTCTAGCTCAGCCACCATGCGGGTGCGTTCATTGAAGCGATAGCCAAAGCCCAGGACGCCACGCCTTGCAGTCGCGACCGCACCCGAGGCATTGCCTCTGGGTCGAACAAAATTAAGTTCACCGTAGCCGAACAGGCTGAAGGGACTAGAAGGTGCGACGACACTTGGCGCAGTGGCTAATGAGGTAGCGCCCGATGTGGCGCTAGGTGCTGGGCTCGATGCCGAAGCTGCGCTGCTAGAAGGGCCGCCCGTAACTGGTACCGGCTCCCTAGCGCCCTGAGTGCCCGACCCACCCTGAACGCCTTGGATACTCTGAAGCTGGCCTTGATCTGCGTTCTTGGATTTCTTGAGTATTTCGAGCTCGGCGCGCACCTGCAAAAGATCCTCGCGTAGGGCTTTGAGCTGGGTGGCTAGGTCCTCGGCGCTTTGCGCTTGGGCCTGGCTGGAGAAGGCGAGAGCAAGCGCGCTAACGATTGCGGTTCGAGTAAAAACTCTTTGAGTATTAAGTTTCATGGGGTCTGACGATCAAGAGAGTAAGGCGGTCAACGAGGCAATACATAGCCATCGGAAAGTGTTTTGAGAAACGCGACGAGATCTTGAATTTCGCTCTCGCTAAGGGCGGCTGGTAGGCCTCTGCTTCGGTTATAGGGCCCTTCAGTCACGTTGACGTTAGCTCTTGCAGCAATGGGCAGGTCGTTGTAACTGACGGGCTCGGCGCTGGCATCGAGTGGATACCAACGCTCGGGTTCCGTGTCACGCTTGACGTAAAAACTGACCACCTCCTCGAGAGAGCCGAATCGACCGTTATGGAAAAAGCGCTGACGCAGGGCGACATTGCGTAGGCTAGGAACTTTGAAGGCCCCACATAAGTCGCCACGGTCCGTAAGCGTGGTGCGCGCGGGTCCGCACAGGCCCAGATCGAAATAGTTTGGGTCAAGGTTGGCTGCAATATTGCGGTTACGCGGAACACCGAGGTTGTCGAAACTGAAATCAGTAAAGAGCGCTGCGGGCGCATTGCTAGGCTTGCTGCTCGGATGGCAGGCCGCGCAATTGCCCTTGTCGCTACGATTGAACCTAGAGAGACCGTTCAATTCTTGCGCGCTGAGGCTAACCTTCCCGGCGATGAAGGCATCAAACTTGCTGCTGAAGGGCGCGAAGTCGGGGTCCTCTTTTTGGTAGCGCTCCAACGCAAAGGTAATGCGCTCAAAGGCTGTGTCTGGATCGTCTAAAATTGACTCCCCGAATACGACCTTGAATTGTTTGGCATAGGGTGCGGTAGCTAATTTTGCGATCACCTCCGCAGCATCGAGATTGGCCATCTCGTTAGCGCTGAAAAAAGGTCGATGGGCCTGTTCAGCGAGCGAATTGGTCCGGCCATCCCAATTAAAACCGCCCGTGGGTGTGCCATCGGCTTCGAAACGAAAGGCTTGGTTGTAGCGAAGGTAGCGGATCGATGGGGGCGTTCGCGTGCCCGGCTGGTCCAGCGCCTTGCCGCCCAGGGCCACCGCGTTAGCGAAGGGCGAGGCATGCCCATTGGCGGGCACATGGCAGGTTTCGCAGGACATTTGTCCCGAGGCTGAAAGGCTTACGTCCTTAAAGATTTTTTCGCCAAGTTGGGCTGCCTCCGACATGGCCTCGCTCAAGGTGGCGCTATCACTAACGGTACCCCCACAGGCGCTAAGTGCCAGCACACTCACGAGTAAAAGGATTCGTAGGGCTTGTGATCCGAGAGGCTGAAGCGCAGGGTTTGACAAATTAGATTGTGAACACATATGCGAATGATAATGATTCGTATTTACGAAGTCAAATTGGAAGAATATTGATGCAAGAAGAATCGTTTATTTAGAATGAGCTACCTGCAGGGGATAGGCAATTCAAAAAGTCTTTTTTGCAACTCATTACTGCTAGCCTTCCTCTGGCCTGCCCAGCAACGCCGCGTGCAAGCTGAATCCTTGAAGATTGGCGCATGGCCTTTGTTTGCCGCTTGCCTTTGTGCTTGTCTCTCTAGGCAGCGCGGCTTGCAAGGTCAATAATAGGCTCGCCTGCACCACTGACCTGTAGCCAATGCAGCATCATGATCGACAACAGAGTCCCTACATGAAGCGAAGGAGCTGTGCAGTCCTAACCCTCGACTTCGTCTTGGGCAAGTTAGCCTCAAACTGCAAGTAGTTTAACTCGGCGTTGCTGCCGAGTTTAGTAGCGAAATTCCCTCATGCTGCGCCACCATTTCGAGCGCGCGTTCAAACATCGCACGTGCAGAACCCGACACAGATCTTAGGTAAGCATGCAGGTGAGCGTCCTCAGTACTATTACTCAAGCACTCCTGGCTGTACTCCTCAAAGCTCGCCAACTGAGAGATGAGCTCGGCCACATGCTTGGGACATTCACACAAAATATTTGTAGAGATACCGGCCACCCGAGCAAGCACCGTATCCGAATACTGACGATCCGGAATCACAATGCTCGCCGCAGTCGAAATAGGCGCACGCAAAGGATCTACAAAAATCTCTGAGCTAACCAAATCAGCCAGCTCGAGTTCTGTGACTGGAAGTCTTCGGAGCAGCATACCTGAGCTTCGCATTGACTGAATCAGTACCTCAGGCCCGTAGTTATAGAGAACGATGGTCCGCCGCAGGGCGAACCTGCCATTCAAAGCCTCAATTTGCTCGCGACTCGGGGTGTTAAGCGTGTTGATTTTTACAATTAAAATCTCAGGATTTTTTTTGAAGTCGCCGGCCAAGGCGCTACCCAGATCGGCAAATGTTTCGCTCAGTTCAATCGAGGCATTTAAGGGCTTGACTAGGAGCTTACGCAAATCAATCCGCACTCCAAGCTCTGAACCAATCACGGCCACAACCAGCAGTGGACTCTTTTCAGCAAACTTCACGCCCTGATTTGTCGAGAACTGCGCTTGTCGAGCAAGAAGTTCCAGACGCTCATTGGGAAGCTTTGCAATATTCCGAATGGCATAACCCGCTTCATTGAGCTTTTTGAGTAGGCCCGGTTTTTCACATCACTGGTTTCATACAAGCGGTGTTTGCCAGCCGTTTGGACTGGAGAAAAAGCGGCGTATCGAATCTCCCAAATTCGTAAAGTGGACACCGGAATATCGGTGAGCTTGGACACCGCGCCAATTCGGTGTAGCGGCTCATCGCTAGATTTAGAGACTTCGATAGACAAAACAAACCTATTTGCGTAGTTATTGAGTAGATTATAACTCCTGTTAGAAACAAAAAATCATTTATTTAAGCAAACAAATGAAAGTTAGAGTAGATTGATGAGACGTATGCAAGTACATACCTACTCAATATAGATTGGTGAGCACTAAATGATTTCCAAAAAGACGAAGAGCGCCGTCAACACTGCGGCATTGATCGCCAGTCGTGGCAAAAATCATCCTGTCACTACTCACGACTTTTCCTCGTTGTTGGGGCTCTCGATCTCATACACGGAACGAATTGTCAGTAGTTTAAAAAGCCACGGCCTAGTGCGCTCCTTTCTTGGTCCGGGCGGCGGATATCAAATCGTTGGCGATTTGTCGAAAATCACTGTGTGGGATGTGATCAAACTTTTCGAGCGTCCCTTGGCCCCGAATTCTAGTGCCTTGGGTGAAACGCAAAAAGCGCCTCTTGCGTACGAATTGCTCATGCATGACTTTCTACAGAAATATCTGTCTTCGCAAAGGCTTGTCGAAGTGGACGGCTCGCCATCAGCAACAACGCTCAACCCGACGAGCCAAGAGCCTCCTGCCCGATCAAACCCAAGAGTCAGTGCTGCCTTGGCGAAGATTCCCAACTCGGTGTTCCAGTGGCACAAATTTAGCAATGGGGGTCAGAGGTCGGCATGAAGGCGGGAGAATTATTGACCAACCCTGATCTTTCCCGTGTCATTGAGATGGCCTGGGAGGACCGCACGCCCTTTGAGGCGATCAACGCGCAGTTTGGACTCAATCAGGAACGAGTGATCGCCATCATGAGAGCTGAAATGAAGACCAGCTCATTCAAAGTGTGGCGAGCGCGGACACGGGGTCGAACGACCAAGCACTCTAGGCTCAGGCCTGCGAAAATGAACGATGGAAGCAAACATGTTGCCTTACACCGCATTCCCCAACGGTAGGCTAGACGGCTGTGGAAAACCGCGCGTTACAACGAACGGCAGCCAATGATTCAAGTTGTGTGGTTCAAAAAAGATCTTCGCGTCGCCGACCATCTAGTTCCAAGGCTGGCCTGCGCAGCGGGGCCCGTTTTGCCGCTCGATGTTTTCGAACCGGAGACAATGATGGCGGGTGACTATTCAGCGCAACACTACGGTTTTATCCGCGAAAGCCTCCTGTCGCTTGAACAACAACTTCACAATATTGGCTTAAGGCTGGTCACTAAACACGCGTCGATGTTGGAGGTACTGGCGAGCTTGTTGAGCGAGTTCAAAGACTTTTCGCTGTTCAGCCATGAAGAGACAGGCAACGCCATGAGCTTCCAGCGAGATATCGCCGTCGGCTTATGGTGCCAAGCTAAAGGGATCACCTGGCAGGAGTTTGCCAGTGTCGGTGTTGTTCGACGTTTAAAGTCTAGAGATCGCTAGTCAAGTCTTTGGAGCCAGAGGATATCGATGAATCCTCTCGAAATTCCAAATGAGTTAAACCCTTGCTCGCAGCCGCGGCACGCTCAAGAATGGCCAGATCAATTGAAGAGCAAGGCCTTTCTCCAGATGAGCAGGCAAGATCGCGATAAAAGCAATCGTCAGTCCGGGGGCTTAGGCGAGGCCCGGGGCTACCTAAAGTCTTTCCTGGAAGGTCGAGGAGCCCAATACAGAGTAAACAAAATTAGTGGTAGGCGAGGCCATTACGAAGCAAGCAGGCGTTCTTGTTCACGACGCTCCAGATCAAAGCCATCGCGTGCTGGCGGGGGACGAGCGCTTGCTTCTCCAGCAAATGGCCAAGCTCGGTCATTCCGGTGTCAGCGAAGATCGGGCGATTGCGGAAGTCCTGCACTTGATGTCCGAGCTCATTGGTTTAAATCGAGGCCGAGTTTTGTTGCGGAAAGAGCAGCAACTACGCATTTCCCATGCCTACGGCTTAACCAAAGAGCAAAGCGCACGGGGCTGTTTTATGCCCGATGAAGGCGTGACCGGAGCGGCCTTCTGCAGCGGGCGGGTCGTGATCGTTCAAGATATTGACGATGAACCCGCCTATCTCGCGCGTACAGTTGATCGCGCCGACTTGCCCCAGGAAATGGTGAGCTACATCGCTCTTCCCTTCGAGATTCGTGGCAAAACGGCCGCTGTGCTCGCGGCACACCGATTGCGCCATCGCGCCCGCGCCCTTTCCGATGATGTTGCCTTGATGCGCATGATTGCGGCCTGGATTGCGCAGCTGCTCACGGTGAGTCGTCTCGTGGCTGAACGCACCGCCGAGTTGCAGGATGAAAATAAGAACCTGCGTCTAAAGCTCGGCGAGCATAGTGCGAAAGCAGCGATCATCGGTAACTCGGCACTTCTCCAATCGGCCTTGAAGCAAGTTGAACAAGTCGCCCATTCCGATGCGACGGTGTTGCTATTGGGGGAGTCTGGGACTGGCAAGGAGTTGTTCGCTCACGCCCTGCATGCTGGAAGCACTCATTTGAGGGCACCGTTCATCAAAGTGAACTGTGGAGCCATTCCAGAATCGCTTTTTGAATCTGAGTTATTTGGGCACGAGAAGGGTGCGTTTACCGGCGCGTTGACTCGGCGCATCGGTCGCGTTGAGCAGGCTAACGAGGGCACTTTGTTTCTTGACGAAATTGGCGACATGCCTTTGGCCATGCAGGTCAAACTGCTACGTGTGCTGCAAGATCGAGTCGTCGAGCGTCTCGGGGGTGGCGCCGAGATACCGGTCAATATTCGAGTGATTGCCGCCACGCATCGCGACTTGCCGACACTGGTGTCGAAAGGTTTGTTCAGGCTCGATTTGTATTACCGAATTAGCGTGATCCCCATCCGTCTGCCTGCGCTTAGAGAGCGCATTGAAGATATCCCGACGATTGCTTGGCATTTGCTGAGTGATCTCAATTTGCGTTATGGCAAGAGCGCAGAGTTAAGCCGGGTGGCCATGGCCTGTCTCGGCAACTATCACTGGCCGGGAAACGTACGGCAACTGCGCAACACCCTTGAGCGTCTGATTTTGCTTTGTGATCGACCCACGGCGACGGCGCCGATCATTACCGACACGGATGTTCGGGATTTAATGTTGGCGACGATTGATTTGAATGACGCTGAGTATCGGGACGTATCCTACCCTGCTGCCGTCGAAAGCTCGCATCTTGTTCGATCTCAGCCAAGCGCCTCCCGTCATGACCTGTTGAATGCGATTTCCGAAGCAGGCGGCAATAAGTCTAGAGCCGCCCAGTCACTCGGACTGACTTTGCGACAATTGAATTATCGGCTTATAAAATTGGGTGTGATCCGAACGGCCCAAAACTAGTCACTTAACATGATTAGTGGCACATATACATCGGGTCTGTTTCTGTCCGGTTCTGGGATCAGAAGTCTTGAAGTGGCCTCTGTCCTCGGGCAGGCGCACCCGGTGGGTGCCCTCGCCCCCCAGCCCCAAGTGCGTGAACATCTTCTCAAACGACGGTCTGCAGGGGCTCTAACGCCCAGCCTCCAAGCCTTTCTATCGTCGCTTGAGGGGACGACCGTCTTGCGCGTGCCAGATAAAACAATTGCCGGCGTAGCCTGCGAAATCCCTTTGTTTACTTCAAGCCACGGCCAAGTCTATAGAAAGTGTTTTGGCAATACGTAGGCCAAAGTATTGTTGGAGTTCCTGTGTCGGCGACTACAGTCTGCTGCCACTGCCACTGCAACTGCCACTGCCACTGCCGCGTCCGAAGCATTCGCCGACGATCCCCTGATCGATTGAAATCTCGCTGCACGCCAGCCCTCGGAAAACACTTAGCTTCCCTCATCCGAAGGGAGGATGACACAATATTTAACGAAGTCTATAGTCAGCATCTCGGATGCAGCATTCAGCCGATGGTTGTTCAAGTGCCACTAGGGATTTGAAATGAGAAAACTAACGACTACTGCGTTGGCTATTGCTGGCGCCACATTAATGTATTTATGTGGTGGAGACAGCTCTTCCCCTCAGTTGCAGCGCCACCTCCGGTGCCCACGACGCTGGACGGAGTCGTGGCGACAGGTGCCGCAGTTGTGGGCGCCAATGTCGTGGTGAAGGATTCGGACGCTGCGACGGCCGATGTCGCCACCACCACCTCGGCTACCGGCACTTATTCTGCCGACGTATCGGGCCTCAAAGCACCGTTTGTGGTGATTGCCTCCGGTGTGCTCAAATGGCGAGGCGGTGCAAATTGTCGCTCTGGTACCTATGGTGACCAGTAATTTAAGCAATGTCGGCAATGTCACATCCTCGACGAATGCCATCGCTGCGCTCGTCGCCCCGGCCAGTGATGTGTCGACGCTGAATACGCCTGCCACCCTGGCCGCGAACGCGACGTCTGCAAAGGTGGATAACGCCTCGAACTTAATAGTCAACACTTTGCGTACCGACCCTGTTCTGGCTGCGAAACTCGGTACGGGCCTCAACCCTCTGACGACGGTGTTTACAGCCAATGGCAGCGGCATTGATTCGGTACTGGACCAACTGGAGATTGTTTCAAATAGTGCAGGGGTTTCAATTTCCAATTTGGCGGCTCCCATTGCCGCCGATGGCGCTGCCGCGGCACCAGTACTACTTACTGCGGCCCAGTCAGCCGCGCCAACCACCGTCCCTACCTTGCCGTCCTCCTCGCTCGCGGGTACCTTGCCCACCGCCGCCGAAATGACCGCGCTTTTCCGACGTCCAATTGGGCGACCAATGCGTCTCCGAACAATCAGGACATGAGCGCCACCGATGTGGGGTCCAGTATCCCCGCCTGGTCGGTGTACAAGGCCGAAATTTTCTACTTCGCTAATAGTGGGACGGTTGCCGACGAGATTGTTTATGTGCGCACCGCCACCGCCTACGAAGCTGCGAGTGAAGTTAAGTATAAGTCCTGGCCAGTCCTGGCCGCTAGCTTTGCAACAGCGTATCTGACGCCCACCGGTGCCAATGCAACGGCGATTTCAAGCTTGGCCCAGACCATGACTTGGACGAATCCAACGGCGGGTTACGTCGGTCCGAGCTATCTCTTCGCGCAAAACTCTATCAGCACGACCAATGGTACTGGAGATCCAGCCGCGACATATACACGCCGAACCAGACTCGATTTCCGGCCCGCTGCCTTTGGAGACCTCACTGCGGCGGGTAGAGAGTTTGCAAGTGTGGTCGCTGGAACCTCGCTTTCCAGTAGTACTCAAACGCTTGGCAGCAACCCCAATCCACGCTGTACCAATACGGACCTGACACCTCTTGAGACTGTCAATTTCGCGTATCATGAGGTGGGTCTTTTTTATCGCGGTCCAGATCGCAAAATTTATAACTCGATTACGTTTTGGAGCAATTAGTCCTGCACGACACAATTTATGGTGTTTAACTACATCGAGAATATGTAGCAGGTGATTTAAGTGCGGGCTCCGTGAGCAAATACTTAACCTATAGGCGGTTTGGCGATGCATTCAGCGAGCGAAAATGTTGCATGGTGGCGACGGTTAACTGAGAGTAAATTACCTGCGGCAAGGTCAGATCTATCGCTGAAGCAAGGCAACAATGATTGCCAGCGATTTGCGTGGGCCGCCCTCGATGAGTTCAGCTTTGCGTTTGCGGTCGTCTCTGGTAACGGAAGAATCCTGCTCAAGGTCAACGCTGCCTTTGCACAGTTGCACGGGTTTACTGTCGAGGCCCTTACCGGCGCATCGATTCACTTGATCGTCAAGCCAGAGGATCGGCGTAGTCTCGACCGACATTTAATTCATGCGAATGCAGCTCCGCACTATATCTACGAAATCGATCATATTCGAAATGGCGGGATGCCCTTTCACGCGCAGATTAACGTTTCGCTCATGGTTAACTCTGCCTTCGCGGAGGTTTGCCGAACGATTCTAGTTCAAGACATCACTGAGCGTAAAGTTTGGGAAGCTGAGGTGCGGGCTAGTGAAGCGCGCTTTCGGGCGATGGTGGAGAGTAGCTCGGATTTTATCTACGAAACCGATTCGACCGGCCTGTTCTCTTACACCAGTATTCCTACAGGGAAGAAGTTTCTGGGCTACTCAGAGACTGAGCTGCGCAACTTAAGTCTTTTGGATTTAGTGCATCCGTCTTACCGGCCGACCGTTGCCGCCAGCTATCGTCAGAAAAATGATCTCAGCACTCCTAGCTACCAGGAGTTCCCGGTCTGTTCTAAAGGCGGGGATTGGGTATGGATTGGTCAAAAGTTAACCACTATTTCTGCAAACCCCTTATCGCTTCGTCACATCGGCTCTGCCAAGGATGTGACTGAAAGTAAGCGTAGTAACGCACGACGACGCAAGGGTCAAATTGAACTTGAAGACCTTCAAGACTGGTATGTTGCAACCCAGACCACGGTAGCTCTCGCACACGAACTCAATCAGCCGCTAAATGCAGTGAGCTCATACAACGAGGCCGCGTTGCGAATGTTGAATAGCGGCAACCCTTTCCCCGACAAGTTACAACATGCCTTGACTTCCAGCGTGCAGCAGTCAGAGCGGGCAGGCAAGGTGATGCGCGATTTGATAGCGTTTTTGGTCAAAGGTCATCAGCCCCTCGCAAAAGAAGCCCTCGATATCAACGTGGTAGTACGACAGACACTCGTTGATATGTCTGAGGAGGCCCGTGCCGGAGAGATCACCCTTGTAACCGACCTGTGTGAGAGCCTTAGACCGATCTTTGCACATCGCCTGCACATCGAGAAAGTTCTATGCAATCTGCTTCGTAACAGTGTTGAAGCGATACTTGGCAGTAATCTCGCTCACGGCACTATTACCGTCACTACGGCCTATCGAGGGGAATTCGCTTTAGTGACTGTTAGCGATAGCGGCCCTGGCTTTTCCATTGGGCAGGTCGAAAACATCTTGGAGCCCTTCAATACTTCGAAAAAAAGAGGCGTTGGTATGGGGCTGCCGGTGAGTCGAGCACTCGTCGAGGCGCATGGCGGGAAGCTGTGGGCGGAGACGGGTGGAGGTCCAGTTTTTTGCTTCACTGTTCCTTTCGCGCGATGAGTACACCGTTGGTTTACATTGTGGATGATGATCCCGCCGTTCGCGACAGTGTCGCACTGCTGTTAAATAGCGCGCACATTTGCGCAAAGGCTTATTGCAGTGCGAGGGCGTTTCTGCTTGACTTTCATGGCAGTATGGAAGGCTGTCTGCTTCTTGATATTCGTATGCCAGAGATGGGTGGGCCCGAGCTTCAACTGGAACTGCTGAGTCGCGGATCTTTGCTACCCGTCATTTACTTATCCGCATATGGCGATGTTCCCACCACGGTCCAGGCCATTAAAAACGGTGCTGTTGACGTCCTTACTAAACCAGTCAATCCGCAGTCCTTACTGGACAATGTTCAAGAGGCATTTAAGCTCTATGAAACTCGTGCAGCGGAGCAAAAAACTCTGGCCGATGTACGCCGCAAGATTGCTTTGCTAACCCATCGCGAGTACGAGATTCTGACCCTCATTGTCAATGGGGAGTCCAGTAAAAAGGTTGCCAGAAAGCTTAACATTAGTTTTCGCACGGTTGAAGTTCATCGTACTCATATTTTGCAAAAACTAGACGTAGACTCGCTCTTGGCTTTAACCGCAGTAGCGGATGCCTGTGGCATTGCGACCGGTCGAATCATGGCGCCGCACAGCATGGATGTGCCACATAAATGAACCAGTGCAAGGAAGGTCTGCAAAGTCCTTGTCGAGCAACTTATCTACGTGCGCATACGGATTTCTCAACGCTCCCTGATAAGACATAATTATTGACAAATAGAGATAAGACCATATGCAGGCGCATGCAAGGTCAGAATAGTCGGTGATAAGGGGAAACTGGAATGCTGCATCGCATAGTCTTGTCGAGCTTGCATCTACGCATCGTGGTGATCGCAATTGCCGCCGTGATGTTGAGCGCCGGATTCTTGAGGATTCGCGCTATGCCCGTGGATGCCATTCCCGAATTCTCGCCGCTCACGCTACGAGTGAGTACCGAAGCGTTGGGACTTTCAACCTCAGAGGTGGAGTCTCTCATCACGGTACCTATGGAGGCGGATCTACTCAATGGAGTTCCGTGGCTTCGGTCGATTGAATCGGATTCAATTACCGGTCTGTCCTCGATTGAGATGTTTTTTGCCCCTGGAACCGATATCTTGAAGGCAAGGCAGATGGTACAAGAGCGCCTCGTTCAGGCGCACGCTTTACCCAATGTGTCGAGTCCGCCTGTTTTACTTCAACCGGTATCGTCGGCCAGTCGGATAATGAATGTTGGCTTGAGTTCAAAGACTGTCTCTTTGATCGAAATGTCAGTGCAAGCACGCTGGAGCATTGTGCCCCGCTTGGTCGGCGTCCCGGGAGTGGCCAACGTATCCGTGTGGGGTTTGCGCAATCGACAGTTGCAAGTTCAAGTCAATCCCTTGACCTTGAACAGCAAGGGGGTTACCCTGGAACAGATCGTCAAGACTGCGGGCGAGACCGTATGGGCGTCTCCATTGACTTTTCTTAATTCATCCACGCCTGGTGCCGGTGGCTTTATTGATACGCCAAACCAGCGACTCGGCGTCCGGCATATTTCACCGACGGTGTCTGCTGCAAGTTTCGCGAAAGTGCCGGTCTACGGCACAACGCTGGCCTTAGGCGAAGTTGCCACGGTTGTCGAAAACAGTCAGCCCTTAATCGGTGATGCCATCTTGAAAGATGGTCCGGGGCTCTTGCTAGTCATCGAAAAATTTCCGGGCTCTAACACCAGTGCGGTCACGCGCGCAGTGGAGTTAGCTTTGACAGAACTCGCACCGGGCATGAAAGGTATCGAGGTGGATACGACCATCTACCGGCCTGCGAGTTTTATTGAACGGGCCACCAAGAACTTGTCGACTGGGTTAGTCGCCGGTTTTGTTCTACTTATTCTTGGCGTATTCGCCTTGCTGGGCTCTTGGCGTGCGGCTCTTACTTCGGCCATCGCGATTCCTTTGTCCATGTTTGCTGCATTGTTCGTTTTCGAGTTACGCGGTGTCAATATCAACATGATGGTCGTGGCCGGACTGTTACTTGCAACGTCTGCGGTGATCGATGATGTGCTCCAAGACGCCGCCAACACTCAACGACGTTTGGCGCAGGTCAATGCAGCCGACCTTAGCACCCGATTGAGAGTGATCGTCAAAGCCGCGCTGGAGGTGCGTGGGCCCCTGGTGTTTGCGACGGTGATTGTGTTGCTCGCCGCTGTTCCCGTACTCTTTATGCGCGGGCAGTCCGCAGCTTTTTTCGAACCGCTCATTTGGTCTTACATCCTCGCCTTGCTCGCCTCGATGGTCGTCGCGCTGACCGTGACACCGGCTTTGAGTGCGGTGCTACTCCCCCGAGCCCCGGACGACCAAGCCCGCGAGCCGAGGTCTTTCATGAGAGGCCTTCAGGGCGCCTACGAAAGAGTGGGGCAAGCGGTGGTCCACAAACCGGTCTTGGTATTCGTTGCTCTCGCCACGATTGCCTTACTGCTTAGTTATTGGATCTGGTCGAACATGGAACGCGCGATGGTTCCGAGTTTTAAGGAGACTGATGTGGTCGTTGAATGGACGGGCGCTGCAGGCACTTCACTGCCAGCGATGAGCCGCACAACATCGGCCCTGATGCGCGATCTGCGTGCAATCAAAGGTGTGCGTAACGCAGCGGCACACATAGGCCGTGCGGTGCTTTCTGACGATGCGGCCGACATCAATTCGGCACAAGTCTGGGTGAGCATTGATCCAAAAGCCAACTACGACGATACTCTGGAGGAGATTCGCAAGGAGATTGATGGCTACCCCGGCATGAGGGGCGAGCTCAATACCTTTCTTTCTAAGAAAATGCGTGAGGCATTGACCGGGGATGAGGCGCAAATTACGGTACGTATTTACGGGCACGACGTGAACATTATTCGTTCAAAGGCTGAGGAAATTCAGTTGGTGCTTTCCAAGATTGAAGGCATCGAAAGCGCAAAGACGGAAGTTGCAGAGGATAAGATGACCATCGAAGTCAAGGTGGACCTTGACAAGGCGCGCGTTTATGGTCTGAAGCCAGGTGACGTAAGGCGAGCAGCCTCAACCATGGTGGCGGGCATCACCGTAGGAGGCTTGTTCGAGGAGCAAAAAGTCTTTGACGTTGTCGTCTGGGGTACTCCTGAAATCCGTGCCAATGTCGATAGTATTCGCGACATCTTGATTGATGTGGAGACGCCGAAGGGATCTCAAGTTCGCCTTGCTGATGTTGCAGATGTGCGTACGGTGTCTTCCCCAGGGGTCATTCGTCGCCAGGGTGTTTCCCGGCGTATCGACATCACTGCGAACGTCAACGAGGACGCGGACCTGGGTGCGGTTTCGCGCGAGGCTGCACGTCGTATTAAGGAAGTCACTTTTCCGTTTGAATATCATGCACAGGTGCTCGGCGAACACTTTTCGCAGCGCGCAGCAATTCGCTCGTTACGGGGCTATCTTATTGCTGCAGCTGTTGTTGCGTTTCTCGTCCTTCAGGCGGCACTGGGAAGCTGGCGGCTGGCGACCTTGTCTTTGGTGAGCGTACCGATTACCGTGTTGGGCTGCTTATTGGCGAGCGCGCTCAATGGTATGGAGTTTTCGCTCGGATCGCTGCTGGGAATCACCGCCTCGCTTGGCCTGATGATCAGAAGCGGAATTATGATGATTCGACATTTTCAGCATCTGGAACGAAATGAAGGCGAAGGCTTCGGCGAGGGACAAATCGCTCGTGGAGTGCGCGAACGTTTCTTGCCGCTAGTGGCAACCGCAGTCTGTGTGATTCTGTTCTTTCTTCCTTTTGTCGTACTCGGTGATATTGCCGGTCTTGAGATCGTGCACCCGATGGCGGTCGCAATACTCGGCGGAGCTGTGGCCTCGACTTTGGTTTCGCTTTTCGTAATTCCTGCCCTGTACCTAAATTTTGGTAAAGGGGCGGCTCTCGACGAGACGCTAGATCTCAAATTACATACGGCTTGAGCCCTTGAAGTCGAAGTTAGCCATAAGGAACCTACGTGATGAACCATAAACCTTTGTTGATTTTGGCAATTCTCGGCACGACAGTATTGCTCCTGGCCCCGCTTGTGATTGCGGGCTCGGATGACCAGAACGGTCAGGGCGCCAGTAAGAAGGCTCGCCCAGCCCAGATCATCGCCATAGAGGGTTCGAAGCTAAAACAGCTGGTCTTGACTGAAAAAGCAGCTAAGCGGCTCGACATCCAGGTTAAAGCAATGGCCAATGGCGAAGGTAAATTAACGACACCCTACTCGTCCGTAGTCTATGACTCCGATGGAGGGGCCTGGGTGTATACGGTGTCCAAACCTTTAACCTATGTTCGGCAAAAAATAGTGGTTGAGACTATTAAGGGTGATCTTGCGTATTTGAAGAATGGACCGCCCGCCGGCACATCGGTGGTTACGATTGGCGTGGCAGAGTTGTACGGCACCGAGAAAGGTCTGGGTCATTAATTACTAGCGAAGGGCGGTTGTGATGTTGCGATGGATAGTAGGGTCTAGCCTGCGGTTTCGGTTCGTCGCCTTGGCGCTTGGCATGGCAACGGTGTACCTGGGGTCGCAGCGGCTTAGAGAGCTTCCTGTTGACGTGTTCCCGGAGTTTTCACCGACCAGGGTGGAAATTCAAACCATTTGCCTTGGCCTATCTCCTGCTGAAGTCGAGGCCCTGGTCACCGTGCCGCTTGAAAATGCGCTGGCAGGTATTCCGGGTATCGCTCAGTTGCGCTCGAAGTCAGTCTCCGATCTATCGTCAGTGGTAATGTTGTTCAAGTCCGGTGTTGATGAATTACAGGCGCGTCAGTTTGTGACAGAGCGTGTAGGGATTGCAACACCCACTTTACCCACATGGGCCGCACCTCCCCATATGATGCCGCCACTTTCATCCACCAGTCGAGTCATGAAGATTGGGGTAACGTCAAAAGACAAGTCTGTGATGGATCTTTCGATGCTCGCTTATTGGACAATTCGGGCTCGACTTTTAGGGGTGCCCGGTGTGGCCAACATTGCGATCTGGGGTGAGCAACTGAAAATGCTTCAGGTCATTATCAACCCCGAAAAATTGGCGGAGCTGGGTGTGACGCTTGATGAGGTGCAAGAGGAGGTGTCTGACGCCCTTGACGTCGGCTTACTGCGTTACTCGAAGGGCGCACATATCGGAACAGGTGGCTTCATCGACACGCCGAATCAACGGATGGAGGTGTTGCATACCTCATCTGGACAAACACCGGAGACTTTAGCGCAGGTTCCGATCAAGACCACCAAGGGCAAAATTCCATTGGGCAAGTTAGCGGACATCCTGTATTCGCCGCCAGACATGATCGGGGATGCGGTCATCAATGACGGGCCTGGGCTGATGCTGATCGTCGAGAAGTTTCCTTGGGGTAATACGTTGGAAGTCACGCGCGGCGTGGAAGCTGCGTTGGCGGCCATGCAGCCTGGTTTGCCGGGTGTAGAGATCGATACCAAGATTTTTCGGCCGGCGACCTTTATCGAGGACTCCATTAAGAACTTAACGCATGCGCTTTTGCTCGGATGCATGTTCGTGATTGCGATACTCATTGCATTTCTCTTTGATGTGCGCGCCGCTTTGGTGGCCGCGGTTGCCATACCGCTTTCACTTCTTGCGGGTGGATTGGTGATGTTCTTGAGTGGTGCCTCAGTGAACACCATGGTGTTGGCTGGCTTCGTGATCGCCCTCGGCGGCGTTGTCGATGATGCCATCATTGACATTGAAAATATTATGCGTCGCCTGCGACAACGTCGACATGAGGGTGCTCAACAATCGGTGGCCAGCGTTATTCTCGAAGCGACGATGGAGGTTCGTACTCCAATTCTTTATGCGACCTTAATCATTGTGATGGCTGTGGTGCCAGTTTTCTTTATGCAGGGTTTGTCAGGGGCGTTTTTTAAACCGCTGGTGCTGGCTTATGTGCTGGCCATGCTTGCATCGATGGTGGTTTCGGTCACTATTACTCCAGCGCTTAGCTTAGTTCTTCTGAAAGACGCGCCGCTCAAGTCCAAAGGCTCCCCTATAGTCACCTGGCTGGTGGCGCGCTATGCGAAGGTTCTTGAGAGGGTAACCCGTACGCCTCGCCTCTCGTACATTGCAGTTGCACTTGTAAGCGTGATTGGTATCGGTGCCTGGCCGCTTCTTGGGCATTCGCTTTTGCCGGACTTCAAGGAGCGAGATTTTCTAATGCACTGGGTCACCGAGCCTAGCACCTCTCATCCTGAAATGGTCAGAATCACTACCCGGGCCAGTCGTGAGTTGCGCGCCATACCAGGAGTGCGCAATTTTGGCGCACATATTGGGCAAGCCTTTCTCGCCGATGAAGTTTACGGGGTGTATTTCGGCGAGAACTGGATTAGCATTTCCCCAGACGTGAATTATGAAAAGACGATTGCCGCCGTGGCTGAGATGGTTGACGGGTATCCCGGTCTATACCGCGACTTACAGACTTACTTGAAAGAGCGAATCAGAGAAGTACTGACGGGAGCGGGCGAAGCTATTGTCGTGCGCATTTATGGACCCGATCTTAATGTCTTACGCGACAAAGCTGAAGAAGTCAGGCAGGCGATGTCTGGCATCAATGGCGTGGCGGCTTTGCACAAGGAATTGATGGTTGAAGTGCCACAGGTTCAGGTGAAGGTGAAGCTTGAGGAGGCGCAAAAATATGGATTGAAACCGGGCGACGTGCGGCGCGCTTCGGCGGCCATTGTGGCGGGCAATGAAGTCGGCGATATTTTTATGGGTGGGCGAACTTACGACGTGCATGTGTGGTCAGAAAAGGCTTCGCGCCACAACCTGCACGCCCTAGAACAAATGTTGATCAACACTCCGACCGGTAAGACGGTGCGACTATTTGAAGTCGCCGACGTTAGAATTGCGCCCACTCCCAATAGCATTAGCCGCGAGGGCGGTTCGCGCCGCATCGATGTCCATTGCAATACCAAAGATCGGGACCTTTCGTCTGTCGCAGAAGATGTCCAAAAAGCCGTTCAAAAGATTGACTTTCCTCTGGGCTATCGCGCGGTTTTGCAGGGCGAGTATGCAGAGTTGAAAGCGACACAGACTCGCATGTTTGGCTACACCCTTTTTGCAGCCGCTTCAATTTTCTTACTGCTGCATTTGAGTCTCGGTGATTGGCGTCTTGCTTCGATGGTATTT
Source organism: Betaproteobacteria bacterium (assembly GCA_031421635.1). Lineage (GTDB taxonomy): Bacteria > Pseudomonadota > Gammaproteobacteria > Burkholderiales > Burkholderiaceae_E > JAPOKJ01. The sequence goes on along the minus strand of JANOPA010000083.1, from coordinate 26,437 downwards.
CTGACCCTGCCCTTTGCGCTCGTCGGTGGAATCTTGGCGGCCTTTCTGGGAGGGGGTGTTATTTCGTTAGGATCACTAGTGGGCTTTTTGACGGTGCTTGGCATCGCCGCACGCAACGGCATCATGATGATCAGCCATTTCCAGCACTTAGAGCGGTTCGAGGGAGAGGTCTTCGGTTTGAACTTGGTGTTGCGCGGAGCGCGCGAGCGCTTATCGCCGATTCTCATGACGACTGGAGCGACTGCGCTCGCAATTGTCCCTCTGGTGATTTATGGCGATTTGCCAGGACACGAAATTGAGTTTCCTATGGCGATCGTTATTCTCGGTGGCCTTGTGACTTCAACTTTGCTGAATCTATTGATTGTTCCGGCTCTGTACTTACGCTTTGGTGGGGGATCAGTCAAGAGAATTGAGATCGAATCCGCAGCCAAACTGGCATCAAGCACAAGCTTAGGGGGGTAAGAAAATGATGCGCGAACGATTGTTCTACTGGGAATCACGGTTGTGTTTTTTCCTTGGGCTTGCCTTTCTCTCTGCCACCGGTGCCGCTCAGACGCAAGGCGTGGAAAAATTTGAGCAAGTACGGGTATATCTGGAGCAGAACCTCCGTGACAAGGACGCTGAGGTCAAGTTTGATGCTGTTGGAACTGAAGTCGGCCTGGCGACCCTGACTGTGACCGCCCCGGATGGGCGAGTTGTGTTGGACTTCAAAGCGACCAATACGAAACTGGGTATGAGGCACTTCACGCTTGAATCCCCTGAGCCAAAGAACGATGGTCGCTTACAGAAGGACTTCCCCGAGGGAGTCTACAAATTTGTTGGAAATACAGTTTCTGGGGTGAAGCTGGAGGGCCAAGCAACCCTAAGTCATAAATTTCCTGCGCCTGCTTCTTTTGTGCGTCCGCGGGAGGATGAGCGCAATGTGCCCTTGCGCGGTTTAAAAATTAACTGGGGCGCAGTAAAGGCCACGTCGGCCACGGTGGTGGTCATCGAGCATGAAAAATCAGGCCGTTCAATGCGCGTCAATTTGCCCGGCGACGCCACAACTTTTTCCGTGCCGGACGGGTTTTTGTTGCCGGGTACTGAATACAAGCTTGGGATTGGTACTGTGGCTGCAGATGGCAATGCCTCGTTCATCGAGACCGGATTCACGACTACGGGTGCTTTAAAAACTACGGCTTCGTCCGGCTCCACTGTTTCCTTATCGAAAGGTGGCGGAAAAGTAATCTCGGAAGACAGCGCGAAAGAAATCGCAATGAAAGCTTTACCGGGGAAGGCCATCAACATCGCTGTTGAAAAAGTCAAAGGTGTCAATCGATATGTGGTTGAGGTGGCTCCGACGGCAGGTGGCAAGGAGTGGGATGTAGTGATCGACATGGTGTCGGGCAAGGTTCTGGCGGTGGAAAAATGATCGGGTAGTGGGTAAGAATACCGGTCAGTCGCTGCAAACGATTGCTTGAAGTTTGGGGCTTAATCTTGAGGTTGCGTTTCTTAATGGGTCGTCAATGAACTGAAATGAGAGGAGAAAATTATGAACTTATCGAAGATCACGGCGGGATGCATGAAGCGCGTGAATAGGTTGCCGCTAATTGGAGTTCTGCTGATTTGCGCGACCCTAGGGGCAGGCGGGGTAGTGGCCTTGGCTCAGGGCAAAGCAACGCCGAAGGATGCCGCAGCACGCACCAGCATCGAGCCCGGGGCAAAAAGGCTTTTCGAGTTGGATCCAGCGAATTTTGATCGCTCGGAAAACATCGATCATGCGTATTGGCCCCTGAAGCCTGGCATGCAATGGGTCTTCGAGGGCCACTCGATCGATGAAGGAAAGAAGGTGCCTCATCGTATTGTGTTTACCGTGACGGATCTGGTGAAGCTCATTGGTGGCGTTCGTGCCCGCGTGATTTTCGATTCCGACTATGTTAAGGGCAGTCTCCATGAAAAGGAGTTAACTTATTTTGCGCAAGACAAATTGGGCAATGTCTGGCACTTGGGCCAGTACCGTGAAGTGCATGAAGAGGGGGTGTTTGTGGGCGGACAAATCTGGACCGTCGACAACCCAACAGGGGCCAAGGCGGGCATTATGGTACCTCGCGTCGAAGACATAAAAGTCGGCAACTTAAGTTTTTCCCAGGGCTTCGCACCTGCGCCTTTTTATTGGACTGACCGTTCGCGAGTCTTTAAGGTCGGCCAGAAGGTCACCGTTAAAGCGGGCACCTACAACGACGTGGTTGTGTTTGAAGAGTTTGACGCTGAACACCCTGGGGCTGTTCAACTCAAATACTACGCGCGGGGTGTGGGCAACATTAAAATTGGCGCCGAAGGAAAACGCGGCGACAAAGTGGAGGAGCTAGAACTGGCTAAGGTGCATCAGTTGAATCCGACCGAACTCGCCGAAATTCGTAAGCTCGCGATTGAGTTAGAAAAACGCGCGGGCGCCTTCCCATCGAACCCACCCATGGAACAAACTCCATTGAAATAGGCGGCCAAAATGACCAAGACGATTACTTTTACTGCGCTATTGGGGCTGTGCCTGGCGTATGGATTTGCACAGAGCCGAGAAAGCGCCCCAGTAATGCTGGCGCAGACAAACACTACAGCGAAATCGGCTGGAGCCGCTCCGGCCAAAGGACCGAAAGTGATTACGGAAGACGAGGCCAAGGTTGTCGCTTTAAAGGCGGTGCCGGGAAGGGTGCAAGACATCGCGATTGAAAAGAAATTGGGTGCAAACCGTTATGTGGTTGAAGTCGTTCCGGAGAAAGGGGGAAAAGAAGTTGATGTCGTTATCAACATGTCAACCGGCAAAGTTTTGGCAATAGAGAACTAGATTGACACTCGCAAGGTCGAGCTAAATGGAATCAGGGTGATTTATATGAGTCGAAACTCTTCGATGACCGGTGCGTTGTACTTTTTTACATCCGTCGTGTGCGCCCAGACTCCTTCTGTGGGATCGCAGGAATTTGGACTAAGTCCGAAAGAGCTGGTGCAGTACGTGGAGCGCGTGGAAGCTGGCATTGCAAAATGTATGCGTGCACAAGGGTTTGAATACATTGCCGTTGACTACGAAACAGTGCGTAAAGGAATGAGTGCCGATAAACGAATGCCTGGTTTAAGCGAAGAAGAATTTATTCGCAATCATGGATTTGGCGCGGCGACCATGTACACCGGGCAGGCGATGCAATTAGCTGCTGGCTACAGCCCGGCAAAGGTTGGGTTGGGAGAGCGCAATGTCGCCTTGTTCAGGAGCCTCTCGCCCGCGAACCAGGCGGCGTACAACCGGGCTCTTCTCGGTCAAAACCCAGAGGCGACATTCGTGATCGGACTGGAGCGCGAGAATTTCTCCCGGACTGGAGGATGCACCCGTGACGCCATCAAGCAGGTTTTCACTGCGGAGCAAATGGCGGCGAGCTACTACAATCCGAAAGATGCACTGATCAACAAAGACCCGCGAATGAAAGCGGCGCTGCGTAAGTTCTCGACTGAGATTCGTAAGCTTGGATATGACTACAATCATCCAGATGAAATTGAACCCGACGTCCGGAAACGGCTCGATACCTTGTCGCAGGGTGGGACTGTTGCGATTGATAAAATGTCGGTTGAACAACAGGTAGCGCTGAAGGCATTGCAGGATTTTGAACGTCGCGTTGCCGTGAAAAGCCACGAACTCATTGAGAAAATTGTCAAGCCAGTTGAAGAGCAACTTGAAAAAGAAATGTTCGCTCGCGCGGTCAAGTAAATAGTCAAGACGTTCACAAACTAACTTTGATCCCATAGGTACGGGGTAATTTATGGCGGTAAATCGGATTCTTGTCCTCTCGTGTGTGTTAGCAGCCATCAGCGTAGCTGCGGTTGTTGCATGGGTTGCAGGATCGCGCATCGAATCTCCGGCCGATGCTGCCGCACGGACTGAACCGCCTGTACCGTCGCCAATTCTCGTTCCGGTGGAAAGACGTGTGCTCGGATCGAGTATCGTGACCCGCGGCACTGCGCGTTTTGGATTGCCCCAGCCCATCTCGATTGCCCCGTCCACGTTAAAGGTGCAGTCGGGATTAATCACCACATTGCCCGCTCGAAACACCCAGTTCGCGGAGGGTGCTGTTCTGCTTACGGCGTCGGGTCGACCCGTCTTTATACTGCAGGGCAACCTGCCCGCTTACCGCGACATGGCTCCAGGGGCGATTGGCGAAGATGTTCGCCAACTGGAACAAGGTTTGAGACGACTGGGCTTTGATCCTGGACCAGTTGATGGGGTTTATGATCAACAAACCGGCGCGGCGGTGGCTAAGTGGTACCAATCGAAAGGGTCTGAACCTTTTGGACCAACCCGCGAACAAATAGCCGTTATCCGCGCCCTTGAACGGGATTGGAGTGATGCCGTCAAGCTTCAACAAACGACTGCGACGCTGGCCTCGGCAGCGGTTCCGGCAGTCGAAGCGGCTCGAGCAAGCGCTGCTCATAACAGTAGAACGGTTGCGGTAGATCTTAGTGCCAAAGCTGCAGAAAGACTGAAGTTGCAGCAGTCGCTACGAACCGATTCTTTGCTCTCAGTGGAAGACGAACGTGCGAAGGCGAATTATGCAAATGCGGCCGCCGAGGCCGAACTAGCTGCCGCGATTTCGGATCGGGCGTTTATCGAGTTGGACCCGCGTCAGCCAGATACCGCGCGCGCCGCCGCCAATGCGAAACTCGAAGTCGCCCGTGCAGCAGCGCTCCGCACGAAAATTGCGGGTCAGGTTGCCGTGCTGGCTGCTGATCGCGCGGTTAAAGGGGTTGGGGAGAGGCTGCAACAAAGCGAAACGGCCGAAACATCGGCGCTCATCGCTGAACGATCCGCAAACCTTGAAGGTGAGCGAATTGTTCGTGCCGCGAGCGATGCTTTAAAGCTCGCCGAGCTTGAGGCTAAGCAGGCGAGCGTTCGAGCCAACCAACTGGCCGCGGAACTTGAACTCGCGCGTCGAAAAAGCGGGGTTCAAGTTCCCGTCGATGAGCTGGTGTTTGTTCGGTCACTTCCGGTGCGTGTGGAGGAGCTTAAGGTTGCTGTCGGTAATCCTGCAACCGGCACGGTTCTCACGGTGACCAACAATCAACTTTCAGTTGACTCGTCACTTACGCTCGAAGCCGCGCCACTTGTGAAGCTGGGGATGCCCGTCACTATTGACGAGCAAGCCCTAGGGGTTAAGGCAAAGGGCGTTGTTCAGTTTGTGGCCAGTACGCCTGGGACTCGCGGGGTCGATGGCGTGCATTTCTATGTCGAGATAAAGGTCGACCCGACACCGGTGCGTATTGAGGGGTTTCCAGTGCGGGTGACGATTCCGATTAAGTCGACCCAGGGCCCAGTCACTGCGGTGCCTAATAGTGCCTTGTCACTTGCGACAGATGGCACCTCGCGAGTCCAGGCTAGCCGAAACAACGCACTTGAATTTGTGTCGGTGACACCTGGATTGGCGGCCGATGGTTATGTGGAAGTGGCACCTATCGGAGGCAAACTAGAACCGGGCGATCTTGTTGTTGTGGGTTATAACAATCCAAAGGCATTAGATAGTCAGCCAAAATCCACGTCAGCACAGACACCTGCGACTGATGAGAAAGCTTCATCTGAGGCTAAGGTCGCGGTGCCGAAGCTGCCAGACAAAAAAGTAAGCACTGCAAAATGAACGCCGCAACCCGCGAAGCACCGCACAAGGTGCTTGAGCTCAGGAAGATTGGAAGAACTTTTGGTACTGAGCCGAAGGTGCACGCTCTGGTGGACATTGACCTATCAATGGAGCAGGGCGACTGGCTGGCGATCACCGGCCCCTCTGGCGCAGGTAAATCCACCCTATTGAACATTATTGGTTGTCTGGATAGTCCGAGTAGTGGCACCTTCCTAGTCGACGGCATCGATACGACGAAGCTGAGCGACAATGAGCGAGCAGGATTGCGCAGCCAGCGCATTGGATTTGTTTTTCAGTCATTTCATCTTTTGCCTTACCGCACCGTGCTGGAAAACGTGATGTTGGCGGAGGTGTATCGGCAGCAATCCTTTCGGGGGCGACGTGAACGTGCGTTGTCGGCGATCAAGCGAGTCGGGCTTGGGCATCGTGCTGACTTTTTACCCATGAAATTGTCGGGCGGGGAAAGGCAAAGGGTTGCCATCGCACGCGCGCTTATCGGCTCTCCCAGCCTCCTTTTATGTGATGAACCCACAGGGAATCTCGATTCCACGACCTCTGCCTCAATTCTCGACTTCTTTGCTGAGCTCAATAGAGATGGACTTACCCTGGCCGTTGTGACTCACGACGAAAGTGTCGCGAGTCGTGCCTCTCGCCGGGTGCGTATTATCGATGGAAGACTGAGCGAGCAAGCGGTTGCTGACGGCGCCAAGGTGAACCCTAAAGTGGGTGTGGAGGTCAATCGCAAGGTGTCAGCTTCGGGTATCACCTTTCGAGATTTGCTTAACGAAGCGATTGCGGGAATGTTCGCGAGGCCAGGGCGTATGGCCCTTACCGTTTTAGGGGTGATCATTGGCATGTCGGCGCTAGTTGCAACGATGGGATTGACCCGCACTGCGGGAAATCGGATCATCAGCCAGTTTGACCAACTTGCGGCGACTGAGCTTTTCATAAACGCTCGACCTGGGGCCGCTTCTGGAATCGTTGACCCGCGTGCTATTCCATGGGACGCTCCGGCTCGCTTGCAACGTCTCAATGGAGTAGTCGCAGCCGGTGCAATGAGTGACGTAGATGTCGGTAATGCATTGGTGAGTTCCTCATCGGGCAGGGATCCGATGAACCCAAGTGCGTTCAAGCTAGCGGTACATGCGGCCTCAGCGGATTTGTTTCGTGCCGTACGGGCCGATTTAGAGTCTGGCCGCTTCCCTGATTTAGCACATTCGGAACGAGCCGACCGTGTTGCGGTGTTGGGACCCGATGCCGCCCAACGCCTCGGTATTTCTCGGCTTGAAAGACTCCCTGCGATTTCGATTGGGGATCAGCTCTACATGGTGGTCGGGATCTTGCGCGAAGTGGTGCGCAAGCCAGAGTTGCTTGGTGCGGTCATCATTCCAGAAGGTACCGCTCGGCGATATTTCGGGTTGTTGGGGCCAAGCACGGTTGTTGTAGAAACGAAAATTGGCGCCGCCTACCTCATTGCCAGCCAAGCCAGTGTCGCGCTCCGGCCCGATGATCCACGGACGCTTCGTGTGCAGGTTCCCTTGGAACCGAAGCGGGTGCGTGACGAAGTTCAAACCGATCTCAACGTCATGTTTCTTTTGCTTGGTGGGCTTTCCTTGATCGTTGGAGCGCTGGGTATCGCGAATATCACCCTAGTCGGGGTGATGGAGCGCACCGGAGAGATCGGTCTGCGGCGGGCGATTGGTGCGACGCGAAAGCATATCGCCGCTCAGTTTCTCATTGAAAGCGCGTCCATGGGGATTATTGGTGGAATTATCGGTGCGAGTATTGGTGTCCTTATTGTGATTGGCGTTTCGGCGCACCAGACCTGGACGCCCGTGCTTGACCCTGCGGCCCCTTTTTTGGCACCTTTAGTTGGAGGCGTAATTGGTCTGCTATCCGGTATTTATCCGGCATCACGGGCTGCACGCCTCGAACCTGCTGAAGCGTTTCGTCATTAGAGTCATCTCACCTGGGATCTCGTCAATATGAGTGCAAAGCAACAGTCCTCTAAATTCAGTTCTTCCTTGGCGACTGGAGTCGGCGTGGGTTGCCGACCACGCCTTGGCTACCCATCGGCAGCCTTGATGTTGGGCAGTTCGCTTTTTTTTCTGGTCACGACAGTCCAGGCTGCCGACGACGAACTAGCGGATTTGAAACGCGCCGTGAAGGAATTGCAGGCTGAAAATCGCGAACTGGCAAATCGACTGAAAGCCTTAGAAACACAGAAACCAGATCGCCCGACGGGGGTCGTTCCATTACCCCCCTCTTCGGCCGAAAAAGTCGATCCTCAAACACCGATGGTTGAGAGCGATCAAGCCCTTGAGCGGCGTGTTAAAGAATTAGAGATGTCCAAGACTGCTCAAGAGCGCGCAACTCGGCAGATCATTCAAGAGTCGATGGCTAAAACGGGTTCGAAAATCAATGAAGCCGTCGTCCTGGGTGGGGCGATCGAATTGCTGGTGGGTCGGAGTAACGAATTCGCTGGCCCTTCTAAACATGGACTCAAGTTTAACACCGCTGAGATCGATCTTGAAATTCAAGTCAGCCCCTGGGTGACGGGCAGCTTTATTGTCGGTTACGACAGTGGCAAGGGAAGCACCCTCTTGCAAACGAACAAGGGGTATTTCACGGGCGTTGATCGTGTCAATTTAGATCGTGCCTATGTCACGATTGGCGACGTAACGCGCTTCCCACTGTACTTACGCGCGGGAATCATGACCTTGCCCTTCGGAATCTCTACAGGGGTTCACCGGGCGGACGTCCTGACGGTGGATAATCCCTTGACGATTGATGGCTTCGAAACGAGAAAGGCGGCGATTGGCCTTGGTTTCGGCTTCCCGACACCGCCTTTGACTCGCACTCCTGTACCAGTGGTTGCGCCTCGCGTCGAACCCGTATTGTTCAACCCCCTGGTCAGTTCGTTGGCGGAGTCGTGGGTCGGTTACAAGCCTGTGCCATCGCGGCCAAAACCACCGGGGTTAAGTTTTCCGCCGCCTAAGCTGCCACCTTACTACGGCAGTATCTATTTTTACGATAGTAGTGACACAGGAGTCCCCAATCGGAATTTCAACAGCAACGTCGTGGCACGATTGGGCTATCGAGCCAATGGAAATTGTGGCCGTAATTACGATCAGTTGCGAGGTGGAGGCCTTTGTCCCTGGACCCTGGACCTCAACCTGGACTACAACAGTTCAGTCTTTGATAGTCGATTTTTGGAGACCGAGTATCGATCATTCGTGAGTCAATTTGATCGTGTTCCTGGCGTCGGCCTTAACGCCAAGATGACCTTAGGCGCTGCATCGATTGTTGCGGAATGGAATGGCGCGACAAAAACTGCGGCCTTTCGTGACGACGCTGGCCGAGCCGTGAGAATAAGGCCCGCGTCCTGGCAGCTCTCACTGGGTTACCAGCTCAATTGGAATCCGTGGATCGAATCAATTGGCGGACAGGGCACTTTCTTGGCCCTCGGTTACTCCCGAACGCGCGATTTGGCAGGAGTGACTCAATTGATTGAAACTGTTCCCACCAGAGTAGGCTTTCTGCCGAAAAGCCGAACCACTTTGACTGTAGGTGAATGGGTTGTCGACGGGGTTAAGTTCGTGGTCGAGTATTCGCTTAATCGGGATTATTCCGTCGCTGAAGGCGGTACTGGAGGTCTTGCGCGCGGGCTTTTTTCGACGATTACCTATTCCTGGTAAGGCTATGTGCGCCTGTTGTAAGCCGTAAGGTGCCCGTGGAGCACCGAATGGCCGCAAAACGTCAAGCAGTCTCCCGCGAGCTTAGAATTCCATCTTTTTGCAAAACTTCCTCAGCCCCCCTACACTACTGCCGTAGACTGCTACAACACGTTGCCAAAGTCCTAAAAAACGCCCAGCGAGCGGACTAGGGGCCCCTATTGAGGAGACACAATTCCCGACCAACCGGTCGCAGAATTCCGTGACTTCCTAGGAAGCAACGTAAGAGGAGGGTTTGTTTGAACGCCACTGATATCACTGCTCCGACCTATTTCCATAAGGTCGTAGATTGCCAATGGGCCTGCCCGGCTCATACCCCTGTACCCGAATACATTCGCATGATTGCTGGTGGCCGTTATGCGGACGCCTACATGGTGAACTGGAAATCTAATGTGTTTCCAGGCATTTTAGGCCGGACTTGTGACCGGCCTTGCGAACCGGCCTGCCGACGCGAACGAGTCGAGCAAAATAATATTGGGATCCAGGAAAGCTCGCATCCTGAACCAGTCGCAATTTGTCGTTTAAAACGGGTAACTGCGGATCTGAAGGGCTCGGTCGACCATTTGATGCCTAAACCCTCTGGCAAGAAGAATGCCAAACGCATTGCCTGTATCGGCGCAGGACCTGCATCTCTCACGGTGGCTCGAGACTTGGCGCCTTTGGGCTATGAAGTGGTGGTGTTCGATGGCGAGAAAAAAGCCGGTGGTTTTATTCGCTCGCAAATCCCTCGTTTCCGTTTGCCTGAATCGGTCATTGACGAAGAGGTTGGCTATGCGCTTGATCTGGGCGCGGAGTTTCGCTCTGGACAAAGGATTGAATCGCTGAAAGCAGTGATCGACGAAGGTTACGACGCAATCTTCGTCGGCTGCGGCGCACCGCGGGGGCGCGATCTGGAAATTCCTGGCCGTCGCGAAGCGGCAGCCAATATACACATCGGTATCGACTGGTTGTCGTCCGTATCCTTCGGGCATATTGAAAAAATCGGTTCCAAAGTGATCGTGCTCGGCGGTGGTAATACCGCCATGGATTGCTGCCGATCCTCGAGACGCCTGGGTGGCGACGAAGTCAAGGTCATCGTGCGCTCCGGCTTCGATGAAATGAAAGCCTCGCCTTGGGAGAAGGAAGACGCTCAGCATGAAGGCATCCCTATTCTGAATTACATGGTGCCCCGAACCTTCGAGCACAGGGAAGGCAAGTTGGTGGGTATGACTTTCGACAAGGTTAAACCGGAGATCGATGCCAAGGGCAAACGCAAGATGGTGCCTATTGGCGAACCACCTGAGTATGTTGAATGTAGCGATGTGCTGCTCGCAATCGGCCAGGAAAATTCCTTCCCCTGGATCGAGCGCGACATTGGTTTGGAGTTCGACGAATGGGGCATGCCCGTCGTCGATGCCGTGACTTTACGGAGTAGTCACTCGAAAGTATTTTTCGGCGGCGATGCAGCGTTTGGTCCCAAGAACATTATTTGGGCGGTCGCTCACGGCCATGAAGCAGCGGTCTCAATCGACCGTCAACTGAGTGGTGAAGATATCAAGTTGCGTCCCGATCCGGGTGTGACCACCTTGTCGCAAAAAATGGGTATTCACGAGTGGAGTTACGACAACGATATCTCCAATGATTTACGTAACATCGTGCCCTGGGAAAAAGCCGAGATTGCGCTGAAGTCCATCAAGATCGAAGTAGAACTCGGCTTTAGCGCTGCTCAAGCCTTCAAGGAGGCCCAGCGCTGCCTGAACTGCGATGTGCAGACCGTGTTCTCGAAAGATGCCTGCATTGAATGCGATGCCTGCGTCGATATTTGTCCTACCGATTGCATTACGTTTACCTCCAATGGTGAGGAAGAAGAGTTACGAGGCCGATTAAAGGCACCAGCCCTTAACCTAGCGCAGAGTCTCTATATTTCGGAAAGCCTGAAGACCGGGCGCGTACTGGTGAAGGACGAGGATGTATGTTTGCACTGTGGCCTATGTGCTGAGCGTTGCCCAACCGGGGCATGGGATATGCAAAAGATGCTCATTGAGATGAGTCATGCCGGTCCGCGTAGCCGTGATAACGGTGCCGGCTATGTTCGACCAAACGCTCTGGCTGCGGCCAGTGCCGCCCATAAAGCCGGTGCAGATGCAAGGAGGGCCGCTTGACGAACGCTCCCCTAAATCCTGTGGCTACCCCGAAGGCGGTGTTTCGTGCGGGTAATGTCCCGGCCCTGGCGGCTACCAACGACTTCGTCATCAAATTCGCGAACGTTAATGGCTCGGGCTCGGCGTCCGCCAATGAATTGTTCGCTCGCGCTATTTTGCGGATGGGCGTGCCGGTGAGTCCACGCAATATTTTCCCGTCGAATATTCAGGGCCTGCCCACTTGGTACGAAGTGCGCATCAGTGAAGCGGGCTATTTGGGTCGTCGCGGTGGTATCGACATAATGGTTGCGATGAACCCGCAAACTTGGAATGCCGATGTGCGCGAGTTGGAGTCCGGGGGCTATTTACTCTACGACAGTAGCAAGCCCATGCCAGATTCCGCCTTTCGAGAAGACATTACCGTGATCGGAGTGCCGCTCACCGAGATTTGCAATGTCACCTATGCCGACCCGCGTCAGCGCCAACTGTTCAAGAATATTTTGTACCTGGGCGCACTGTCATGGCTGCTCAGCATGGATGTTCCCTCGATCGAAAAACTCTTCACCGAGCAATACAAGGGCAAGGAGCGCTTGATCGATTCCAACCTCAAGGCGCTTCACCTGGGGCGTGATTTTGCTATGGGAAACTACAAGCCTATTGGCTTGCAGTTAAAGGCGGCCAACGCAGTTGGTAGCAAGATCTTTATGGAAGGAAATAATGCCGCAGCCCTGGGTGCGGTGTACGGCGGTGCCACGGTTTGTGCGTGGTACCCCATTACCCCTTCGTCCTCGGTCGCTGAAGCCTTCATGAGTCATTGCGCCAAGTATCGGGTGGACGCTGCAACGGGCGAGCACAAGTACGCCATCGTTCAAGCTGAGGATGAACTGGCCTCCATTGGGATGGTGGTCGGAGCGGGTTGGAATGGCGCGCGTGCGTTTACTTCAACCTCTGGCCCTGGCATATCCTTAATGACAGAGTTTATTGGCCTCGCTTACTTTGCCGAGATTCCGGTCACCATCATCAATGTGCAGCGTGGCGGCCCCTCAACCGGCATGCCGACTCGCACCCAACAAGCCGATGTGATCGCCTGCGCTTATGCAAGCCATGGCGACACCAAGCATGTGCTGCTTTTTCCTGAGGACCCGAAAGAGTGCTTCGAGCATTCCGCTCAGGCGCTTGACCTTGCTGATCGCTTGCAAACACCGGTATTCGTGATGACCGATCTGGATATTGGCATGAATCAACGGCTGTGCGAGCCACTCGCCTGGGATGATCAAGCACGCTACGACCGGGGCAAAGTCATGACCGCGGCGATGCTCGATGAAGGACGCGACTTTGGTCGCTATAAAGATGTGGATGGCGACGGCATTCCCTACCGAACTTATCCTGGAACTCATCCCGATAAAGGAAGCTATTTCACGCGTGGCACGACCCGTAATGCCTACGCTCAGTACTCCGAGGCCGGGCCGGATTATCTCTATAACGTGCACCGGTTATTGCAAAAGTTTGAGACGGCTAAGCGCTACGTGCCCGCACCCAAGCGAGTGCAAGCGAACGCCAATGGGTCGCCAACGAAATTTGGTGTGATCTATTACGGTTCGACTTCACCTGCGATGAACGAGGCCTTTGAGGCGCTGAAGTCGCAGGGCCATGCCATAGATGGTCTGCGTATTTGTGCCTTCCCGTTCAACGCCGATGTTGAGCGCTTTATTGCCGAACATGACGCTGTATTCGTGGTTGAACAAAATCGCGATGCACAGCTCCGCACCTTGCTGGTGAACGAGCTTGAGATTGACCCGGCTCGCTTGCCCAAGATCCTGCACTATGATGGCACGCCGATAACTGCGCGATTTATTACCAGTGCGATCGTGAAAGCGATTGAGCAAAAAACGAACCCAGCGGGTTCAACAAAAAGTACTCAGGCCGAGAAGGCCGCTAAAGCTGGGAGCGTCGCATGACCTATATCGCCAAGCCGAAACTGCATCATCCAACGCTGACTGAAAATCGTGTCGGTTATACGCGTCGCGACTACGAAGGCAAGGTCTCAACACTATGTGCGGGCTGTGGTCACGATTCGATCTCCGCGGCGATTATTCAAGCTTGTTGGGAAATGGATATTGAGCCACATCGCGTTGCCAAGCTGTCGGGCATTGGTTGTAGCTCCAAAACCCCGGATTATTTCCTGGGCCCATCGCATGGTTTTAATACGGTCCATGGGCGGATGCCCTCGGTGTTAACCGGTGCCAACCTCGCCAATCGCGACCTCTTATACCTCGGTGTATCGGGGGATGGTGATTCCGCGTCTATTGGTCTGGGCCAGTTCGCCCATGTAATGCGCCGTGGCGTCAACATGGTCTACATTCTTGAGAACAACGGCGTCTATGGTTTGACGAAGGGCCAATTCTCTGCCACGGCTGATCAAGGTTCCAAGTCCAAAAAAGGCGTGGTGAACTCTGATGCACCGATTGACACTGTAGGCTTGGCGCTTCAGATGGGTGCGACTTACGTGGCACGCGGTTTCTCGGGCGACAAAGAACAATTGGTGCCGCTCATCAAGGGTGCGATTGCCCATCATGGCGCGGCCTTTATTGATATTGTGAGCCCCTGCGTCGCGTTCAATAATCATTCAGGGTCCACCAAGAGCTACGACTACGTGCGCGAGCACAACGAAGCGGTGAGTCGACTCGACTTCATCCCCAAGCGCGACACGATTTTCGCCAAACAGGAAGAAGGTGGCATGGTCGACGTACCGATGCATGATGGCTCAGTGATGCGCTTTCGCCGTCTCGCGGCTGACTACGAGCCGACGGACCGCATTGGTGCCATGAATTTCTTGCAGCATCGGCAAGCTTTAGGCGAGGTAGTGACCGGGCTAATCTATGTCGATCCCGATGCTCATGATTTGCATCAGGCCTTGAACACGAGTGTGATGCCATTGAATCAGATGGGCGAGGCTGCGCTTTGCCCAGGGCAGTCTGCGCTGGATCGATTGAATGCTAGTTTGCGCTAGTTCTAACTAAAAACGATAAAAAACCGCAATAGGAGCGATGGACATTCCAGGATTCGAGTCGACTAGTTACTCAAGTATTAGGTTTGGCGGTTTTATGGATTTTAGCTAAAAGGAGCGTCAAGATGGCCGTCTCGATTCTGTGATCAGAACGTCCGTTTTGAATTGCACGGGCTTTGGTGCGACGAGCTACGCACTTGGTGACGGGTCGCTAGTGCAATTCGACGTTCATGAAAATCTTGGCCCACGGATGCGGGACCATGCGTACGAGTTGATTGGGGCTCTTGATGCTGTCACTAGCGGCGTTTAAGTCTATGGAATATTCGCGCATCTCCCTTTACATCGCCTTAAACAAGTGCGAATACATGCGACTCACCGAAAGGGCTTGAGGGTAACCCTTGAGCTGTAGCGTTTGACGGCCCGCCTCATCGCGCTGCACAGAGTCAATGGCCGTGGCACGCACCAAAGCGCCTCGATGGATTTGCCAGAAAATTTCGGGGTCTAGCTCGTCGATGAGCTCTTTAAGAGCTTTGCGAATGAGGTAGTCTTTACCGTCCGAAGCGACCACTCGGACGTATTTGTCCGCGGCTTCAAAGAGATTCACCTCGTCGATCGGAATCATGCGGATGGAATTGCCGACTCCTGCCTGAATCACTTTCAACAATTGACGACCATGATGGCTGGGCTGGCCGCCAAGCTTGGAAAGATCCGCTGGGCGATTTTGGAGCAAGGCCTGAAATTGCTGAATCGTTGCGGCGAGGTCTACCGCGCCAATTCTTGCTTTAATACGCTCAACCGTGTTGGCAAGGCGTTGTCTTTGGACCGGCTTCACCAGGTAGTCGATGGCTCGAGCCTCGAAGGCCTGCAGCGCGTATTCGTCGTAGGCAGTTACGAAAACGATGGCTGGAAAGGGCTCGTCCTGCGGCCAAGTGTCGATAAGTTCCAAGGCGACGTCAATACCGCTAAGTTCGGGCATGCGTATGTCCAGGAAAAGGACCTGTGGGCGAAGCATGAGTGCTTGCTCCAGGGCGGATTGCCCGTCGCCGACCACGGCCAAAATGCTCAGGTCCGGCCAGAGCGCGTTGAGGTCGCTTTTTAAGGAGGCGGCGAGAAGCGCTTCGTCCTCGGCAATTATTGCAGTGGCCATTGCAGCCTCACTTGTGTACCTTCACCCGCTTTGCTGTTGATCTCCATTTGCGCCTGAGAGCCATACACAGTAAGGAGCCTCTCTCTGACTTGGCTCAGCCCGTAGCCTTGATCTTGCGCTGAAGTTTGGAAGCGAGCAAGCTCGTTGCCCAGACCCGTGTCCCTGACATCGACCACGAGTCTATTCCCTTCTAGATGCGCATGAACCAAAACTTTACCTCCTTCTTTGCTAGGCTCCAAGCCGTGCTTGATGGCGTTTTCGACAATCGGCTGGAGAAGTAAGGTGGGAATCATAAGATCCTTGATGGAGTCGGATAGATCAAGTTCAAACGTCAGCCGCGAACCCATGCGTATTTGCATTAACTCAAGATAGTCGCGCAGTCTGGCGAATTCTTGCTCGAGACGATGTTCGCTGGCTCTGGAGCCGCTCAAGGTCGCGCGGAGATAGGCAATCATGTGATCCAGCATGGTTTGCGCCTTGACCGCATCCATACCGATGAGCACCCGTAGATTGGCCAGTGTGTTGAACAGCAAGTGAGGGTCGAGTTGCGCCTCCAGGAGCTTGAGCTTGGCTTCGGTGGCTTGCAATTGCATGGCCTTGAGCTGAGCTTGTAGGCCTTGCTCCTTGGAGCGGGTGTGAAAGAAGTAACTAATCGCGACACCTGCGATGAGCGATATTGTGACGGAGGTTTTAAGCACTCGCGTGTCGTCCCAGCTCGACCAACCAAAATAGAGATCCGCCAATCCCGATCCGGCCATGTAGCCCAAGATTAAAGGCAGGCTGATGAGCGCGAAACCTTTCCAGCCTTTTGGCCAGCGATCTTGTGCGGAGGGATCGATCAAGAAGTAGCTTCCAATTTCGACCAAGCCGACAGTGCAGGTGCCAATCAACATGGAGTAAACAAAAGGAATCCAGTACCCATGCGGCGGATTAAAAACGTACTGGGCGAGCGCAATCAGGGCGCAGAACACCCAGGTAACACTAAAGCGAATGGCGTGGGTGCGCCAATAAATTTTCATAAGACTCTCACGGTTTAAGGAGATTTTGCACTAAAAATTGCGTGATCTCGTCAAAAACGATCTGCCTTTGCGTGAAGCCGGGGGGCTTTTCCCGGGGATCTGCTTGGCATCGATTGCGGTGGACATTAAACAAGGCCAAGCCACTGTGACCAAATTAAAGTCCCTAAGTAGCGACCAGGAAGCAGTGTGAAACCGCCGGCCACGACACAGGCACCGATATAGGTTCTTTGCATGTATTGGCGATGGGCTTGGATATTGCCCTGGAACAGTCGTTTGAAGGCGAGAGTGATGAGACCAATGGTCAGTGGAATCAGTAAATGAATGGGCGTGAAGCCCGCCAAGTTTGGCAAGCGAAAATCTCTGATGAAGATCGCGGATACCGCTGTGACGATCATCAGGGTGACCCAGGCATAGCCGAAGGCTCGGTGCAGCTTGGGGTGTTTCTGGCGACCAATTCGAGCCCAAAGGGCGATCGGGCCAATTGCGGTGGCTAAGATGGCTGCGCTCATGTGAATTGCGATGACAGGGGTGAGTTGCATCTGAATCTCCTTCGCTAAAAAGATCGTTGGCGGGTGCTGCGTATAGGCCCGAATCTTGACGATTGACGGTTGGGCGTGCCATTGGCTTGCGACGAAAACCCACCGTTTCAGCGCGAAATGTCAAAATTGAAGGATGAAACCTGTCCAAGCAGTCCGAAGCGGACTGAGAATGTTGTTGCCCCCTCCCTGGTGCCAGGCCTTTGCTCAACGTTGCCGACTGGCCAAGGACCGAAAACTTGGGCAGGTTTTCGCCAGTCGAGCACTAAGCGAGTGTGCTGCTTCGCTCAAAGTGGCGCCTCGGGTCGTCTTGCAACAGAGAATCGTCCCAGGCCAGTTGTACGACAATAAACTTCACAATCTCAGGCGCGGTGCGAGTCTGGTGGATGGGGTCGTCCTGCAACCTGGTCAAACATTTTCGTTCTGGCACAGTATTGGACAAGCCAGTCGCGCCAATGGTTTCGTGGAGGGCCGCAATATTATCCAGGGGCGCCTCAGAAAAGAGCTGGGAGGCGGCTTGTGCCAGTTGTCTGGCCTCCTGTATCACCTGGCTTTGCTGGGGGGCCTGGAAATGATCGAGCAGCATCCGCACAGCATCGATTTGTATCGCGAGGAAGACTGCTTTGCACCTCTAGGCGCAGATGCCACCGTGGTTTGGGGCGTGAAGGATCTGCGCTGGCGAAATCCCTTTGAGTTTTCAATTTATCTTCAATACTGGGAATGGAAGGGTGAGCTTTTTGCTCACTTGAGTGGCGAATCCGTGTGGACACCGAAGCATGTCGAGTTTGCTCGCGAGACCTTGTTGGCTAGTAAGGCGGGCGTGCAAGTGCGCGTTGCCACCGTGATCGAAGGACGGGTGATTGCTCTAACGGATGACCTGCAAAAACCAGGCATGGCCCTGTCCTAGTGGGCTGGGTGGCAGAAGGCCGTGCGCCTTCTTTTGCCCAGCGTCAAAGTTTGACTCACCACATTTGGGTCAGGATGCCTTTCTTAACCAGGACCTGACGCTACGACCAAGCTCAAGCGCAGTCTGCCAAGCTTTACTTGCCTTGAGACGAAGGACAACGCGGTCTTTTGTCGTCCGCCACCAGGTGTAGGCTTTTGCAAACCATGGAAAACTCATGAGTTGCCGCTCGGTCAGATGAAACAGGCGGCCGAGGAGGGCCGTGCTCACCAGCTTGGCGATGAGAATCACCGACAAACCGACCAGCTTTTGCCCATGGGCAATCAGCCAGAAGGCACCGAACTTGAAAGGCAAAAGGACGAGTACTGGAACCAGAAATAACGTTAAGGCAAGGCGGGGCGGGGTATGGCTGATCTTGTTTTCAACGCGCTGGACAAGCGGCAGGCGAGCGATTCTGACCATCAAACGCGCCAGTGGCTTCCAGCCCCATTCCTCAAAGAAAATAATGGGCAAGAGAAGCGCGCTTCCCAGCAGGCGAAGTAGTTTTTTCAATGTGCCCAGACCTTTGTTTGGGTGTCGAGACGGGTTATGGGGCAAGTTATCGGACAGGTTCCGATGTACGAGATGGAAAGCACGGGTCTAGTCTATCAGGAGTGATTTTGAAAAAGTGGGTAAGCGGAAACGCTTTGCGTTGTGCTTTCGGTACGATCCGCAATGAAGCCGCTTGCTCATCGTGAAAGCGGGATGCGGTAAGACAACTATGTGGCAACTGCGGGGGCGACGAATGAACGATTTAAGGTCGACAAGCGTTTTTGACAATCGGATGGCAAGGCCAATGGCCGCATTATTGATCGGGGCCCTGGCACTATTCTTAAGTCTAGGGAGCTGGGGCGTTTCGTCAAAGGATTCTCTGGTAGCTTTCCCATCCGTAAATACCGCGGGCGTTTCCGCTGCGCAGTGCCTCGACTTGAGCAAATCTGATCTGGACAAGCGCAGCGAAGGCAACGACGCGCTCAGTACTGAATGGATTGAGGCCGGCACGCTGCGGCCGCCAGGTGCCACGTCCGGGCCACTATTGGCCGCACATTGTCGACTGAGCGGAAAGACAGGCCAAAGAAAAGGAGTGGACGAGAAGAGTTACCACATTGGCTTTGAATTACGACTACCCGCGGCTTGGAACGGACGATTTTTATTTCAAGGAGGTGGGGGCAATGACGGCGTAGTGCGACCAGCCGTGGGGCCGCAGGCAAGTGTCGACTATGCGCTTAACAAAGGCTTTGCCGTCGTGACAACAGATGCCGGTCATCAAGGCACGGATGCCACCTTTGGATATGATTCTCTGGCACGAATAGATCATGCTTACCGTTCCTACGACATTGTAGCGAGCAAAGCGAAGGAGTTGATTCATCGTCATTACACACTCGCCGCTCAGAAGTCTTATTTCGTGGGTTGCTCTGGCGGTGGTCGCCAAGGAAAGATGTTTACCCAGCGTTTTCCCGGACAATTTGACGGCGTTTTAGCGATGGCGCCCGCTATGACGGTGGCGAAGGGTGCAACGGTGGCGGCAGCCTGGGATACTCAAACCCTTCAGTCCATTGCTCCTCGAAATTCAGAGGGTCTGACCCTTTTAAGTCAGGCCTTGAGCAATGACGATCTCGGCTTAGTGCGCAAGGGCGTTTTACAGGCGTGCGACGCCCAGGATGGCGTGGTTGACGGACTCGTCTCTAACCCTGCCGCTTGCCGTTTTACGCCTCTCAGTCTGGCCTGTCCGTCTGGTGTGGCCAAGGATTCGACATGCCTTAGCGTACCGCAGGTACAAGCACTGGAAAAAATATTTAATGGCGCGCGCACAACGGCCGGTGCGCCGCTCTACTTTTCATGGCCGTGGGATGCGGGCATTGGTCATCCCGACAACGATTGGCGCATGTGGAAGCTAGGTAACTCGCTCACGGCCACACCTAACTCGCGTCATGTGTTCTTAATGCAAGATGCAATGAAGCATGAGTTTGTCACGCCACCCGACCCTAGCTTAAGCATCTTTACGTTTAACTTTGACCGGGACCCGGCGCGCATGGACGCTTATGCCTGGATTTACAATACCGAGTCCGATGTCCAACTCAAAGGCTTCAAAGCAAGAAGTAGTAAATTACTTCTCGCGCACGGCATGGCTGATCCGATTTTCTCAGCTAACGAATCGGTGGATTATTACCGACGCATGCAGGCAATGCACGGCGCGAGCACGGCGGATTTTGCGCGCCTTTTCCTGATTCCAGGTATGGGGCATTGCTCGGGCGGCGCCGCAACAGATGCTTGGGAGGGGCTGGAGAGCTTGGTCACCTGGGTTGAAAAAAATCAAGCACCGCAAGCCATAGTGGCTCGGGGCACGAAAGTCTTTCCGGGTCGAACCCGCCCCTTGTGTTCTTGGCCGAGTTACTCTCATTACAAAGGCTCCGGAGAGGTTGATTCGGCGGAGAACTTTGAGAGCCGTTTATAGAGCCTAAGGGATAATTGTTGATGAATGATTTAAAAGGATTGTTGTGAGCCTTCCCAAACCTGAACTGATCCATGTATTTGATTTGGACGTGAGTGTTTCCGCCCCTGTGGATGTGGGTGAAACTCCTGGTGGCGTGAGAAGGATGATTCCCATTACTGGTGGGGTCTTGACGCCTTCGCCCGCCTTGCTGGCCCGCCAGGGGCTTGATACTGAAAATTCGGATGTCACCAAGTACCTTGGGCGGGTCGTTCCTGGGGGGGCCGATTTTCAACTGATTCATGCGGACGGCACGCAGGCCCATTTGGATGCGCGTTACGTCATCGAAATGCATGATGGTGCAAGAGTGTTTGTTAGTAACACCGCCCTGCGCGTGGCCAGTGCTGAAGATTCATTACGCCTTCGCACGGGTCAGCCCGTCGATCCAAGCCGAGTCTA
Source organism: Betaproteobacteria bacterium (assembly GCA_031421635.1). Lineage (GTDB taxonomy): Bacteria > Pseudomonadota > Gammaproteobacteria > Burkholderiales > Burkholderiaceae_E > JAPOKJ01. The sequence continues at coordinate 5,393 of JANOPA010000083.1, read as the reverse complement.
TTTTCGATGTCAGCCTCAGCTAGAGGCAGCCGCAGCCCAATGGACCTGGATGAACCAATATCAGTTTATTGGGAGTGGAACACGCGCACCGGCTGGAGTGCATTTGAGTTTCTTTCAGGTGCTTTAGTGTCACGACTGACCACGCTAGTGATCCAAACCTTTTAGTGTCAACCGCTCGTTGAGTTGATCGCTTATTACTGGTAAAAATTATGACTGATCTCTATTTACATCACTATCGCACGTCGCCTTTCGCTGAAAAAATTCGGCTGATCTTTGGGCAAAAGCGCCTGACCTGGCATTCCGTACTACAACCCTCGATCATGCCTAAGCCCGACTTGCAAGCACTGACTGGCGGCTATCGCCGCATACCAATTTTGCAAGTGGCTAACGAAGTGATTTGTGACACCTCCCTGATCGCCGATGCCTTGCAGCACCTCGCACCGACACCCAGTTTGTTTCCAAGTGATAGCGAAGGCAGTTCGCGCATCGTCGCTCAGTGGGCGGATTCCGCACTCTTTGGCGCGGCCATGGCTTATAACTTCCAGCCAGCAGGCGCTGCCGAGTTGTTTGCAGGACAATCGCCTGAGACGGGTGCAGTGTTTGCGGCCGACCGAAAAGCCATGCGAGGCGGCGGTGCGCGACTCTCGCCGCAAGACGCGACCGGTTATTTCAAGAGTTATCTGCTTAGAATCAATCAAATGCTCGAAGGGCGAAAGTTCTTGTTGAGTGAGCAGCCTAGTCTCGCCGATTTTTCTTGCTATCACCCGCTTTGGTTTACCCGTCGACTGACGTCGGTGGCGAGCATCTTGAAGGATTATCCCCACATTCTGCCTTGGATGGATCGTCTGGCTGAACTGGGTCATGGCACGATGATTGAGGGCGACGCAACGTCCAGTTTGTCGGTGAGTGCTGCGGCAGCGCGAACTCAGCAATCGTCTTTGCCAGCAGCTTTACAAAGCTTCTTGAATCCGAAGGAATTTGTTGATTCCCACGGGCTTGCGCTTGGCCAGCAGGTTGCGATTACGGCAGAGAGTTTTGGTGTTGAGGCTAGCGAGGGCGAACTACTGGGAGCCTATTCGACTCATTTCACGCTTGGGCGAGTGGATCCAGTCGCCGGAAAGGTGCGGGTACATTTTCCTCGGGTGGGTTTTGTCTTGCGACTCGCTAGAGAAAGCCCGCGGCGATATTAATCGTCATGGCAAGCATCGTCGTATTAAACAAGAACGATAGAACGCTATGCACAAGCGCAATGCGCCGCTGTGGCTTATTGGTGAAGGATACGTCAGCAGTTTGCGCCGAAGTGCCAATGATAAAGGCGCAGTAAAAAAAGTCTCCGTATTCTGGATCGCTCGTGCCGGGAAACACTAGACCCGGCGGTTCACGTCGGGCGGTTGTTTCGTAATAGTCGTGAGCATAGTGCAGAGCGAACATCGTGTGAATAAATATCCATGCAAAAAGAATGGTGACCGCGGCTAATGCGATTTGCGCGATCTTTGTGTCACCTGATAAGTTCCTGGCAATCGTGAGTTGCACAAAGATGGCCACTACGGCAGCCAATGTCGCAAAGAGCACCAAAACCAATTCTACAAACTGGCTTTCGGCTTGTGTGATGGCCCTGCGACGCATTGATTCTGGCGTCGAGCTCAGTACCATGCGCGCCACCAAGACGAGATAGAGCAACACTCCGAGATTCCAAGCGATTAGCACACGAGTCGCCCCGCCACTCACCCAAGACTGTGGGATCAGCGCGGCGCTAAGTAGCGCGACGAATAAAGAGGTGATCAGTCGAGGCCGAGTTTTAAGCGCGTGTAGGACGGAGGTGAGAGTTTTAAACATACGGCGCGCCTAGCAAGGACGCACTTAATCTCTCATAAAATGACAGGAGTAGCCACCCGGATTTTTCACCAAATAGTCTTGGTGATAGCCCTCGCCAATCCACCATTTCTCAAAGCGTTCAATGGTTGTTGCAAGTGGGCGCTTCCATTTGCTGGAATCGTTGATGCGTTGCTTCGCGGCTTCGGCTGTTAGCCTTTGTGCCTCGTCGGTATAGAAAATGGTGGAACGATACTGCGTGCCCATATCGTTGCCCTGACGATTGAGGGTGGTTGGGTCATGCATTTTGAAAAACCACTGATCCAACAAAGTATCAAAGCTGATGGTCGCAGGGTCAAAAACGATCTTTACCGCTTCGGCATGCCCGGACTTGGAGTCGTGGGTGTCGTCGTACTTCGGATTGTCTAACCAGCCTCCGGTGTAGCCCACTTCGGTGTGTACTACGCCGGGGATTTTGCGCAGCAGGTCTTGCATACCCCAAAAACACCCACCTGCGATGTAGGCGGTTTCGGTCGTGTTGTTGCTCATCTGTTGTTGCTCATCGGTCGCGGTTTAGAGTGTCGCTCGGTTTGAACGCCATCTCAGTTTAAAGAGTAGCAGAGCTTGTCAGCTCCTCCAAACGACAGTTACAAAAAATGCAGTAATAAAAGAGTCTGTCGCAACCGAGCGCAGAAACTTTCTGAACCTCGCGGCGGGCACTGGATTGGCCGCCCTCGGTACGCAAGCGACTGCGCAATCGTTTGAGTTCAAACCGAATCAGCGTTACCCCGATCCTTCGGTGCTGATCCTCGACCCCAGCTTTGCCAAGTACCGCATTTATAGCAGCACGGTCGAACAAGTCGCGACGGGAATGCGGTGGGCAGAGGGGCCAGCCTACTTCCCCGAAGGTGGATACCTGCTGATGAGCGATATTCCCAATAACCGCATCATGAAGTACAGCGAGAAAGACGGGAGCTTCACGGTGTTGGCCGACAGCTTCGAGGGCAAGAAGCTCAACGCACCGAACGACATCGTCGTCAAGTCTGATAACAGTATCTGGTTCACTGATCCCTTATTCGGCATCAGAGGACCTCGATGGCGTCATGGTTTTCAATCCCCTGGGCAAGGCGATCGGCTTCATCAAGCTTCCTGAGCGCTGCGCCAATCTCACTTTTGGTGGAGTTAAAAACAATCGCCTTTACATGACGAGTTGTCATTCGTTGTACGCGCTCTACGTAGAAAGTCACGGGGCGGTTTAAAGCGCTTTCCCAAGCGCTGGTGCGTACACGCCAGCGCTCGCGTACGCTAGTCCATCAACTCTGCCTCGAAGCGCTTCAGCTCTTCATCGACGGAGCCGCGCCGCAAGAAATTCCGGTTGGCCTTGCCATACCAGGATTCCGCACTTTCTAGGTCGCCGTCCTGAATATCCAAAATCCCGTGCAACCACGCACTCAACAAAGAGTTATCCTTTTGCACGAGGGTGCGGGCCTCGCTCCAATGTCCCGAGCGCATGTGGACTACTGCGTGACGAATATTAATCATGACTAGCTCCCCGTGGGTAGACTTTAGCCCGCAAATCCTGGCAGGCGTTTACGAATGATGTTCTCGGCCTCACTCATGATGCGATCAACAAGCTCTTTGACCGTGGGTACATCGTGAATCAATCCTGCCACCATGCCGCACGACCAGACACCGGCATCCATATCCCCCGTCTTCATGATTTTGGGGTAGACACCGGCGACTTCGTTAATGATGTCCTCAAACTTGATATTGCCACCCAACGCTTTTTCTTTTTCAAGCAGGCGTTGAGCCGCTCCGTTGTTTAGTACACGCTCGGTATTGCGTAGAGGACGCATGACCAGTCGGGTGTCCAACTCACTGGCCGCGACAATGGCGTCCTTCACATTTTGGTGAACGGGAGCCTCTTTGGTGGCGATGAAGCGCGTGCCGAGGTTCATACCCTCTGCGCCAAGGGCAAGTGCAGCGACTAGGGATCGTCCGTCGGCCATACCGCCCGAGGCCACGAAAGGAATTTTTAGTTCTTCGGCGGCGCGCGGCAAAAGGATGAAGTTTGGAACGTCATCTTCACCAGGATGGCCGCCACATTCAAAACCGTCGACGCTCACCGCGTCGCAGCCAATGGACTCGGCTTTTAATGAGTGCCGTACCGAAGTGCATTTATGGATCACTTTTACGCCTGCTTCGTGCAGTCCTGGCAACCATTTTTGGGGGTTGTTGCCCGCGGTCTCCACAACCTTCACGCCCCCTTCAATAATCGCGCGGATATAGCCAGGGTAGTCGGGTGCGTTGACGATGGGGAGGAAAGTTAGATTGACACCGAAAGGCTTGTCAGTCATCTCGCGGCAGCGTCGAATTTCATTGGCAAGGTCTTCGGGGGTTTTCTGAGTAAGGCCGGTGATGATGCCTAAACCGCCCGCATTGGAAACCGCCGCAGCCAGTTCGGCAAAGCCGACGAAATGCATGCCGCCTTGAATGATAGGGTGCTCGATGCCGAACATTTCGGTGATTCTGGTTTTCATATGAATTGTGGTCCTTGGGAGGCTAGAAAGGGCTTGGCAAAAGTGGGTGCTGACACATCATAGCGCCTCTTTCTTACGAGGCCTGGTCAGAGGATCCGATGAATGGCACGGTGCCTGGACGGCGCCTGCTAACTTAAAGCGCAGTTCTAAGCGACCAGATTTCAGGGAATAAAACCACGTCCAGCATCTTGCGCAAATAGCCGACGCCACCCGTACCCCCGGTGCCACGTTTCATGCCAATCACTCGCTCGACAGTGGTGACATGTCGGAAGCGCCAAAGGCGAAAAGCGTCTTCAAGATCCATCAACTCCTCGGCAAGTTGGTATAGATCCCAATAGTGTTTAGGGTCGCGGTAGACCTGTAGCCAGGCCTGCTCTACCTGCTCGTTGGCTTGATAGGCCTGGGTCCAGTCGCGAGCGGTATGGCTCGTCGGCACCGCCAGGCCACGACGCGCAAGCAACATTAAGGCTTCGTCATAAAGCGAAGGGGCCTGAAAAGCACCCGTTACTTTCGCAAGTAAATCTGCGCGATGAGCATGTGGTTTGAGCATCGCCTCGTTTTTGTTACCCAGAGCAAACTCAATGCAGCGATACTGAAAACTTTGAAAGCCACTTGAGCTCGCCAAATAGGGCCGAATGCCGCTGTATTCTGGCGGCGTCATCGTGGCCAGCACGTCCCAGGCATGAACCAGTTGCTCCATAATTCTGCTGACGCGCGCGAGCATTTTAAAAGCGGTACGCAAATCGTCATTCCTGACATTTTCAATCGCCGCTAACAGTTCGTGCAGCATGAGCTTCATCCAAAGTTCACTGGTTTGATGCTGGATGATGAAGAGCATCTCGTTGTGATCGGGCGAGCGCGGCTTTTGTGCACTAAGTAAGGCGTCAAGCTCGAGGTAGTCGCCGTAACTCATCGCGCCACTCATGTCTAGTCTTGGATTTTCCTGCTGAACAACCTCACTCGCCGAAGGTGCGTTAGGTGGTGGCTTGTTAAGGGTGGTCATAGCGGCCTTGCAGGTTTCATGGAATAGAAACCATAGCA
>JANOPA010000082.1:0-1543 GCA_031421635.1 Betaproteobacteria bacterium | reverse complement strand
GTGGATCAAACATGGGGGTCAGACGCTAAATGTAGTTTATTCTAGAATCCCTGGCGATCACACTTTTATTACCTTGAGGGTGCTGACATGGAATTCATCGTTTCCGTCGAAACAAAGCTTGGTAACCGCTCCCTGGGAGTGACAGAGGTCATGCGGGTATACCGTGACGAGCACGACGTTCAGCCGGAGGACGTTGGCCTATCGCTGGACGAAGGCAAGGCCGTGATCCAAGAGGTACAGCACCAAATTGTGACGGACCAGATCATTCTCGTTTCTGCGATGGCCAAAGTGTGCGAGCACTGTGGCCGAGAGAAAAACGACAAGGATCTCCGTAGCCGTGTCATTCGCACCGTCTTCGGCCGCGTTGATGTGAATTGCTATCGATATTTCAAGTGTTCGTGCTTAAAATTTCGAGGCAAATACGATTGGCCGTTGTATTGGCTGAAGAAAGACGGAGCCACGCCAGAGTATCGATACTTGATCACTCGGTGGGGTAGCTTAGTTCCTTATCGTCAGGCAGCGACAATCCTGCGAGAGTTCCTTCCCTTGTCGGGCGATGGCCTGTCACACGCGACGGTTAGGCGCCACACAATGGCGGTCGGCGTACTAATCGACTCCAGAGCGACCGAACCCGATGAATATGAGTTTTCAGTTAAGGCTAAGGACTTTGATCCACCGCCTGCTGGACGATTGCTTGTCGCCATTGACGGCACTTACGTCAAAGCCAATCGACGGGGTTTTGAGAGGCAACACTTTGTCTTAGCGGGTCGCGTCGAGCGCAATGGTCGGCTCGATGGCAGATTTGCCTGGGTGGCACCAAATCCTGAGGCCGCACTCATGTTGATGAAGACGGCTCTGAAGGACCACGGGCTCACCACTGATTCGAGTGTCGCTGTATTGGCAGACGGCGCCGATGGCCTCAAGAATCTAGTCGGAAACTCAGTCGAACAGGGTGCTCGCAGCGTGCTGGACTGGTTCCATATCAGTATGCGCTTGCGCCCAATGGAGCAGATGTTGAACACGGTGAGCGGATCAATCGCCGACCTCAAGGATAGCGCGATATTCAGTAAGCTACTGCCGAACTTGCGCCATCAAATGTGGCATGGCCAATGGAACGAAGCCAACGTCAGGATGCGGGAAATATTCGATTGTTGTGAGCATGATCCGGCTTCGACCACGCCTGCAAAATCGGCGCGCCTAGCTCGATTCAGAAAACACGTGCTCGACCTACGCGACTATCTAAGGAACAATTGGAATAGCCTCACCAATTATTCTGATGCGAGGCGCAAAGGTCTACGAATATCGAGCGCGCCTGCCGAGTCCAATATGCACCACATCGTGAATCAGCGGATGTGCAAGCTGCAGCCAATGCGTTGGACGGCTGAAGATGCCCACAACTTATTGCAGGTCCGATGCGCTGTTCTCGATGGCCGCTTGTCAAGACTATTTGGGCAGTGGTATCCGAGATTTCAGATGGCCACCGAAATTAATGAAGAACACTATATGTAGGGACCGACCCCCATGTTAGATCCACGCCCCGACA
>JANOPA010000081.1:0-2648 GCA_031421635.1 Betaproteobacteria bacterium | reverse complement strand
CCATTCTTAGGATGGGGGTATCCAGAAAGCCCTTAACCCTCTTTCGGGATGGCCTGTCCAAAGAAGGAAAGTGGTCGAGCGGCGTGATCAAGCTAGCCGGTAACAATAACTTTTTCCCTCCCAGTCTCTCCTTGTCACCGGCTACCTCATCGGACTGGACTGCGAACGCCGTAGGAGATGAACCAAGTGTTAGCTCGGCAGGCGAACCTTTGGATCTTTCAAAACTGCGAAGCAGTCAAAATTTGTTGAACAAAGGAGCGCCGCTTTCGAAAATGCCTGCGGGCTATGCAATACCGAAGCCGGTCGTGAATCTTGAATTCTTCCCGCCGACAATCGCCCCTCTAACTGGCGGAAAACTCCCACTCTATCCGCGCAAAGTACAGAGCGAAAAACAAAACATTGGCGCGTTTTAGAGACCAGCGACGAAGGTCTTTAGGGCTGCAGAAACTGACGAACTTGACCATCAAGTTTAAAAGCAAAGGGCAACACCCCCAATTCCTGATCAGTGAGCGGCTTGCTGGCATCTGGAACATCAGTCACGATTATGACGGAGGCCGAATGATCACCACGACCGCGTACTAAGTTAAACAGTCGGTAGGCCTTGGCAAAATAGGCGCTATTGGTTGAATAGTTTCCGACGACAAACCAATGCCACATCACGTAAGACTTGTCTCGACTTCGGAAATAATACTTCGTCGCCTTAATCCTTTGACTAGCAAGCTCAATACTCCCCGGGGTTCGAGAAACAATCCGTGTCAACGAATCGCTTTCAAGAATCGCTCGTTGCCCCATTCCCAACATGTCCTTCCGCTGGTGTTGCTCGGCAAAATAGGCAATCTGCGCAAGGAACTTTCCGTCCTTGATCGTGGCTCTATCTAGAGGTTCGGTGAATCCTGGGGCCAGTGGTAATTCCGTTTCACCCGCAGTCGTAAAAGACTTCGCCAAGAAAGTCGTTAGACCCTTTTGAGCCTCAAAATTCTGCATGCGCGAAGGAAGAGCGCTCCAAATGCCGACGGAAATCAGGCCCGCGACAAGGGGCGCAGCCAAGGAACTTAGCCCCAGAGTGGGCGCGGAATCGCTGGGCGCTCTGGCTATGTTGATGGCTTGATTCGGCTCAGTCAATGACCCAGCAGTGAGTGGTACGGTCGCGAATTTCGCTCCTACCCAAAACACCACAGCCATCACGACTCCGAAGATGATCCACCCATACCAAACATGGTCATCTCCTGTTCCATACTTCATATCCGAAAAATGGCCCACAAGCACGATGGTGTAGGCCCGTATCCAGTTCGCAACAATTGCGGTCATGAGCGCAACTAAAACAAACAGCAATCTATGGCTAAATTTGACGTACTGTAAATATGCGAACAGAAGCGACAAAATGAGGGCTGACAGCAAATAGCGAAAACCGCTACAAGCCTCCACCACGGACCAGCGGCCAGTCGGTAACGTAAAGTGAAGTCCCTCTCGAAAGATGGGTAAGCCACTCAGGTTTAGCAGCCAAACGACGACCGACGCCGTGTGTTCCATCATCACAGGATTGAGCCACTCACCCGCAGGCACCATAAAGTACAAGAACACCAAGGGGAAGAAATTGATCCGGCAAAACTTCAAGCCCCAGACCAAAACAATCACTCCCAGCAGCATGGTCACGAAACCGTAACCTTTTACGACATGCACATTCGCAAGTTCGCCCGAGAGCCAAATTAAGCCACCCGCACAAAGAACTAGAACCCCCATCCAAGACGGGCGCACCGGTTCTGCAAGCCATTGACTTCGGTTCAACCAAATAAGATACAGGCTCACCGGCAAAATAAGCCAGCCGTGAGAGAAGTCTGCAGAATTAGTCCAGGCGCGCACCAATTGCAAGGCCGCCGAACTATAAAGACCGATGAGACCTAACACCAAGAGCGTGGTCGCAATCATCGCAATTCGCGTAGAACCCGGCAGAGGTGTTAGCGTTTTAGGCGTAAAAGCCTGGGGTATATTCGAGCTCATCTGTACGAATATACCCCAAGCCTTATTCGAGAGTGTGCGAAACCACTCATCGACTCAAAAATGCAATCAAGGCGCCTGGCTTGTGTGGTCGATTAACTGGCCAGCGCCTTGCTTCTACATTACTTAGGTTGAGTTTTCCACCACTTCAACAATTGGCGGAGCGCCTCAGGCTCATTTTGTGGCGACGCCTTGCCCGCTTGATCCGTCTTATTAACACCATGGCAAGCTGGGCAAGAACGGATTTCACCTGGTTGGAACGTGATCCAATTACGCTCACGGACGATCGCCGTACCGCTTGCATCGGCAGTTTGCCATGTTAGTGCTCGTTTGGTGGGTACGAAAGCCGCTGTCGAACCATCGATTGCGATACTCACGCTGCCTTGTTGCCCATTTGGATTGGGTGGGTTTCTTCCAGCCGCATCGTGCATTGGCATGGCAATGGGTCGACGCCCGCCCCAAGAGTTGTAACCGCGAACCAAATCCGCCTGAAAGATCTGATACTGCGAGATGTTATACACAGTGCCGCCAGCCGGAGACACTGAGGACACCCCACCAGCGACGCTTAAGTTATACGGTTGCTGCGTGTCGGCACGGTCGCGACTCGTCTGATTTCTTGTAACAATGAGTGCTAGCTCGTTTGTTTTCATCCA
>JANOPA010000080.1:0-2713 GCA_031421635.1 Betaproteobacteria bacterium | reverse complement strand
GTAAACGCTCGGTCAGTACCGCATGGACGGTATTTATTTGATCGGGTTATGCGGCCAGAGCTTGCTCAGTATTTTGACGATGTGGCTTAAGTGCCTCTAGTTTCTCAGCGAGATTCCAGGGCAAGAGTTCATCGATCTTGTTGATCTTGTGATCGGCGATGTGGGTCAGAACGTATTTGAGATAAGCCTCGGGGTTGAGGCCGTGCATTTTGGCGGTACCGATCAAGCTGTACATGGCGGCAGCTCTTTTGCCGCCCTCGTCGGAACCCGCAAACATATAGTTTTTTCTGCCAAGGGCGACGGGTCTGATGGAACGCTCGGCGATGTTGTTGTCGATCTCAAGCCTGCCGTCGCTGGTATAGCGAACCAGTGCTTCCCATCGATTGGTGCTGTACCGAATGGCCTCGGCAATGGCAGATTTGCGCGAGACTTTGCTGTGCGTGTCGATCATCCAGGCGTGTAAGTTGTTCAGTAAGGGCAGAGCCTGGGTTTGGCGAACTTCTTGCCGGTGGGCTGCGCTCTGGCCTCGGATCGCGTGCTCGATCTTGTACAGCTCTGCGATTCTTCTCACAGCTTCGTGAGCAAGCGGCGAGTCACTGGCTTTGACCAGCTCATAGAACTCACGTCTAGCGTGCGCCCAGCACGCCACTTCGATGATCGGCTTGTCCGAGCCTTGGCGTTCTTCATAGAGTTTGCTGTAGCCCCCATAGGCATCGGCTTGCAGATAACCGCTAAAGTCCTTCAGATGCGATCTAGGGTGATCAGCCTTGCGATCTGGTGAGTATGCAAACCACACCCCCGCCGGGGTGGGATCGTGCCACCCGGTGTCGTCTCGCACGTAGGTCCACAACCGACCTGTCTTCGAACTCTTCCGGCCTGGCTGCAAGACCGTCACCGGGGTGTCGTCGGTATGAAGCTTGGCCGCCGACATGATGTGTTTATACAGCGCGTCGGTCAGAGGTGCCGTGATCGCCTCGATGCCACCAACCGCATCACTGAGGGTGGAGCTGGCCAGTTCCACGCCTTGGCGGGCGTAGATGCCGATTTGTCGGTGCAGGGGCTGGTGATCACAGTATTTGGAGACCACGAGATGGGCCAGTAAACCTGGGCCGAAGATGCCCCGGGCGATGGCACGGCTGGGGGCCGTGCCCTGCACAATCGTCTGGCAACCCGCGCAACTGTATTTGGGCCGACGGGTACGCACCACTTTAAAGTGCTCGGGCACCAACTCTAAATGTTCGGTGACGTCCTCGCCTAAACTTCGCCATTGGTTCTTGCCGCACTCGGGGCAAGGGCAAGCACCAGAGCCGTGCCCCTCGGGTTCAATGGTGACGGTGTCGCGCCCTAAATGTTCGGGTAAGGGATTGCGGGCAGGCTTCTTGGCCTGCTTCTCTGCCGGATCGTCTTGGGGTGGAGTCTTGAGCTTGGCGGCCGCCGCATGCTCGTGAGCCGCAGCCGTGGTCTCAAGATCCTCCACGATCAGCTCAAGCTGCGCAATCTCCTGGTCCATCTTCTCAGACGAGCGACCGAAGCGTAACCGCTTCATCACCGCAATCTGTAGCTTCAACTTCTCAGCAAAAGCTCGAAGGTGAAGAACCTCGGCTTGGCGCTCGGAGAGCTCTACGTCACGCACGATCAGAGCGGCATCGCGTAGCGCTAGTTCTGCCTCACTCACACTAAGCTGAGCCTCGCGCTCCAGCACCAACTGCTGCAAACTGAGCACGTCAGTTGGCAGTGTTTGGGTTGGTGAGAAGCGCTGCGCCATGACCTCCAATGTAGCGCAATCTTTACGCTCTAGTCACGCTGCATGGCACTCTCACAACACGATCAATGGTGCTCCTATTTTTACTGGTTTCTACACCACCATTTCTGGTTGCCACGTCCTCTGCGGACGCCTCCAATCGATGCCCTCGAGGAGCATCGATAATTGCGCCGCAGTCATCGAGACACTTCCGGCCGCCGCTTGCGGCCACACAAACCGACCTCGTTCCAAACGCTTGGCGTAGAGGTTCATACCATCACCACTCCACCACAGCATCTTCACTAAATCGCCCTGGCGGCCTCGGAACACAAACACGTGGCCGCTGTACGGATCGGTGTCCAGCGAGAGCTGCGCAATCGCGGCTAACCCGCTCATCCCTTTGCGCATATCCGTGATCCCCGCAGCCACCCAAACCCGAGTGCCAGAGGGCAAGCCCACTAAGGATTGCATCGTTATAGCGCCCCCAACAAATCAAACACCATGCGCAGCGTCTGAGCATCGGGATGATTGATCCGAACCTTGCCCCGCGCCAGCTCAATCTCGAAGGTTGCAGCGGGCAATGCTGCCAGGGCTGGCGCAGGCCTCACCACCACCGGCAGCATCTCAGGGCTCGTCGGCTTCGCCTTCCTGCGTCTACTTGGCTTCTTACCAAGCCGGTGCTCGTTAATCCACTTGTGCAACAAATTGGCGTTCAAGCCATTAACCATCGCCGCTCGAGCAATCGACACACCAGGTGCTAAGCAAAGCTTGACCAGCTCGCGCTTAACCTTCGGGTCATAGACCTTACGACCGTCGACCTTCTCCCCTCGGATCAATCCCGAAAGAGCAGGAATCTCAACTACCTCACTCGTACTTATCTCGTCCATCTAGGTGTCCACCTTCTTTCTACGCGGACACCTATCCTCTACCTGCACACCTAAAAATTCAATGCGGTACTCACCGAGCGTTTAC
>JANOPA010000079.1:0-88934 GCA_031421635.1 Betaproteobacteria bacterium | reverse complement strand
CTGCCATTACCGGGTTTCGGTTCCGAGTGCCAAATGTGGGCTTCCTGAAGTTCATCTCGGCTTGCTCCCGGGAGCGGGGGGTACACAGCGCCTGCCTCGCATAGTCGGGCCTGAAAAGGCGCTTGAGATGGTCACAAATGGCACCCACGTAGGTGCCAAGGCCTGCTTGGAGATGGGCCTGGTCGACGAGCTGGTCGAAGAAGGAAAGTTACGCGAAGGTGCTCTCGCATTCGCCCGCAAGGTGCTGGCCGAGAACAGGCCGCTTCGTAAAGTACGAGACTCTAATGAGAAGGTTGAGGCGGCGCGCAATCGCCCAGAAATCTTTGCGGATTTTCGAAAAACCAACGCTCGTAAGTTTCGCGGCTTTAAGGCGCCCGAGTTCAACATTCGCTGCATTGAAGCTGCCGTCAATCAACCCTTTGACGAAGGTATGAAGACCGAACGTACTTTGTTTCTCGAGTTGGTGAGTGGCACGCAGTCAGCTTCGCAACGTCACGTTTTCTTTGCCGAGCGGCAAGTCTGGAAAATTCCCGATGTGCCTGAAGATATCGCGCTGATTCCGATTAAGAAGGTCGGCATGATTGGTGCGGGCACGATGGGCGGCGGCATTGCGATGAACTTTGCCAACGTTGGAATCCCTGTGGTGTTAGTGGAAACCAAGGCGGAGGCACTTGAGCGCGGCCTGTCGGTGGTTCGCAAAAACTATGAAAACACCGCCAAGCGTGGGCGGATCAAGCCGGAGGATGTTGAGAAGCGCATGTCGCTCTTGACGGGCTCGCTCGATTTAAATGTGTTGGCCGATTGCGATTTGGTCATCGAGGCTGTTTTCGAGAACATGGCCATCAAGAAGGAAATTTTTGCCAAGCTCGACAAAATCTGCAAACCCGGCGCGATTTTGGCCACCAATACCTCCGCCTTGGACGTGAACGAGATTGCGTCCGCCGTGTCGCGACCGGAAGCCGTCGTTGGCATGCATTTTTTCTCGCCTGCCAATGTCATGCGCTTGCTTGAGGTGGTGCGTGGTGCCAAGACTTCGAAAGAGGTTTTGCAAACTGCCATGCAAATTGGCAAGAAAATAGGCAAGATCGGCGTCGTCTCTGGCGTATGCCCTGGCTTTATCGGTAACCGAATTCTGGCCGCCCGCTCAGCGCAGGCTCAGGCGATGGTGCTGGAAGGCGCCATGCCCTGGGATGTGGACAAGGTCTTGTACGATTTTGGCTTACCGATGGGGCCGTTTGCAATGTCGGACTTGGCAGGCTTGGATATTGGCTGGTCGAAGGAAACGAGCAAGAGTTCGACCATACGCGAGGTGTTGTGCGAGATGGATCGCCGCGGTCAGAAAACCAGCGCGGGTTATTACGACTATGACGAACAGCGCAATGCTAAGCCCTCGGAGGTGACTCGCAAGATCATCAGCGATTTCATGGCCGCTAAAGGTGTTACACCGCGTCCAATCACTGAAACTGAAATTCTCGAGCGTTGCGTCTATGCCATGATCAATGAAGGCGCCAAGATTTTGGACGAAGGTATTGCGATCCGCTCCTCGGACATCGACATCACCTGGATTAACGGGTATGGTTTCCCGGTGTATCGGGGTGGGCCGATGTTCTATGGTGATACGGTGGGGCTCGCGACTGTCGTTGCGAAGTTGAAAGAGTATGGTGCTTTGATGGGGCCTAACTTTAAGATGTCGCCCTTGCTTGAAAAACTGGCGGCTGAGGGCAAGAAGTTTTCTGACTTTAAGCGGTAAAGTTTGTTGCTCCTGGGTTGCGCCTGCCTAGCAGTCAGGGCTAGGTACCTCCGCGAATGTCCTCCGACGCGGCCAAAGAGGCCGCATCTCCCCCTTTTACTTCGCTCCAGTACCTAGCCCAGACTGCTAGGCATACACCGTGTTGGAGCTCAGGGGAGCAGATGCCGGTTGGTTATTGTGATTTAGGAACGGTAGCCCACCAGCGTCCCTTCAACTATCCACCAGGAAAGTTTGAATCCGATCCTTGAAAACACCAGTATAGAACCTACGTGCTTAGCGCGGCAAAGCGCTCCAGATGATGATCGGCGTCGCCAAAGCGCTGTGCAATCATCGTCAGGCGCCGGAAGGTGTGCGAGACTTTCATCTCCTCAGTCATACCCATGCCGCCATGTAATTGAATGGCCTCCTGGCTCACTTGGCGCGCTGCGTCGGCAATTTTAATTTTGGCCATGGACACCGCACGTTTTCGCTCACTTGCACTGGTCGCCGAGTCCACCCTTGCGGCAGCGAGGATCGCCATTGAGCGTGCCTGCTCAGTCACGATATACATGTCCACAAGTCGGTGTTGTAGCACTTGAAACGAGGCGATCGGTACGCCGAACTGTTTACGCCCTTTCATATATTCGAGAGTTGCGTCATTGGCGTACTTCATGGCCCCAATGGCATCTGCACAAAGCAGTGCTGTGGCAAAATCCAGTGCTTCGTCGATCAGCTCGCCTGCTTGACCCGCTTCGCCTAGCAAAGTGTCTGCACCGAGCTTGACACCATGAAAGACGATATCGGCGGCTCGCTGACCATCGACGGTGCGGTAGTTGCTTAGGGTAACTCCTGGGGCTTTTGGGTCGACCAAAAACAGGCTGGGCCCTCCAGCGTCGGCAGTGACCACCCAATGATCGGCCAGCGCGGCTCCAAAGACGAGAATCTTTTCACCATTTAATTCCCAGCCCGCAGCGCTCGATTTAGCAACGGTCCCTTTTGGACCAGCGTCATAGCGGGCGCCCCGCTCGAGATAAGCGCAGGCGATCTTGACGCTGCCGTCAATCACCTCAGGTAAGAGTTTGTGCCGTTGACTATCGGACCCCGCTCGTGCGATTAAACGACCCGCGAGAGCAATCTGGTCGATCAGAGGTTCCACGACAAGGGCTTCACCAAAAGCTTCCATGCTCGCCATCAGATCCACGGCGCCACCACCAAAGCCGCCATCAGCCTCAGAGAAGGCGATGGCGGTCAGGCCCATTTCTGCGAAAGTTGACCAGGCGGCGTTATTGAAGCCGCTCGCCGAATTGATCGTGGCTTTGCGTGCCTCGAAGTCATATTTACCCGCAAGGTACTTGCGTACCGAATCGGCGAGTTGTTGTTGCTCTTCGCTATATTCAAAATTCATGGTTGCACTCTGATTTGCTTTTGCTTCAAAGACCGAGGGTCATTTTGGCAATAATGTTGCGCTGAATCTCATTGGAGCCCGCGTAAATACTAGCCTTGCGATAGTTCGCATAGCGCGGTGTTAGGCGCGATAGCAGTGGGTCGACAGCGCCTCCCTCCACGCCCATATAGGGCTGCGCCAGAGGGCCGGCGACCTGCATCATAAGCTCGGTCATCGCCTGTTGAATTTCGGTGCTTTTAATTTTCAACATCGATACATCCGCACCTGGCGGCTGTCCACTGCGACGCATGCGATCCAGAAAGCGCATGGCCGTGAGCTCAAGCGCTTCGAGCTCAACCTCGATGCGAGTGAGTCTGTCGCGAAAGCGGGAGTCTTGCATTAAGGGCTTGCCATTCTTCATCTCCTTGCCTGCGAGAGCTTTCAGCGCGGCCAGTTCGCGCCTTGATGCGCCAACGGCCGCTGAACCCATGCGCTCGTGGCCCAGTAGATACTTGGCGACAGTCCATCCTTTGTTTTCTTCATGGACTAAATTTTCGAGGGGAACTTTGACATCTTCAAAGAAGATTTCATTGACCTCATGACCTCCGTCCATCAAAATAAGGGGCCGCACGGTAATGCCGGGAGTCTTCATGTCGATCAGCAAAAAGCTGATGCCGTCCTGCCGTTTCTCAACATCGGTATTGGTGCGTACCAGGCAGAAGATCCAGTCACCAAAGTGTCCCAAGGTTGTCCATATTTTTTGGCCGTTGACCCTGTAATGATCGCCTTGGCGTTCGGCGCGCGTCTTGAGAGCGGCGAGATCCGAACCCGCCCCGGGCTCTGAATAACCTTGAACCCAAAAATCTTCGCCGCTGCGAATGCGTGGCAGAAAGCGGTTTTTTTGTTCAGGGCTGCCAAACTTCAACAGCACTGAGGCGCACATATTCGGACCGAAGGAGGGCGGTCGAAGGGCGCCGGCAAGACCAAACTCCTCATCGAAAATATAGCGTTGGGTCACATCCCAGCCGGTCCCGCCCCACTCAACGGGCCAGTGCGGGACAGCCCAGCCTTTGGCGGCAAGGATTTTGTGCCAGCGCACGAAATCTTCCTTCGTTAAGCTTTTGTACTTGACGACTTTTTCGCGGATTTCAGGTGGCAGATTTTCGGCCAGCCAAAGTCTTACTTCGTTGCGAAAACTTTGTTCTTCAGGGGAGTACGTTAAGTCCACGATTCATCTTTCTCGGGATAGTTGATGCCGCATTCTTTTTGGGGCCGACTGGGTGCCCGCCAGGATGTTGGGGTGTTTTGCTGCTTTCCAATGAAATACACAAGCCGCAAGACCTCTATCCTGGAAGAGAATAGTGTAGTCGCAAATTAACGTAGCATCCTTCGACCGTCTTGTGAATTGAAAACCATTGGTAAAGCCCTTGCCCGAAGCGCGCTCCGAACCGGTCTTGCATGATGTGAAGGCCAATGATATTTCCTTGGCGTATTTTGAATGGGGCGCGCATCTGCGAGGCGTCGATGCCACTTTGTTAATGGTTCACGCGACGGGTTTCCATGGGAGGGTCTGGGATCAGGTTGTCGCACATTTTCCGAATCGTCATGTGATCGCGCTTGAGCAACGTGGTCATGGCCGCAGTGAGAACGCGCAATTTGAGGGTTGGGCGATCTTTGGTCGCGATCTCGCAGCCTTTGCGGTGGCTTTCGATTTAATGGCAGTGATCGGGATCGGGCATAGCATGGGTGCTCATGCCTTGGTCCAGGCTGCGGCCTTTCAGCCCACCCGTTTTGCGCGCTTGATCCTGATTGATCCCGTGATCGTCGATCCAGTGCTGTACCACCGTGCCCCGACACCGGATGGCACGATTCACCCTTCCTCCAAGCGTTTAAATGACTTCGAATCCCCGCAGGCGATGTTTGAACGCTTTGCGGATCGGCCGCCCTACAGTGGGTTCGCTAAGCAAACTTTGCTTGACTACTGTAACCATGCACTGAAACCAAGCGCGCAAGGCTTGGGTTATGAGCTGGCCTGCTCCCCCTTGACTGAGGCCAAGATTTATTTGACAGCGGTGCGCAATCCCGGTGTTTACGCCAGTGTCCTTGCGCTGAGGAATCCGGTACTTCTTATCCGTGCCCGCTTGCCAAAGAGCGAGGGTAAGCCTGATTTTTCGGGATCTCCCACCTGGCCTGGTTTAGTGTCTAAAGTCCATAGTGCCCGTGAAGTTTATTTGCCTGATCGGTCGCATCTTGCGCCGATGGAAGATCCAGAGGGCATTGCGCAACTGATTCTTGAGCAGCTAGGCGCTGATTCTAAAGTTCACACCACCTAGGTGGAATGCATTGTTTTGAATGCGATAGCCATGAGCCAAGGCGCGTTCGAGCGTTGCCGCAGCGCTTCTCACCTGAACAAGTACGGTGGCGATGGCTTCCGTTGGCCCGGGAATGCACTGAATCGTTGTGCCTTCGAAATTCAAGACGCTTGCGCCGCCAACTTCGGCGAGTGGGGTCTGCAGAATGTTTGACCAATGTGAGGCAAGCTCCTTGGGGGTAGTGCTTTCCAACTCAATGCCGAGCATCTTTAAAGTGTCCGAGGTGCGCACAAAGTTCTTCCATTCGGGGCCCGCCGGCCACCATGCTCCCATCCTATCGTCCCCTCCAGCGCTATGCCCCAGCTCAATAAAAGCGGCGCGGCAATCGCGTGGGTGAAGTTGGGCGCTTTGGTAGGCTTCGCGCTCAATCTCATGTGCCGTGCGCACGCCCATGGCCGCGGCATGGACTTGGCGTCGACGCGGGTCACTGGCCTGGAAAATGGCCATGTAGCCACCGTGGCCCTGAGAGCGCGAAATGAAGCGAGCGGCCGCACTGTCTGCGCGAATGGGAGAAACCACTTCAAGAAAGTCGCTACCGATGGGAATCAAGGCGTTTTCTAAACCGTAAGGCGCTACGTTTGGATCTCGATAGCAAACTTCGACCTTAAAAATTTCTTGGAGATCTTCGATGACATTTTTAAGGCGTGGTGCCGCTAGGCAGATTTGACGTAGGCGAAGATAGTCGGCCATGGTGGCACCTTGGTGTTGAGGAAGCGCTGATTTATGGAAACCCGATGGGCATACTTCGATGAGTGCTTCACAATGAATGGTCAATCACTTCGAGCGCCGTAAGGCCGCTCCAACCGCACGGCCGCCATCGACTCTAAGTAGCTGGCCAGTCACCTTGTTGGCACCGAGTAAATAAAGTATGGCGTCTGCCACGTCGTCGGGTGTAAGCACCTCGGCGAGTGCGGCCGTTGCTTTGTAGCGATCGCGGTTGGCTTCGTAAGAGGCGCCCATCCCCGCCTTCAGCCAGCCGGTTTCAATGAAGCCAGGCAGCACCGCATTGACTCTTACCTCGGGGCCCATGACGCGAGCCAAGGACATGGTGAGTGTATTCAAGGCACCTTTGGATGCAGCGTATGCAATGGACGAGCCGAGACCTTCCTGGCCAGCGATCGAAGAGATGTTGACAACCGCACCGTGCGACTCACGTAGTGCATGCTCGCAAGCACGGACCATCTGGAAAACGCCGATGGTGTTGACAGCGTAAATGTCGTGAAAGTCCTGTGCGTTGAGTCCGGCGAGATCGGGTGCGGCAACGAATTTTGTCGTACCGGCATTGTTGACCAAGAAATCTATACGGCCCCAGCGGGCCATGGCGGCCGCCGCAAGCCGCACACAATCGGCATCGTCGGCGACGCTTGCGCCGACCACCAAAACATCTGCACCGGCCTCACGGCATTGCTTGGCAATGGCTTCAGCAGGTTCGGCACTCTTGCTGTAATTGATGAGCACGGAGGCTCCCTGTTGAGCCAGCATTAGCGCGGTGGCCGCACCAACTCCCGAAGAAGAGCCGGTGACGATGGCGCATTTTCCTTTGAAGTTCATGTTTTTCCTTTTTAGCGGATGGGAGAATGGTTTTGGATTGCACTTTTTTGAGATTACCTGAGTTGCTCAAAACACGGCTTGGCATGGGTGGTATTTTGGGGGCGTTCAAGCCTGGTTCTGACTACAATGGAGTCAGTTAAATCGAAAGGAGCTTTTCCCCCATGGTTATTGACCCCCTCGGTATTTCGCGCCAGGCCGCCATCGCCGCACTGACGGGCGTGGGACAACCCTACGAGTTAGGGTTGGTCGAGGCCAACGGGCGAAAAGTGCGAGCCTTCAAGAACGCCCCCGCCTCGCTACGGGAAATGTACGAAACGGGTGCGAGCAATAAGCCCTTTATTGTTTATCAGGATGAACGACTAAGCTTCGCCGAGGCGTGGAGTTCGGCCGCCAAAATAGGGCATATTCTGCACGAGCGATACGGCATTCGAAAGGGTGACCGGGTGGCGATCTCGATGCGTAATTATCCCGAATGGATGATCGCATTTTCCGCAATTACTTCGATTGGGGCCATTGCGGTTGCCATGAACGCGCTCTGGCTTGCTGATGAAATGTCGTACGGCTTGAAGGATAGCGGCGCCAAGCTGCTCTTTGCCGATCAGGAAAGGCTCGATAGACTGGAGCAGTGTTCACCTCCGTCTGGCTTGCAGGTGATCGCCGTGCGTCCTGCGACTCCTCACGCCGAACATGCCTCGTGGGAAAGCCTATTGAACAGCGTTGGGCCAGTATCGATGCCCCTGGTAGACATCCATCCCGATGATCCTGCCAAAATTCTTTATACCTCGGGCTCGACCGGCCATCCTAAAGGTGTAGTGACCAGCCATCGCAACGCGCTTTGCGCGCTGATGTCTTGGGAACTCGATGCCAAGGCTGCGGAAATGGTGAGCGGCATTACGCCGCCCGAGTCCGCCGAGCAACCCGCCAGTTTGCTCGCTGTACCGCTCTTCCATGTGACCGGCTTGAACGCCGTGTACTTGATCAGCTATCGCCTTCAACGGCGGGTGGTTTCCATGTACAAATGGGTGCCCGAGCATGCCGCCGAGCTTATTGAGCGTGAGCACATCACTTCATTTGTGGCGCCTGCTGCGATGACCGGCGATTTGGTGCGTACTGCCAGTGCGACCAAGCATCGTCTGAGCACCTTAATGTCCGTGGGCGGTGGCGGTGCTCCGAGGGCGCCAGAGCAGGTTAAACAAATTGATGCGGTGTTCGCCAACGCTCTTCCCAACACGGGTTGGGGCATGACCGAAACTTGCGCGATTGGAACAGGTATCGGTGGGCCCGAGTATCTGTTAAGACCGGCGAGTTCTGGCCGCTGCTCTGCGGTGCTCGATCTAGCCATCGTGGACGAGATTGGAAAACCTGTGACGACCGGAAGTCGGGGTGAGCTCTTGGTGCGCGGTGCGTCCGTGTTTACCGGTTATTGGAACCGTCCCGAAGTCAATGAGCAGGTGTTTACCAATGGTTGGTTTCATACTGGAGACGTTGCCTACCTGGATGAGGAGGGCTATCTGTTCATCGTGGATCGCATTAAAGACCTCATCATTCGTGGCGGCGAAAATATAGGATGTGGCAAGGTGGAAAGTATTCTATTGATGCATCCTCTGGTTCATGAGGTCGCGGTGTATTCGGTTCCGGATGAGCGTTTGGGCGAAGAGGTGGGCGCAACGGTTCATGGTGCCGATGTGCTTGATCTGGACGAACTCCGAACCTTTTTAAACTTACATCTGGCTCGTTTCGAGGTGCCGAGATATCTAATCAAATCTCAAGAGGCTTTGCCTCGTACGCCGTCCGGGAAAATACTCAAACGCGAGATCCGCGGCGCTGCCCTTAGGCAGTTGGCACTTGTTGGTTAGAAGGCTTGAAGCGATGTTTTCCAAACAAAACGTAGAACGGACCACTGAGCACGTCGACATCATCATCGTCGGTGCAGGTATCTCAGGGGTCGGCGGGGCCTATCACCTTGCCAAGGAGTGCCCTGATAAAACCTTTTTGGTGCTTGAGTCTCTCGATAATTTCGGAGGTACGTGGTGGACCCATCGCTACCCCGGTATTCGCTCCGACAGCGATCTTCACACCTTCGGCTATCGCTTCAAGCCCTGGACCGGCGCGCCGATTGCAACGTCCGAACAGATCCTCAAATATATGGGCGAAGTTATTGAAGACAACAATCTGGCTCAGCACATTCGGTACAAGCATCGTATCGAGTCTGCGCAGTGGTCGAGCGAAAATAATGTCTGGACGGTACAAGTTCGAAGAGGCGAAAGCGGAGAACTGTTGCATTTCACCGCAACATTCCTGTGGATGTGTCAGGGCTACTACCGTCATTCGGAAGGCTACACACCCGAGTGGCCGGGCATGAGTGACTTTAAGGGGGTGCTTATTCATCCTCAACATTGGCCGGAAGATTTTTCTTGCGACAACAAACGAGTTGTAGTCATTGGCTCGGGCGCAACTGCTGCGACCTTGGTTCCCGCGATTGCCGATAAGGTGGCTCATGTTACTTTGCTACAGCGCTCGCCGACCTATTTCATTCCAGGGCGAAACGCGATTGAGTTGGCGGAAACTTTGCGCGAACTGGAAGTCGATGAGACCTGGATTCACGAAATTGTGCGCCGACGTATCTTGAAGGATCAGGCCAATTTTGCGCGTCGAGCGAGCGAGGAGCCCGAGGTAGTGACTCAAGAATTGCTGGCTGGGGTGCGAGCCATCCTGGGGCAGGATTACGATATCAAAAAACACTTTACCCCAAGCTATCGTCCTTGGCGACAGCGAGTTGCGTTCGTACCAGGCGGGGATCTTTTCCATAGCATTAGGAGCGGTAAAGCGTCGGTCGAAACAGATGAGATCGTGCGCTTTAAGGCGAACGGCATTTTGCTTAAGAGTGGAAAGATGCTTGAGGCCGACGCCGTGGTGACTGCCACTGGTTTTAACCTGAGCGCTTTGGGGGATATTGTCTTTGACATCGATGGGAAGCGCCTGGAGTTAGCCGACACCGTGACCTATCGCGGCTTGATGTTTACTGGCGTGCCCAACCTGTTGTGGGTGATGGGTTATTTTCGCGCAAGTTGGACTTTACGGGCTGATTTAGTAGCTGACTTTTTCATTCACTTATTGCACGAAATGAAGCGTAAGGAGGCGAAAAAAGTAGTGCCCACGTTGCGCGCCGAGGATGCGGATATGGTTCTTGGCCCCTGGGTGAGTACAGAAAATTTCAATCCTGGATACATCGCACGCGGCATGCATTTGATGCCTAAAAGCGGAGACAAACCGGAATGGCAACACACTCAGGATTATTGGGGTGAAAAAGACAGCCTGCCCACGGCTTTTTTGAGCGACGATTGTTTGGAGTTTAAATGAGCAAAAGAGTCTGTTTTCGACGATTCAATCGGCCTCCAAGCGTGCCATGAAGGCCCTAAGAAGGTAAAAACGCACACCTTCTCGCGGTATTTCGGACTACAATTCTTTTCGGTTGAGTCAATTGGGCATCTAAGCAAGGGGCGATCATGACGGGTTTTGTATTGCCAGATTCTTGGTCGTCGTTGTCACGCAGCGTTAAAAATCTTGTCGCGCATATCAAGCGCCCTGTAGAGATTAAATCAGAGGACGCTTCTCTGTCGGTTGTAGACCTAGCCACTCAAGACGCGCCAATACAAGAGCCCGCATCGCAGCAACAGCCAGCGTCCCCAAGACCATACGAGGTAAACCTGCGCGAGTCGGCGTTCACCTCAGTTTTTTCCCTGTCCGGTAAAGCTGCTAAAACAATCGATGTTTTGAGGCCGGAGGCCACCGAGGACGTGTTGCAAGTCGCTCAGGAAGTCAAGCGTCCGTATGTGCTCCTCGTCAACGAGGATCTTGAAGAAATGGAGCGCGACCTGTCCTGTCTGAGCTCGCTAACATCGGTTCTAAATGTTGCGGCCGCTCAAAGTGCGGGGTTCAAACTCGATGAGAAGGCGCAACTTCAGATTATCAAGGGTATCGGGCCGAAGATATTAAGCAGGCTCAATGCTGCTGGAGTATTGACGTTCTCCGACCTCGCCGATTATGCCGTGCATGATTTACGAAAAATTCTTAAGACTGCTGGGCCGTATCACCACCTCGCAAAACCCGCGAGTTGGATTCAGCAGGCAAATCTTGCGTCCATGAATCAATGGGACGCCCTGAAGACTTTGCAGGCTTCGGGGCCGATCCGCAGGCGCTCGAAAATACCGTTGGTTCTCAAGTCAGTCGAGCTTAATCCCTAAATCAGAAGCAATTCTGATCCAAACTGGAGCGACTTCGCGCCAGGCCTTGCGGGTTTCTTCCAGGCCAAGGACTTTGTCGGGGATTGCGAAAGTCTCGCGAATTGCTTTAGCTTTGGGCAGTTCCCAACCTTCCACCGCAACCTGTGCCATTTTCTGAAGAATGTCCTGTGGAACGGCGGATACTGCGGTGATGGGTAGGCCGCCAAACAATGTCCCTAGTTCGCCGGCTGCGCCCTGCTCTTGAAGAGTGGGCACATCGGGAAGTTTGGGTGAGCGATAGGTGCCGGTCACCGCAATGGCACGCACGCCTTTAGGCTGAACATTGGCAAAGGCCTGATAGCTGCCAACGGCAATATGCGACTGCCCTCCGGCGACATCTACCCACATGGGCGCCTCACCTTTGTAATGAACCGTATTGATATTTGCCCCTTCTTTTTTGGCCATTGCATCGGCCAACATATGAGGGTGAGAGGCGGGAGCGTAGGAACCCATTGTGACCGGATTTTTGCGCGCGTATTCAACAAACTCTTTGTAATTTTTTGCAGGGACTTTCTCTGCTACACCGATCACCAAGGGGCCAGAAGGGTACATGGTGATGGGGGTGAGATCTTTCTCAAGATTGAATGGCAGCTTGCTATAGAGCACCCGGTTTTGCCATACGGCACCACTGGTCGTGATCAAGAATGTGTAGCCATCGGCGGGTGATTTTACGACGTTTTCGATAGCAATATTGCCGCCCGCGCCAGGGCGGTTTTCAACGACGCAACCGACTCCATACTTGGCCTGAAATTGCTCGGCAAAAAGCCTCGCCCAAGCATCAGTAAGTCCGCCTGGCAAAAAGCCGACAACCAGACGGATCGGCTTGTTCGGCCAGGCACCGGACTGTGCGAATGCCGATGATTGCAGCAGGCCGTGACCTAGCCCCCCGGCCATTGCACCCAGAAGTGCTCTACGGGAATTTGAATTCATGCAAGTCTCCAATGATTTCTTATGATGTGCGTGATAGTAACCAAAGTTGTCGAGAGCTTGCCAGCAACTCACCTTCAGAGCTCAAGATCGCGGTTCCGGCATAGAGCTTGCGTCCATCACGTTCAATCGGCCACCCTAAAATAATGTGAGCTTGGTTGACCTGAGGTAGCTCGATGATGCTCACGGACATTCTCGCCGTGACCATGGGCGCTCCCTCCGGTAACTGATAGCTCCAGGCAATGCCCGCCGGGCAATCGAGTGCGGCCCAGACGGCTTCGAGCTTTACCTGGCCGTCGTGCTCCGCCAGCCATACCGAAGGCGTCCAGCTCGCAGCCACCACCGCTTCTGACGCCTTCTCGCCCACCGGACTTGGCGTAATACAGAGCCCGTCGTTGCGACTCACCCCGCAAGCGAAGCACTTGGCATAGGGCCAACTTGCTCGAGTAAGCCCGCGCCGAAAGCCCTCAGCGCTGGCCGCTCTGGCAATAGCCATAGAAGGAATTTTGGGCAGGGGCAATTCAAACTGTTCAAGCAGGGCATGGGCCAAGTCGTGTTCACCGTCCTTGAGTGTGAGGCTTGCATCTTCATTACGGTGAATTTGCAAAGGGATATCAAGTGGTGGAGGCGCTCTCAGCGAGACGCTGACCGAAGGGAAAAGTTCCTTGCCACTTAAGGACTGGCTTGAAGCTAGGCGCCGCGCAAGGAGGCCGCCGGTCCAACCGCCGTTGGCGGATAGCGCAGGACCATTGAATCGGCTGTCTATGGTGACGGTGTCAATCATCGAAACCACCTCTCTGGAGCAATCAGTGTATGCGACCGCACAGCGCTGTTCAAGATTCAGAGCCGATAAACGCGTGCTGCGGTGCCGAAAAACAACGCGTGTTTTTCGGCTTCCGTATATCTCGCAGCAATCTTTTTCATGGCGTTCCAATAAGTGGCGTAGGACAAAGAGCGCTTATCGACTGGGAAATTGCTTTCGAACATACAACGTTCCGGGCCGAAGCATTCAATGGCGAAGTGGTAGTAATCCTGGTGGGCGTTAACCAACTCGTCCGAGCTTGCCGGCCGATCACGCCGATCCCATCCATAACCGCAATCGGGCATGGCGAGCCCGCCCAGTTTCGCGACAACGTTGGGACACTTGGCAATCTCAACAATATCGACTTTCCACTGTTTGAAAATGTCTTCGCGTTGTCCCGCATACTCTCCAACGCCAAGTGGGGTGCCAAAGTGGTCGAGGATAAATTGAGTGTCAGGTGTCGCCCGCACAAGACCAAGATAGGCTTGGTTTTGGTGATGATAATGCCAGGTGTCGTAGCTAAAACCCAAGGTTCCAAGCATGGCCACACCAACGCGAAAGCGCGGCTCGGCGTACAGCCCCTCCGGCGCGCGTCCAGGAATACTCAGTGCTTTGGGATTGGGGTCGCGGGCGCCCGCGTGGCGGATGCCGCGAAACAAGCCGTCCGATTGATCCACATGGGCCTGCAGCAGATCTCGTAGAACAGCACGCTCTAAAGTAAGGTCGGCGTGGCCGACGATTCCCGCAATAACCGCTTTTGCAACACCCACGACACTTTTTTCAGCCGCATGGGTTGATCGAGCTATACCCGCAACGAACTCAGTTTCACCGAGGGGTTTGAGATGCTCTGGGCCGTCGACGCGATAGTGGGCATGGCATTCGACAAAAACGGTTTTCTCGATGTAATGTCCGGAGCTTGTATCTCGCCAAAAATCTTCCAGAAGATAGGCCTTGCGCCAATCGCTTGGCCACAGGTGATGGTGGGGATCAATAATCGGGCGCAGCGGATCAATGATGTCTTCACGGACTTGACTGAGCCAGGCGTAGCTTCCGGGAACCAGTTCTTTGGAAATGGATTTTGCGGTGGGTAATGAGTCGGTATTCATGAAATATCCTAGGAAATGATGTGATGCATTGCACCGCCTGTATCACTCACCAACACGCCCGTCGTCGGTGCTGGCGGGGGGCTCTTCGATTCTTGCTTGAAGTTTGCGCCAAGCACCCCAGCGATAATAGCCAAACGCCATTAAAGCCGCGCAGACTGATCCGAAAGGAAAACTCCACCAAATTGCTTTGGCGCCGAGCAGCGGCTGCAGAAATACCGCGAAGGGCACTCTAAAACCCCACATCGTCAGCGCAAAGATGAGGGTGGGTGCCAGCATGGAAGCATTGCCGCGAACCACGCCAAAAATGCCCAGACTTATTGATAACGCTATCCACCCCCACAGTACGATATCGTTAATTTCGCGGGCTTGCGCCATCACCGGGCTTCCTGCAGGGATGAATAGGCTCAAGGGTAAATCGCCCAAGGCATAGATCAGCAAGGCTAAAGCGCTACATACGCTAAAGGCCAACAAGCTGCCCCGAAGTGCAATCTGCTCGACCCTGTCCCAACGCCGCGCACCAATGTTGATAGCGACCATTGCGGCCATGGACGACGATAGGGCGTTGGCGGGCATTTGCACATAACTCCAGAGTTGCGCCGCACCAGCATAGGCTGCTGCCGTGCTGGCACCGTAGGCGTTGACCATCGCGAGCAAAACAAAATAGGCGCCCTGAACGATCAACGACTCTATCGCCATGGGAAAGCCGCGCTTGAAAAGAATTCGAAGTAACACTGGATCGGGGCGCAGGTGACGAATATCCGGGCCATGCAAGGCGATGGGTAGACGCTTGACGTACACATAAGCCACCAGGGCAAGTAGGGCTGTGGTATTGGCCAGCAAAGAGCCTATCGCCACCCCCGCCATTCCCAGCTTGGGAAACCCGAATGAGCCAGTCAACAAAATCGGCACCAGGATTAAGCTCAGGCCAATCCAAATTAAGGTGAAACGAAAGGGAGTTTTGGAGTCTCCTGAGCCGCGTAACATCATCATCATCACGATGTAGGTGAATAGGCTGGGCACGGTAAGGCAGGTATAGCGCAGGTGAATGTCGGCGAAATGCCGAGCTGCGAGCGGTGTGCCCATCAAGTCGAGGATGTTTGGGGTCAAAATCCAACCGGCCACTGCGAACACCGTCGCCAAGCCAATCACCATCGTCAGGGAGGTCCCGACCACCCTGCGTACGGCATTGGGGTCGTTCGCACCCAAGGACTGTCCGACGGCTACTCCTGACGAAGTACCGATACCCATCGCGGTGCCGAGCATCATATACATGAAAACGTTGGCAGTGACCACCGCGGACAGCGCATTGGGCTCAAGCACTCGGCTCACCCAAATCGCCGACCAGGTGCCGACCAAGGAGTGCAAAAAGCTCGTCACAAGCAGGGGGAGAGCAAATTTAGCAAGTGTCGAGCTAATTGGCCCATCGATCAGCTTCTGTGCACTTCGTCCACTGCGCGCATCCGAGTCTGAAGTCCTGAGCCTCTCGGCGCGCTGGCTCATCGCCTTGGGATGCTCCTGGCGGCCCTATCGAATAACATGGTCTTGCGTTCCTTCAAATTGAAAGCGAGTGAGGTCGTCAGGCTTCTAATGTAGCCCGAAGTCTTGGATTAAAAAAGAATATTCGGTCGCTTTCAAAATTGTCATGTTTACCTTGAGAGTGCGCCGCAGCATGTGCTAGTCTGGAAATTCAGATTCCAAAAAAACACGCGACAAATACGCGAAGTACATCATGGAGACGCGATGAGTATAGAGGACAGAGTGGGGTGCCTTTGGGCCGGGTCGCCTGTTTTTTCGCAAATCGGCAATACCTTTTTTGGATACTTATGCTTGTGCTGAGTCGGTTTTAGTTCATGCACGCGTACGTTCTTCGGCGGCTCCTGGCACTGATCCCAACGCTGTTGTTTGCCAGCTTGATCGTTTTCTTTACGGTACGACTGATTCCTGGCGACGTGATCGACATGATGCTCAGTCAAAACGATGTGAGCGCCGGGAAAATGGATCGCGAGGCCTTGATCAAGGCGCTCGGCATGGATAAGCCCATTCTCACTCAATATTTTTCGTGGCTCGGTCAAGTTCTCAAAGGTGATTTTGGAAATTCTCTGTGGCAGTCAACTCCAGTGTTGGAACGACTGGTTGAGCGCTTGCCAATCACGGCTGAACTCGGCGCACTTGCGCTGTTGATCGGTGTCATGATTGCCTTGCCCATTGGGGTCTATTCTGCGATCCGCCAGGACACCATGGGAGACATTCTTACCCGTTCATTTTCAATTTTGCTTCTCGCCATTCCAAGCTTTTGGCTCGGGACGATGGTGGTTGTGATTCCCTCAATTTACTGGGGCTGGTCCCCACCCGTGAGCTACATTCCGTTCCACGAAGATCCCTTGGGAAATCTAAAACAAATGCTCTTGCCGGCCGCCGTACTGGGGGCATCGCTGTCCGCAGTCACGATGCGCATGACCCGCACGATGATGTTAGAAGTATTGCGTCAAGACTATATCCGCACCGCCTGGGCCAAGGGCTTGCCTGAGAAGTTGGTGGTGGTACGCCATGCCTTGCGTAATGCGCTGATTCCGGTGGTGACCTTGATCGGCTTGCAAGCTCCTTTGTTGATTGGCGGCACCATTATCTTGGAGCAGATTTTCGGAATACCTGGCATGGGAAATCTTTTGCTGGATGCTGTCAACACCCGCGACTATCCAATTATCACGGGTGTTTTTTTAGTGGTGGGGGTCGCTGTAATGTTGATCAATTTGATCGTGGACCTGAGCTATGGCCTACTTGATCCGCGTGTGAGGGTTCGGTCATGAGTGCGATCGCTGTTTCTGCCCCCATACCGTCGCCGGTTCGTCGCGGTCCAATCATTCAGTTTTTGGTGCGACTGTTTCGCGAAAAACCGGTAGGTGCGGCCGCCGGTACCATCTTCTTGATTTTCCTTTTATGCGGCATCCTCGCGCCTTGGCTAGCGCCTTATGGCTTTAATGAAATCAACCCGATTAATCGCCTCAAACCACCTTCCTGGAAGTTTCCATTTGGCACTGACAATCTCGGACGCGACATGTTGTCTCGATGTCTGTACGGCGCCCAGCTATCGGTCATCATTGGATTGTCGGCGGCCACTCTCGCAACCTTCATCTCGGTGACGATTGGTATTCTGACGGGCTACTTGGGCGGCCGCTTTGACTTAATCACTCAGCGCTTCGTAGACGCCTGGATGAGCTTTCCTGACATTGTCATTTTGATCGTTGTGGTCTCAGTGGTCGGCCCAGGCATGCCTCAAATCATCGGGGTACTCGGCTTGTTGCTGGGCATTGCGGGCTCGCGCATTATTCGAAGCGCTGTGGTCACAACCCGCGAGAACATGTATGTGCATGCTGCTCAATCGACCGGCGCATCCACTTGGCGTATTCTTTGGCGCCATCTTTTGCCCAACATCATGCCACCGATTATCGTGCTGTTTACGACCCGTGTGGGCGCAGTCATTCTTGCAGAGTCTGGCCTGTCTTTCCTGGGCCTTGGTGTGCCGCCGCCTGCGCCAACCTGGGGCGGCCTGCTTTCAGGCAGCGGCCGTACTTACATGTTTCAGGGACCATGGTTGGCGTTAGCTCCTGGCCTTTGTCTTACGGTTGTCGTCTATGCCACGAATGTATTTGGTGATGCCCTGAGAGATCTTCTGGATCCGCGCATGCGGGGGTCCAAGTAGTGAGCAATCCAGGCTTTCCAAACCTGGTAGAAACGGTCTGGTTGAAGAACGGGAGATAGTGATGAACTTTAAAATGAAAATGAGCGCGAAGCTCGGCGGGTTGACAAATATTGGCGCGGCTACGTTTGTAGCGGCCTTGACTCTTTTGCCACTTACCGCTTCCGCCCAAAATGAGAAACCGCAGTATGGTGGCTCGCTCAGTATCGGCATGGTGTATGTGACGCTCTCGCCGCTCACCTGGGACCCTACCGACTGGCCCTGGAAGTACGCTCAAGATACAGGCCTCATGCACGAGTCGCTAATGGCCGCGGACCTGTCAAAATCCAAGCGCAAGGGTGGCCCTTATGCCTTTACCGCGGATTCCTGGCTACCCTCAGATGGCATTCGTGGCGAGCTAGCTGAAAGCTGGAAAGTCATGGATAACCCTTCGCGTGTGGAGTTCAAGCTGCGCAAGGGAATTATGTTCCCGGATAAGCCGGGCATCATGAAGTCGCGCGAATTTACGTCGCAAGACGTGGTGGATTCTCATAACCGTCTCGACAAGAGCCCCAAGAAAGTAGCTACCTTCTTTGACCACATTGAGAAGGTCGAGGCCACCGATAAATACACGGTGTTGTTTACGTTTAAAAACTACTTTGCCGAGTGGGATTATCGCTCTGGCTGGGGCTATTACTCAAGTATCGTACCCAAGGAAGTTGCAGAGGCAGGTGCAAAAGATTGGAAGAACCACGTCGGTACGGGCCCCTTCCAACTAACGGATTATGTTCAAGGCAATACAGTTACGTTTACTAAAAACCCGATTTACTGGGACAAGGAAACGATCAGTGGTCAGCAATACAAACTACCCTTTGTCGACAAGATCAACTATCGAATCATCAAAGACGAGTCGGCCTACCTCACTGCACTGCGCACCGCCAAGCTTGATGTACTCGAGGGTATTCGCTGGAGTGCGGTGGACGAACTCAAGAAAAACGCGCCTGCCCTGAAATGGAACCGTTTTCTCGATACCGGTGGTACGTTCCTGGCAATGCGGCTAGATCAGAAGCCATTCGACGATATTCGTGTCCGTCGTGCTTTGAATATGGCTGTGAACAAACAAGAGATTGTCAAAGCGTTTTACAACGGTAATGCTGAGTTGTTTGGGTATCCGATGCATCCGGATTATGTAGGCTACTACGAACCGCTTGATAAAATGACTGAATCTGCTCGGGAGCTGTTCGTCTACAACCCAGATAAGGCCAAAGCCTTGCTGGCTGAAGCCGGCTACCCGAAAGGCTTTACTTTCAAAACGCAGGTGTGCTCTTGCTCGCCAGATCATATGGAGCTCTTGCCTCTAGTTGCTGCGTATTTAGAAAAGGTCGGCGTGAAGATCGAAATCCAGCCGATGGAGTACGGTGCGTTTCTATCGGCGATGACCTCGCGCACACATAGCGCTGGGTACTTTATGCGCAACGGCCATACTAATCCGACCACTTCAATACGAAAGAGCTTTGTCTCCAAGCAGCTTTGGAACCCTTCCGGTTATTCGGACCCGGAATTCGACAAGCGCATGGCCACGGTGTACGCCGAGCGCGATGAGAGTAAGCGTCAATTGCTGATCAAGATCATGACCCGGGACATTGTTGAAAAGGCTCCCTATATTTGGTTGCCTCTACCCGCCGTCTATACAGCATGGTGGCCCTGGGTGAAAAACTATGGTGGCGAACTCCGTGCAGGTTCGGAGCGACCCGCGCCGATCCATGCGCGCATGTGGGTCGATCAGGACATGAAAAAGAAGATGGGTTTCTGATGTCTCGGGTACGTCGGTCAAGTGCAAAGGCTTGCAGTGTCTAGCGAATTGGATACCCCGCTTCTGAGTGTTCGCAATCTCGTTACGCGCTTTCGCACGGAGCGCGGCGAAGTGACGGCCGTGGATAGCGTTTCTTTTGACGTTGCAGCGGGCGAGACTCTGGCCATCGTGGGTGAGTCTGGCTCGGGCAAGAGCGTGACGGCATTGTCCATTCTGCGCTTGATCCCCAACCCCCCAGGGCGTATTGAAAGTGGTGAGATCTTGTTCGACGGACAGGACGTTTTGAAGCTCTCGGATGTTGACGTGCGGGCGATGCGTGGCAATCGAATTGCAATGATTTTTCAAGAGCCGATGAGCTCCTTGAATCCGGCAATTACAATTGGTCGTCAGGTGGCCGAGCCCATCAATCTGCATCAGAACAAGCCTTGGAGCAAGGCGCTGGAGATGGCCCGCGAATTATTGGGGGCAGTGCGCATGTCGGATACGGCCGCGCGTGTCAATGCCTATCCCCATCATTTCTCAGGCGGGATGCGTCAGCGTGCCATGATCGCCATGGCTCTGGCCTGCAAGCCGCAACTGATTATTGCGGATGAGCCGACCACGGCGCTCGACGTCACGGTGCAGGCGCAAATCCTTGATCTTCTAAAGGACCTTGCCCAAGGTTCGCGCTCGGCCTTGATACTGATTACCCACGATTTAGGTGTCGTTGCGCGCTATGCGGACCGGGTGGTCGTGATGTATGCGGGGAGGGTGGTTGAATCTGCGCCCGCGGCTGAGTTGTATTCCAAGCCTCGTCATCCATACACCCGAGGCTTGATGGCCTCAGTGCCACGAATTGACGGTGACACCAGCCGACAACTCTTGCCCATTGAAGGACAGCCCCCTAATTTAGCGGCGTTACCCTCGGGTTGCGCTTTTGCGCCACGTTGCCGGCAGGCCAGCGCTGCCTGTCGCCAAACCCGGCCAGTGCTGCGCGATATCGGCACGCGACATCAAGTTGCCTGCATTCTGGAGGCATGAGGCCAATGTCTGAAACGATTCTGAATGTTAAAGACCTGAAGGTGCATTTTCCGGTAAACAAAGGCATCGTGTTTCAAAAACAGGTGGCTACCGTAAAGGCGGTGGACGGCGTGTCCTTTTCACTGGGCAGGGGCGAGACGCTTGGTTTAGTTGGCGAAAGTGGCTGCGGAAAGTCCACCACTGGC
This sequence comes from Betaproteobacteria bacterium, assembly GCA_031421635.1. Taxonomy (GTDB): domain Bacteria; phylum Pseudomonadota; class Gammaproteobacteria; order Burkholderiales; family Burkholderiaceae_E; genus JAPOKJ01. The sequence continues at coordinate 68,086 of JANOPA010000079.1, read as the reverse complement.
TTAGCGGTGTTACGCATGCAAGCCGCCACCAGCGGCCGCATTGAGTTTGAAGGCCAAGACATCACTCGCTTTTCAAAAGATCAAATGCGTCCCTTACGGCGGCGTATGCAAATGGTGTATCAGGATCCCTACGGGTCTTTGAATCCGCGTATGAAAGTGCGCGATATCGTGGGCGAGCCACTTGAAGTTCATGGCCTGGACACCAATCGCGGTGAGTATCAAGATCGAGTGGCGAAACTGTTAAGTACCGTGGGCTTGTTGCCGGACATGGCGGACCGCTATCCCCACGAGTTTTCGGGAGGTCAGCGCCAGCGCATCGGCATTGCACGCGCCTTGGCGCTCGAGCCCAGCCTGATCATTTGTGACGAGCCAGTGTCTGCTCTGGACGTATCAATTCAGGCTCAAGTGGTGAATGTCTTTGTAGAGTTGCAGGAAAGACTCGGCTTATCCTATTTGTTTATCGCCCATGATTTGGCCGTAGTACGTCACGTCAGTGATCGCATTGCGGTCATGTATTTGGGACGTATTGTAGAAGTTGCTACCCGCGAAGACCTTTACCGCACCCCGCTGCATCCCTATACGATAGCCTTGCTGGCAGCAGTACCTGTGGCTGACCCGGTCATCGAGGCTTCTCGTAAACGGGTGATAGTAGTTGGCGAAGTCCCAAGCGCGATGAATCCACCCTCGGGTTGCCGTTTTCATACGCGTTGCCCTCAGGCTGTGGAGCGGTGCAAGGTGGAGGATCCGGTGATGCGCGATCTTGGCGGTGGACGGGCTGTCGCTTGCCATTTGCAGGGTGCTTGAGAGCAATATCAATCAAGCTCGGTTTCATCGCGGGGTGTCAAAATGGTATTGGGCGATCCAGCAGGTCGATTGATACAGCTCGTGGGCGATGCCGCGCCGCATAGAATCATTGTCGGCTTGGTGGGGTTGCCGGGGTCAGGTAAAAGTACTCTGGCGGAAAAGCTTGTCGGACTAGTGAATGATCGGACCAGTTCACAAACAGCCGTGGCGCTGAGCATGGATGGTTTTCACCTCACCAAAGCCGTATTGGCGCAGTGTGCCGACCCTGCGCAAGCGTTAATAAGACGCGGCTCACCTTGGACATTTGATCCTGCGGCCTTGGCTGCAAGTTTAAATAAAATAAGAACATCTCCGCACACATTAAACACCTGGCCATCGTTTGATCATGGTATGGGTGACCCCGTGGCAGATGCGATTGAGATCGCGCCAGTCACCAGTCTCATCATTGTGGAAGGCTTGTACTTGCTACACCGTGAGCACGGCTGGAATTTGGATGGTGTGCTCGACGAATGCTGGTATCTGGACACAGGCATGGATGTCGCAATGGAGCGCCTGGCCAAGCGCCACATGGCGGCTTGGGGGTTCAACCGAGAACAGGCATTGGAGCGGCTGGCCACAAATGATCGCCTGAATGCCGATATCGTGCTGCAAAGCCGCGAGCGCGCGGACAAGCTTGTTCTAAGCAGAGTGTGATTTGGGTGGGTGGCGAGTAGGCCTTGTCGATTTTTGCTTTTACTCGATCCGAGGACCTTTAGTTAGGAATGGCGTCATCAATGGGCTGCAGGAGCGGTCGTAAGTGCTATGCTTTCCTCGATGTGCAAACCATTGGAGGGGTTGATCATGAACCCGCCAGCGTATTACCCACCAACGAATTACCCCCCGACCAACTCGGGAATGATTTATGCGCCTCAGCCCGCGACATCGTTGTACGGCACTTATCCTCAGCAAGCTACATCGCCGCACGGCTATGTCGGTCAGTCTTCGCCTTCAACCTACGGGCAGGCTCAGGTGGCTCCGGTAGGTCCGCCCGTGCCGCCCGCCGGGTCGGCTCCCTCTGCGGACAGGCCAAGCTTTGCGGTGCCGAGCTGGTATTTTTGCGCCGACTCCAAGAATTACTATCCCTACGTTAAGGACTGCAAGTCGGCCTGGCAGGCCGAACCTTTGGTCTGGCGCTGAACGATCCTAGTGCGTCTGGTCAACCCAAGACTGATCAGCCAATGAATTACTCAGTTAGGCGTACCTATCGCGGCTTGTTTGTCTACGTTTGGCACAATCTTCGCGGATCTGGCGTGATATCGTTGGCGGCTTGATAAAGTGAGGCGTCCCTTTCGCGGGCCTCATTACGCCACTAGGAGACGAAATGATCATGAGGTTGACGAAGAGTTTACTTGGATTGCTGGCCTTCAGCGCCTTGACGCTTGCTCATGCGCAAAGCGATTTCCCAAACAAACCCATTCGCCTGATTATTCCTTTCACGCCTGGCGGCGTTACGGATACGAGCGGGCGTTATATTGCAGAGCAGCTTTCACTCAAGTTGAAGCAGCAAGTTATCGTTGAAAACAAGCCTGGGGCGTCCGGTAACATTGGGGCTAATCTGGTGGCTAGTGCCGAGTCTGATGGCTACACGTTGCTGCTTGGATTCGACGGCACACTAGTGATCAACCCTCATGTGTTCGACAAGCTGCCTTTCGATCCCATAAAGAGCTTCTCACCCATAGGAAAGATCGGTGATGCGGTGCTGATCTTGGTCTCGAGTACGGAGTTTCCGGGCAAGAGCTTGGCCGATGTGGTGACCATTTCAAAGAAGCAAGCAAATGGCTTGTCTTATGGCACCTCGGGCGCCGGGAGCACGCCGCACATTGCAGGCGAATTGTTCAAGCAAAAAACCGGTGCGGTGTTGCAGCATGTTCCTTATAAAGGGGGTGGTCAGGCGCTGATCGATTTGATGGGCAACAATATTCCGTTGGTCTATACGGCAGTTGCGGGTGCCTTACCCCATATTAAAAATGGCAAGATTCGTGCGATAGCGGTGTCGAGTGTGCAACGCACTAGTTCTCTTCCCGATACTCCGACCTTTATAGAGGCGGGTTTTAAGGACTTTGAGTTAAGTAGCTGGGTGGGCTTACTGGCTCCGGCCAAGACCCCTGAGGCCATCATCAGCAAATTGAACGCTGCGCTCAACGAGGTGCTCAGCTCCGCGACTGCCAAAGAGAGACTATTGGGAATGGGGATTGCTGCGACGCCCGGTAGTGGCGAGAAGTTTGCTGAACAAATCAGACTTGACTTGGCTCGTTTTGGGCCAGTGGTCAAGTCGTCCGGAATTGCACCTCAGTAATCGCGCAAGCATACCCTGCGTGCATTGTCGCAAGCTGCTAAGAGCGTTTGTTGCCCCTGCTCAGTTCGTCAAGCAAAGCTGAACCGAGTCGCTCCCAAAGGGTTCAACCATCAGATTTTTGCTCACTCCACTTTCGCCCCTGAACTCTTAATCACGCTCGCCCATTTGGGAACCTCATCTCGCACAAAGGCAGCAAACTCGACGGCGCTGTAACGCACAATTTCTAACCCGGCCTGCGCAAATTTTTCTTTTACGTCTGGCGTATCGAGGGCTTTATTAATTTCAGCATTGAAGCGGTCGACGATGGAGGTTGGGGTGCCCGCAGGCAGGAAGAAACCAATCCAGGTGTCGTCGTCGAAGTCTTTGTAGCCCGATTCGTTGACGGTGGGCACCTCTGGTAAGAGAGCAGAGCGCTTGGCGCTGGTCACCGCAATCGCACGAATTTTCCCCGCTTAGATTTGCGGCACGGCGGGTGGAAGCGAGGTTGAGGCCATTTGGGTTTGCATGCTCATCACCGCGGTAATAGCGGCGGCGGGCTGGTATGGCACGTGAGTGACGTCTATTTTCGCAACTGTCTTTAGACGCTCAATGGTGAGATGGGTGGTGGTACCGATACCGGAGGAGGCATAGTTGATTGGCTGCTTGCGCGCCAGCTCGACGAGATCCTTGAGGTCTTTTGCAGGTGTACTTGGGTGCACCGTGATGATGTTCGGTGTGCGCCCGCCCATCGCGAGCGGGATGAAATCGCTGAGCGCGTCGTAGCCCGCATTAGGATAGAGCGACGGGTTGACGGCAAAGGCGACGCTATGGGCTAATACTGTATATCCGTCTGCAGCAGCGCGTTTCACTTGACTGGTCGCGATGTTGCCGGCGGCACCAGGTTTGTTCTCAACAACAAAGGTTCCGCCACTGATTTCGCCCACCTTGTGAGACAGTATCCTCGCGACAATATCTGTGGTGCTTCCAGGCGCGAAGCCAACAAACATACGAATTGGCTTGGCTTTGGGCCAATCGGACTGTGCGACTCCGGTGGACGGCTGTAGCAGTAAGCAAAGGCCAGAGAAGAGAGAAGAAGCAAATAGTCTGATCAATGGTGCAACCTTGAATAGGGAGTTAGAAAAACTACGAATCATCTGGAAATGCAAGAGCGAGTAAAGATTGAGAAACCAGGCCTCATCGGGACATGCTTGCCACTATAGTAATGGTATTGCTGTCAGGGATCCATCATGCCACTCACTCTTGCTGAAGACGCTCTCATTGCGCAGGCTTCGAAGCTATGCCAAAACCTTGTTTCTCCTAATGCCGCCCAATGGGAGCGCGAGCGTCGTATGGGTCATGAGGGCCTGAAAGCCGCTGTCGATATTGGGCTCACGCGTTTACAGGTGCCGACCTCCTTTGGTGGCTTGGATATGTCCTTTTCCTGTAAAGCAAGAATGGCGGATATATTGGCAGCCGGGGACTTTGGTTTCACCATGTCCTTGCTGAATACTCAAAACGTTGCGGCGAAGTTGGCTCGTGATGCCAGCCCTGAAATTGCGGCGCTCTACGTGCCGGACTTGATTGCCGCACGACGCTTGGGATGCACCGCTTTAAGCGAGCCTGGCGCTGGTTCAGACTTCGCCGCCATCACAACTTTTGCTACCCCGTGCGACGGCGCTTGGCGGATAGATGGCGCCAAGGCCTGGATCACCAATGCGGGTGAAGCCGACGTCATCGTTTTGTATGCGCAAACTGAAAGAGGTTCAGGTGGGAGAGGCATTGCGGGCTTTTTGGTGGATGGTCGACGCGAAGGTTTTGTACGTGAGCCTGCTTTTGCCTTGGGTGGTCAGCATTCAATAGGCACTGGCGGTTTCAAGCTGAATGGCTACATCGCGCAAGCTAACGAAATGCTGCATCCGCCCGGTCAGGCGTTCAAGGCAGCCCTGGGTTCGATCAATGGGGCTCGTACCTACATCGCGGCGATGTGCTGCGGCATGGTGGGTGAGGCCTTAAGAGTCGTCAGCGAATTCGGTGAGCGCCGCGTGACCTTTGGAAAAAGCCTGTCCGATCATCAGGGTTGGCGTTGGCGTCTGGCCGAGGCCGCAAGCGAGTTGGCAGCGAGTCGCATGATGGTGACGCATGCCGCCGGCCTGATTGACGCCAAAGAAGACGCACAGCTTGCCGCCGCGCAAGCGAAATTATTGGCAACCCGTATGGCTGATCGACAGTTACCGATACTCGCTCAGGCCATGGGCGCCGAAGGTTTACGGGAGCACTATCCCTTCGCGAGACATTTGATGGGTGCTCGGGTAGCAGGCTTTGTCGATGGTTCAACTGAGATGCTGCTGGAGCGCATATGTGCAGTGATGCGAGTTCATTAAGGTATTCAGGATGATGAAGCGCGATTGGACTCTCTCAGTAAAAGCTTTGTCCGCTTGGCCAGACTCAGATACCTTTGAGCTTCGCGAGACCGGATGGGTGAAGACTGGTAAAGTCAAGTATCTTGAGAGCATCCGTGTCGGATTTGAAGTGATTCCAGCCGCCTTTAGTGACCTATTGCGCGGCGACAACTTTGGCAAGCTAATGGTGAGTGTTTAGGCGAAAACGAAATGATGACTCACGACCCAGTAGACTTCTTGATCATCGGTGCCGGTGCCTCGGGCGCAGCGTTCGCCTGGAGCATGGCTGATACGCGCATGCGCATCCTGTGCCTCGAGCAGGGCGATTGGATGAACCCTGCGCAATACCCCACCACAGGCCGCGATGGCGAATTGCGCCAGATGGGCGAATTCAGCTTCAATCCCAACGTACGAGGGCGAGTCACTGATTATCCCGTCAATAATGACGCTTCACCGATTTCAATCGCTAATTTCAACGGCGTGGGTGGAAGCACCATTCTTTACGCGGCCCATTTCCCTCGTTTTCATCCGAGCGACTTCAAGGTAAGGACTTGCGACGGCGTTGCTGACGATTGGCCGATCGATTACCAGACCCTTGAGCCCTACTTCGCTCAAAATGACCGCATGATGGGTATTTCCGGTCTAGCGGGCGACCCCGCCTACCCAGACCATGAGTTTCCCCTGCCACCCGTGCCACTGGGCCTCTCGGGCGAGATCATGGCGCGCGGGTTCAATCAGTTAGGTTGGCATTGGTGGCCGTCCGATAGTGCCGTAGTGACCCGCCCTTTTGAGGGCCGTGACCAATGTTTGAATCTTGGCCCCTGTACCAGTGGCTGCGCTCAAGGTGCGAAAGGCAGCACAGACATCACCTATTGGCCAGAGGCGATTCGACGTGGCGTGCAACTGCGTACCCGCTGCCGGGTGCGTGAGATCACGGTCAATGATGAAGGCATGGCCACCGGTGCAATCTATTACGACGCGGACGGCATCGAACATTTCCAGCCTGCCGAGGTGGTCGTGTTGGCGTGTAATGGCATTGGTACGCCACGTCTACTTCTGAATTCGAAGTCGAAGCAATTTCCGAATGGTCTGGCCAATAATAACGACCAAGTCGGGCGTCACTTAATGTTGCACCCGTATGCCATGGTCTTCGGAAATTTTAAGGAAAGGCTTGATGGGCAGTATGGCCCCTCGGGTTGCTGCATCTGGAGCCAGGAGTTTTACGAGACCGATAAGAATCGCGGCTTTGTCCGTGGCTACACCATGGAAATTGTGCGTGGCCGTGGTCCGCTGGTGACTGCCATGAACGGACTCAATAGTGGGACCATTCCCTGGGGTGAAGGTTTTCATGAAGCTTTCGGGAAGCAGTTCGCGCATACCACGGGTATGGTCGTGATCTGTGAAGACTTGCCCGAAGCGCACAACCGGGTCACGCTTGATAATTCGCTCAAGGATTCGGACGGAATTCCAGCGCCCCAGATCAGCTACAAGCTTAGCGACAATAGCTTGCGCATGCTTGACCACGCTGTTGCGAGGTCAAGCGAGGTGCTTAAGGCTGCCGGGGCATTCAACGTAAATTACGAGTCCCCTTGGAAGGCGGCGGGGTGGCATAACATGGGCACGGCCCGCATGGGTCTCGACCCGCGAACCTCGGTCGTTAATGAGTGGGGACGCGCCCATGAAGTGCGTAACCTGTTTGTCATCGATGGCAGTATCTTCACCACTTCCGCAGGGGTGAATCCGACCAGTACCATTCAGGCGCTGGCACTCTATATCGCCGATACAGTTAAGAGCCGCTTGGCCAACTTGTTCGACTAATTGTTTTTTGACGACACGATCTTGCGAATGTCGGAACTTCAGAGGTTGACAACGAATTGAACCAAATAATTCCAAGTCCTGCGCGTGCAAAGAAAACCCAATTCAATGACACGCAAACGGCTAGCTTGAATGCTTTAATTGATTTGCTGATCCCAGCATCAAATGATGGCCGTATGCCTGCAGCGCGAAGCCTTGATTTGTTTGCCGATATCAGTGATATGCCGTCCGCGACTCGCACTCTGTTCGAAAATGGCTTGGCTGATCTTGACGTGCGCGCGCAGCAGCGCTATGGTCGCGGCTTTACACAATTGAACATGGACGAGACGATGGCACTCGTTGAGGAACTTCGTTCGCAGACCCCAGTCTTCATTCAAAGTTTTATGACCCAGACCACAGGACGCTACCTAGCTCATGACACGGTGGTACTCCTAATTGGACTGGAAGCACGGCCACCTTGGCCGAAAGGCCATGTGGTTGCGCAGGGCGACTGGTCCTTGCTTGATGTCGTCAAGAAGCGCCCAAAGATCTATCGCAAGCTTTGAGCACATTTACACTGACCTTATTGGAGAAGAAAATGAACAAGAAAAAGATGGTGGAGAAAAAACTGCTTCGCAAACTCGCCGCCTCGGCGTCGCTTGCATGCGCGGCGACCCTTACTAGCCTGCCCGCTACGGCCCAATCCGTCCCCGAAGTCACCCTTACCCGACTCGATTGTGGCACTCCAGTGCTCAATGATGTCGGCCGATTCAACGATGCCTATGCCTACAATGGCCTAAAGGTACTGTTCACCTTTAGTTGCTACCTCATCAAGCATGGTGACGACTACCTGCTTTGGGATACTGGTCATGCGATGACGGCGGGAGCACCGGCGCCGAAGGTCAGCATCGTTGACCAACTAGCCCAACTCAAGCTGAAACCTGAGCAGATTAAGTACGTCGGCATTAGTCATTATCATGCTGATCACACCGGCCAGGTGGCTTCCTTTCCCGCCTCAACTGTTCTGATCGGCAAAGGCGACTGGGACGGCATCACTGCCCCCAAACCCAACGCCGGCGCCAGCGTCGCCCCCTTTGCACATTGGATTAGCGGCGCCGGTAAGCTGGAAACGCTGGCGGGTGACAAAGATGTCTTTGGCGATGGCAGCGCGGTGGTCATTAACACTCCCGGCCACACACCAGGACACCATAGCCTACTGGTACGGCTAAAGGAAATGGGTAATGTGCTGATATCGGGCGACCTTGCACACTTCCATGAAAACTATGAAAACAACGGTGTGCCTGGCTTCAACGATCACCGGGGAGACACCATGGCTTCGCTTGATCGATTCAAAAAAGCAGCAGCCAACCTTAAGGCAACCGTCATCATTCAGCACGATGCGCGCGACGTTAGCAAGCTTCCGGCGTTTCCGGCCGCGGCCAAATAGCGTGTGCTTTATTGGGCGCGCTCTATAGGGTTTGCTCTATAGGGTGCGCTCAATTCTGCAATGCAGGCGCCTCCATTCGCCTCAAAAGCGAGTCCCAAAAGTTAGGAACCAGCGTGGTGTGAGCTTTCTGGCAAAGCTTTCACTGTATACAATTCCATTGCTATCCGTAATCACGCGATTACGGTCCTGGCTAAAGTTGGTGATGTTGTACACATTGAGTCGCCAGAAACCGAGCGCCGGGAATACTGAGCCAACGTAGAGATCTAATTGAGTATGTGCAGCTTGATGGCCAGTGATGCTCACTCCTGGCGCGTTGTCGGTGTTGAACTCTGAGGCACCCACCAGCGAAAGCGAAGCGCCACCATACCAACCGCCGGACACTCTGAGTGGTTTGGCGATATTGACGTTCGCCAAGTAGTGCGCTTGTCCTGGAATGCGTTGGCCCTCGGCCACACCGTTACGCATGCGCGATTGCAAGAGGCTGGCATTAGCGCTGAGTGTCCAATCTGGACCCAAGCCCGTCCATTTCAGATTGGTACGAATGTCAGATTCGATCCCCCATATAAACGCATCCCCTACATTGTCCGGCTGCTCTAGCCAGCGGCCTGATTGCAAGCTGAGGCTTCTTGCAATCCAGGGTCACCGTCGTTTCTGGTTTGAGATTCGGATTGCCTTGAAAATCGGCGCTATTCGGGCTGTTGGGGTTGAGGTTGGGTAGCCGGGCACTACTTAGCTCCCAAACTCTTGGATTACGGCTGATCTTCGCCAAGTTCCAGCGAAACTGCGTGCTGTCGTCTAGCGCGGTGCGCGTGTTGATGGAGGGCTGCCAAAACAGACGCTGATAGTTCAAGGGTGTCCCATTGGCGATACTGTCAATGGCATAGTCTTGGGCGCGCAGACCAAGCACCATGGTGGTCTTCCACTTTTCGAGCGGCAACTCATATTGCGACCAAAGTGCAGAGCGGGTGGTAGCGGCTTGAACATTGGCGGGATTCGCGGTTCCCGCCAAGTTCGTGAGCGACTCCACCTCTAGTGTGCGGCGATCAAATTCGCCGCCAAAGGTCAAGAGGTTGCTTTCAATCGAACGCGTCCACTTGCTATTAATGTAGAGCGCCCGTTCACGGCGAATATCGTCGAAGTTACCACTCGAATTGACACTGGGTCCTGGTGGGGAGGTGGGTGTGGTCAATGAGTTGCTGGTCGCTTCGGTTTGGTTGTGTGAACGCTCGGCCTGAACGGTGCTGTCCCATTTGGAATCCTTAAAGCTATGACTCCAATCGAGTCCGAGCTGATAAAACGAACGCTCGTACGTCCAGGAGTTCAACGCGTCGCGGGTAAAGCTGTTAGCGATTGCGTTGATCCCAACCCCTTGTGAGTTTGCGGCACCCACTTGGTCGGTGCCTGAAAAAGTGCCTCGTAGGGTTATCTTGTCGCTAGGACCAATGCGGCCATTAATTCTCGGCAGCAAAGTCCAAAACGTATTGCGTAAACGCAGTTGATCCACATAGTTGACTGTGCTTGCCGGGGTGTTACTTGCAGTGGCGAGGCGCGCGGTATCACTGCCAAGATTGCGAGGGCCTGCCGTGAGTGAACCAAAATAACTCCAACTACTGGCCTTAAGGTCTTCCTCGGTGGGTTTGCCAGCCTTGGTCGCACCGAGCGGGCCGGTCGTCGAAAAAAACATTTGCGCTGCGTTATGGCCCCACACGTACTGGTCGCTCAGCCAGATATAGGTTTCTCGCTTGGCGGAGGCGGCACGCAAAACGATGTTAAGCGTTCCACCTGCAGCACCCTGAAACTCGGCCGTGGGTGCGCGAATCACTTCAACCCTTTCGATCAGATCGGCAGGCAATTCGTCGAGCGGAAGCTGACTGGTACGATTAGAGGTGCTGACTGCGACGCCATCAATCATGATCCGAGTGTTTTCAGCGCCCATGCCGCGCATGCGAATTTCTAGCCCACCATTGGCCGTGGTGGTGACTTGAAGGCCAGGGGTTTGACGCAGGATGTCGCCAATCGTATTGGCGCCCATAACCTCGATATCGCGCCGACCAATGGTGACCCGAGCGCCGGTCGAATTGAATCGATTTTCAAACTCGCGTCTCGCCGTGACATTGACTTCATCAAGCTGAGTGGGGCCGCTGCCTTGCTCTCCAGGGCCTGGCTGGGAACGGGCGGAAGGCATGACGATCGCTTGGGTCAGCGTCAGGAATGTCAAAAACGCCGGGAAAATTGCCGCTCGAGCCCTCATCATGCACCATCATTTAAGTCGGCTCCCGAGTTTAGCGGATTCTCGATTAAAAGCAGTCACTGCTTGCAAGATAAGCGATCGGACAAAGTGATTTAAAGAAAGGACCCAAATGTATTTCACAAAAGCGCGCGTAACGACTACCTTTAAGTGCCACAAAACGTTTGGTAGATCGCTGTTTGTTCGGCCGCCGCGGGTAGTCCGAACTCGGCATATTCGAGTCTTTCCGTGAATGGATCTTGCAACACCTGAAGCAGTCGCTCAAACGGGCCAAGGTCGCCGTCATTGGAGGCCGCCAGTAAAGCAGCTTCAACCTGATGATTGCGTGGAATGTAAATCGGGTTCTTGGAACGCATCCGACTTGCGATATCCCTACCCGAAGCGTTGTCCGAAGAAGCGTGATGCGAAGATCCGCTGGATGAAGAAGCGTTGGACGAAAAAGTAGTCGAACCAAGCTTTAGGCGAGCCTGCCAGCGCGCGACCCATATAGTCACATCAAGATTACCCGCTGGGCCAAAAAGATCAAGAAAGCGTCCCATCTCCCCTTGCGCAACATCTGCCAGATAACGCATGGCTTGGGTGTAGTCCACTTTGTAGGTTTGCATCAAGACCAGGAAGTCATTGATTAGCGTATGGTCAACTTCGGGAGAGGATGATTCGTCCAAGCCCAGCTTGTCACGATTCAACTGTAGCCAATGCTGAGCGTATTGCCTCGGGAAATCTTCGAGAACGGCGAGCACGCTCTTGGTCGCGCGATCTGAGTCCTGATCAATTAACTCTAGCAAGGACTCCGCGAGGCGCGCCAAATTCCATTGGGCAATGTCAGGTTGTCGCCCATAGGCGTAACGCCCGTAGTGATCGATGGAGCTAAACACGGTATCGGGGTTGTAGCCTTCCATAAATGCGCAGGGACCATAGTCGATGGTCTCGCCAGAGATGGTCATGTTATCGGTATTCATCACGCCGTGAATGAAGCCTACGCTCATCCACTGTGCGATTAAGCTTGCCTGGCGCTGGACCACGGCTTTGAAAAACTCGATAAAGCGGTCGTCTCGACCGATCAATTCTGGATCATGGCGCGCAATCGCATATTCAGCGAGGCGGCGCAGCATGCTTTGGTCGCGCCGCGCGGCGAAGTACTGGAACGTCCCGACACGCAGATGACTCGACGCCACGCGGCTCAGCAAAGCACCTGGCAAGGCGGTCTCACGGCGCACTAGCTCGCCGGTCGCGACCGCCGCGAGTACCCGCGTGGTGGGGATGCCCAAGGCATGCATGCCTTCACCCATCAGATACTCACGTAAGACCGGCCCGACCGCAGCCTTGCCATCACCGCCGCGTGAAAAGGGCGTGCGACCCGAGCCCTTGAAGGCGATGTCGCGCCGCTTGCCCAGGTGGTCCATGATTTCGCCGAGAAGCAAAGCCCGACCATCGCCAAGCTGGGGCGAGAAGCCACCAAACTGATGACCCGCGTAGGCTTGAGCAAGGGGCTGTGCGCCGGGCGGTACCTGATTGCCCGAGAGTACGGCCAAGCCTTCCGGGCTATTCAAAGCCTTGGTGTCTAGGTCTAAGGACTCGGCCAGAGCAACATTCAGTTTAAGTAACTTGGGCGAAGGGACGGTCGCCGGCGTGACCGCAACATAAAGGCCTTCAAGATCGCCAGCGTAACTGTTATCAAACTCTAGCCCAGCGAAGGGTTTAGGTGTAGATGCAGAAGGATTTTGAGATGAGGGATCTAAGGCGCTTTCAGTCAAGCTAGCCTCCGGTTTCGGTGAAGATCCCTATGCTAGCACTAGCACTAGCCCTTAGCTAACGAGCGCCAAACACTCCCGCGTCCCGCAGTTGAGCGATGGCTTTCTCGTCGAGTCCGAGCACTTCCTTTAAAACCTCATCATTGTGCTCACCAATGCCAGGCGAAGGCAGCCGAATCGACCCAGGGGTCTTGGAGAGTCGCATTGGCACGCCGACGATTTTGACCGGTCCCGCACGCGGATGAGTCATATCCACCAATGCCCCGCGGGCCTTGACCTGAGGATGCTTGAGCACCTCGGCGAGGTCGTTGGTGGCCCCAAAGGGAATGCCGTGTTTGAGGAAGAGTGTCTCCCAGTCCTCATAGGTCTTGGTGAGAAAACGATCCTGAAGCGTGTCGATCAGAGTGATGCGATTGCGCGTTCGGTCGGCATTGGTTTTGTAACGTGGGTCGTCGGCGAAACCCGGTAAGCCCATGAGTGGGCAAAAGTCGCGCCATAATTTCTGGCTGCCAACAGCAAGGGCCAGGTCACGGCTCTTGGTACGAAATACCTGATAAGGCAAGAGAGCTTTGTAAGACGTGCCCGAAGGTACGGGTAATTCTTTGTCGGCCAGAAAGGAGGCCAAGGTAATTCCGAGTAGAGAGAGTTGTCCCTCCAGCATCGATACATCAATTTGCTGACCTTCGCCGTGGACGTCGCGCGCGCGCAGGGCCATGAGAATGCCAATGGTCGCGTTCATGCCCGCGGTTAGGTCGGCGATCGATACGCCTGCGCGAACACCCCGTCCACCTTCTTCACCGGTCACACTGATCATGCCACTTTCGGCTTGCAGTATCAGATCCAGTGCAGGGCGATCTTTGTATGGGCCGTCCTGCCCGAAGCCCGAGATGGAGCAATAGATGATTTTTGGATTCACCTTACAGGCTTCTTTGTAACCAATGCCGAGTCGATCCAGCACGCCTACTCGGTAATTTTCAAGCACGATATCGGCCTTGGCAAGGAGTTGAAAGAACAACTCCCGGCCCTGCTCATGTTTGAAGTCGATAGCCATGCCGCGCTTATTGCGATGCAGGCTGACGAAGTAGGAGTATTCCCCGCCGGGCATGGTGGCTCCCCAGGCGCGTGCAATGTCGCCCGCCTCGGGCGGTTCGATCTTGATCACATTGGCACCAAAGTCGGCCAGCATGGTGGAGCAATAAGGGCCCGCTAAAGCGTGGCTGAGGTCGAGTACGGTAATGCCGTCGAGTGGAGTTTTCATGGAATTTGAATGTTCATGGGCGTAATGAGGAGCGCGGCAATGGGCACATTCGTAGCAATCACAGCGGCAGGAATGGAAATGACGATAGCACAGGTGGCGCGAGGGCAGCGCCGCGGACGACTCTTTTAAGAGTCGGCTTTCGATTTGCGATCAGTTGCAGATTTTGAGCTGAATCAACCAGGGCTTTTATGTGGAGACTCATAATGCCTGCTACGCCGGACTTTGGGTTTTATGTCCGGGCACAGTGCTTGTTGAATAAGCGACAAAATTAGGTATGAGGCTCGCTGTGTTTCAGTAGAGTTCAGTACATGGTTGAAATGCATTTAGGAGAGAACGATGGAAGGTCCTGTATCTACGGCTAGCATGGCGGCCATGAGTAATGCAGTCGGTAGTGAGGTTGGGGTGTCGGGCTGGACACTGATTGATCAGCCCATGGTCGACGCTTTTGCCAAACTGACGGGCGATACTTACTTTATTCATACCAATCCGGAGCGCGCCAAGCTTGAGACACCCTTTGGCGGAACCATTGCCCACGGGTTTTTAACGACCTCGCTTTTGGCCAATATGGCTTATCAGGCATGCCCAGGTGTCGAAGGCACAAAAACCGGCGTGAATTATGGTTTTAACCGTTTGCGCTATGTGGCACCAGTGCCTACTGGCTCGCGCGTGCGAGGGCGCTTCGTATTGAAATCTTTTGATATTCAACCCACTCGCTGGCAGTCAGTTTACGAGGTCACGGTAGAGATTGAGGGCGGCGGCAAGCCCGCGCTGGTTGCTGAATGGGTGGGGGCAGGGCTTTTCTAATGCCGGTTCGTTTTTCAAAATCGGACCTGTGATGAGCGTCATGTGTCGTGCTCTGCGCTGCGAAAGCTTGGACCCCGATTTTCAAGGGTTGAAATTAACGCGCATTGAGATCGCGCCGCCTGGGCCCACGCAAGTGCATATTCGGGTCCGTTCAGCGGCCTTAAATTTCCCTGATTTATTGATGACTGAGGGCAATTACCAGTACAAGCCGCCCTTACCCTATGTTGTGGGTACGGAAGGGGTTGGAGAGGTTGTGGCCTGTGGTGCCTTAGTCGGTGATTTAAAGCTGGGAGAACGGGTCACTTTTAGTACGCGATTTGGGGCCATCGCTGAACAATTGATTTTGGAGCGAGCCGCGCTGGAACTGGCTCCGCAAAGTTTTACTGATGACGAGGCTGCTGGCTATCATGTGGGGGCTATTACGGCCTATACGGCCTTGGTGGTTCGCGGAGGCTTGCAAGTTGGTGAGTCGCTGCTTGTCCATGGTGCTAGCGGAGGTATGGGCATTCCCGCAGTTCAGCTCGGCGCGCATTTAGGGGCGAAGGTGATTGCCACCGGTACTTCGGACGATAAGCTCAAAATCGTCAAAGCCGCAGGCGCACATCATGTGTTGAATCTGAAGGACGGATTCCGATCCCAGGTGAAGGAACTTACCGCAGGGCAGGGCGCGGATATGGTCTATGACCCCGTCGGCGGTGATATCTTTGATGAGTCGCTGCGTTGTATCGCTTGGGGCGGGCGCTTGATGGTGGTGGGCTTCGCAAGCGGGCGTATTGCCAGTGTGCCCGCCAACATTCCGCTGATCAAGGGCTTCTCGGTGATGGGCGTTAGAGCGGGCGAGGAGCGCAGGCGGCATCCCGTCAAAGGCGAGGCGAGTCTTCGAGAAATTTTGAGACTGGCCAACCTGGGAGTGTTTAAGCCCTACATTGGGGCAACGTTCCCCTTGGAACAGGCGATTGACGCTGTACATGCATTAGCCAGTCGAAAGTTCGCCGGGAAAATTGTGGTGAAGCTCTGAAAGTTGCACTCTCCAAATTGTGATCGAGAGATTCCGATGGACAGATTTGGCTTAGAATTGGTCTTGGTCGTCGTCGTGATCGACCCCTGCCAGAAACATACTTTGCATCGATCACCCTGCAAAAATCTTACTGCATAGAGGAACATGAATGAATATAATTTCTCGCCGTCTGCTGCTCTCGGCCGCAAGTTTAGCCACTGTCGCTGCCTTGCTGCCCCAAGTCGCCTTTGCTCAAGCAAAAATAAAAGTCGCCGCAATTTACACCGTGCCAGTCGAGCAGCAATGGGTGAGCCGCATTCATAAAGCGCTCAATGCGGCCGTTGCTCGCGGTGAAATCGAGTACAAATTCTCGGAGAAAGTGGCCAATGCTGACTACGAGCGCGTTATGCGAGAGTATGCCGAGCAAGGCAACAGCTTTATTGTGGGTGAGTCGTTCGCAGTAGAGCCCGCCGCACGCAAAGTTGCGAAGGATTATCCGAAAGTATCTTTCTTGATGGGCTCAAGCGGCAAGCCACAGGCGCCTAATTTCTCAGTGTTTGATAACTACATTCAGGAGCCCGCTTACTTGTCGGGCATGGTTGCTGGTGCGATGAGTAAATCCGGCAAGATCGGTATGGTGGGCGGCTACCCCATCCCCGAAGTGAATCGTTTAATGAACGCGTTTATGGCTGGCGCCAAGGAGAGCAACCCTAAAGTGACCTTCATGGTCAGCTTTATTAACTCGTGGTTTGATCCTCCGAAGGCGAAAGAGGCCGCCTTTGCCATGATCGATAAGGGTGCAGACCTTTTGTACGCGGAGCGTTTTGGCGTTTCGGATGCAGCCAAGGAAAAAGGCAAGCTGGCGGTGGGCAATGTGATCGATACTCAGGACAAATATCCTGAGACCGTGGTCGCGTCAGCCCTGTGGAACATGGAGCCCACCATTGATCGCGCCTTAAAGCTGATCAAAGAAGGCAAGTTCAAACCTGAAGATTACGGCCAGTATTCAATGATGAAGTACAAGGGCTCTGAGTTGGCCCCTCTTGGCACCTTTGCTACGAAAGTTCCCGCCGATATTCAGAAGAAAGTGGCTGACAAGCAAGCGGCGATCTTGGCTTCGAAGTTCACCGTCAAAGTGGATGACACTCAACCTAAGGCGACTGCAAAGTAAGTTGTTTGGGCTGGCAGGCTCCCAGCGAGTTAGCCTAGGAAGCTGGGCGGCAGAAGGACGCGCGCTATGACGGGCGAGAAATTAGTCCAAACTCAATTTTCGCCAGTCTCGCTGGCACGCCTTCTGCCGCCCTGCCTCCTGGCGATTTTCTCGCCGCGTCTTTTGATGAGCTTACTAAATAGTCTTGAGGCGTTGGCGGGAAAAAAACGGAACAGGCGATCCAAGACTTTGGCGTCCGTGCCAATCAGCAGTCGGCTTTGGCCCGCTTCGATGGCCGCAATGATTTGGGATGCCGCCGAATTGGCGGTCGTTGCGGCATTCGATTGAAAGCTGCTTTTCAACTGTTCCGCGTTCAGACCTGTAGTGCTTAAATTACCAAAGCGAGCTTGTTCAACAATGCGCGTCTTGATGCCACCAGGATGAACGCATAGCACTTGAATACCGCGTGGACGAAGCTCCTCGCGCAGCGCGTCCGAGAAGCCGCGCACAGCGGCCTTGGCAGCGTTGTAAAGCGATTGAGTAGGCATTGAAACCATTGCAAAAATACTGGAGATATTGACAATCATGCAATTGGCATATTGCGTGCCTTTAGCCGATTGGCTGCTTTGAAGTAAGGGGATAAAGGCTTTGCAACCATTAAAAACCCCCCAGAAGTTAATCCCCATGATCCAGTGCGCGTCTTGCTCCGACATGCTCGCCACGGGCTCGATAAGCGTCACGCCGGCATTGTTGATGACGACGTCCACGCGGCCCCAGATGGCTTTCACGTCCTCTGCCAAACTCTGATAGCTCGCTAGCGCCGCGACATCCAAGACCTGGGAGCGAAACTGTTGGGCCCGCTCTGGATGCAGCCGGGTTAAGGACAAATGTAGATCCTGGAGCCGTTTCTCGTGGATGTCGCAGAGCATTAGGGAGGCACCTCTTCGCGCCAAGGCAAGGACGAGCGCCTCGCCTATACCTGAAGCCGCGCCGGATATGACGACCACCCGCTTTGACCAGTCAGTTTCTCGTCCCATGACACCTTTTATGCGCTGATATTGTTAGTATTAGATTATGAGTTCCCACGGCCTTCCGATTCTTCGTCTCAAGCATATCAGTAAGCGTTTCGGTCAGGCCGTTGCCAATGACGATATTTCGTTGGACCTCGCAAGGGGTGAAGTCTTGGCGCTGTTAGGTGAGAACGGCGCGGGTAAGTCGACCCTGGTCTCCATCCTTTTTGGTCACTACCTGGCGGACCAGGGCGAGGTTGAGGCTTTCGGTCGAACCTTACCGCCGGGAGATCCAAAGGCTGCCTTGGCCGCGGGCATCGGCATGGTGCATCAGCATTTCACTTTGGCCGACAACCTATCGGTGCTGGATAACGTGATGCTTGGACTTGAGCCGCTGTGGCGCTGGAAGTCTTCGCGAGCCTTGATCCGCAAGAGGTTGCTCGAAGCTTGTGGCCAGTATGGTTTACAGGTTGAGCCCGATGCCCTGGTTAAGGCTTTGTCCGTAGGTGAGCGTCAGAGGGTTGAAATTTTGAAGGCGCTAGTTCGTGGTGCCAAGGTATTGATCCTAGATGAGCCGACGGCTGTGCTCACTCCGCAGGAGAGTGATGGCTTGTTCTCGACCTTGAATGCCATGGTTCAGAAAGGCCTCTCGATCATTTTCATTACCCATAAATTGGGCGAAGTGATGCGGGTCGCAGATCGCATTGCGGTGTTACGTAATGGACAACTGATTGGTGTATTCGATAAGGCGAATGCCGGTCCGGCGCAGCTTGCCGAGCTAATGGTCGGGCGGCAGATTGATTCGCCGAGGCTAAGTGGTACGCTAAATGGTGCGCTAAGTGGTGCGCTAAGTGGTGCGCTAAGTGTCGCGCGAGGGTCAGGGCCTAGTGCGGCGCAGAGTACGGCGCAGAGTTCCGCGATTAAATCTTCCCCAAGCTCGACACCTATGGCCTCGGACTCTGACGGACCGGTCATTAGCAGCGCGCCCATCTTGATGCAAATGAACGCGGTCAAGGCTCTGGCCTTTCAAGTGCGGGCCGGGGAAATTCTAGCTATTGCCGGAGTTGCAGGAAATGGGCAACAAACGCTGGCGCATGCGGTTGAGCAGCGCCGCGATTGGATTGAACAAGGGCTGGCCCGCATTCCTGAGGATCGTACTCATGTCGGCGTAGTGGGTGATGCCAATTTGATTGAGAATGCTGTACTCCATCGCCTGAACGATCCAAGGTTTTTGTGTGGGCCGAAATGGTTGCATTTTTTTGGTTTTCTCAACCGAAAGGCGATGCGGGAGGCGGCCAACGAAATCGTCGCTCGCTTCGACGTGCGCGCTCAGGCCCTTGAACAGCCCATGCGAACGCTGTCGGGTGGGAATATTCAAAAATTTATTCTCGGACGAGAGCTGGGTGGCAAGCCCACAATGGTGATCGCGAATCAACCGACCTGGGGCTTGGACGTGGGCGCCACCGCATATATTCATCAGCAAATCTTGGATGCGCGTGAGCGAGGTGCGGCTGTGCTACTTATCTCGGAAGATCTCGATGAAATCTGGGCCATTGCTGATCGGGTCGCTGTAATTTTTAAAGGCCAGCTCTCGGAAGCCAAGCCCATTGCGGATTGGACTACCGCGAGCCTAGGATTAGCCATGGCGGGTCAGGCATGAGGCTTATTAGGCGCGATCAAAGCTCTCGCCTAGCCTTGGTTTTCGCCCCGATCGCTGCGGTATTGTTTACGCTGATGGTTTGTTCGGCCTTGGTGGCCTGGGCCAAGGTGCCGGTCCTGCAAACCTACGGACTGTTATTTGAGGGGGCTTTCGGCTCACGTTTTGCTTTGTCTGAAACCTTAACGCGAGCGGTGCCGTTGATTTTTACGGGGCTTTCTGCGGCAGTGGCTTTCCGTGCCCGCTTATTTAATATCGGTGCAGAAGGTCAGCTTTATGCCGGCGCACTGGCGGCGGTGGCCGTTGGAGGCTCGCAAGTTGGCGAGGGGTTTGCAATCTCCGATTCGGTGCTTTTTTTAGGCATGATTTTGTTTGGTATGTTGGCCGGGGCGCTCATGCTGATTGGCCCGGCTTTGCTCAAGGCCAAGTTTTCTGTAGACGAAGTGGTCACCACCTTGTTGCTCAATTTTATTGTGTTGCTGTTTGTCTCCGCCATGTTGGATGGTCCCATGAAGGACCCCGCAGGCATGGGTTGGCCACAGTCTGTGGCGCTCAAAGGTGAATTGGAGTTCAGTAAATTGCTAGAAAAGACTCGGTTACATACAGGCTTGCTGTGGGCGCTGGGAGCGGTACTGGTCGTGACCATTATTAATCGCTTTACTCGCCTCGGATTGCAAATGCGTTCGGTTGGATCGAATTTGGAAGCGTCTGGATTTTTAGGTTTGCCAGTGAATGCCGTGTTAATAAAAACTGCGCTGATCTCGGGTGCACTGGCGGGTCTGGCTGGAGTTTCTGAAGTGGCCGGTCGCACGAGCTACGTTACTCTAGATATGTCGCCCGGCTATGGCTATACCGGTATTGTGATTGCCATGTTGGCAGGACTGTCTCCGATTGGCGTGGTCGTGGCGTCGGTCTTTGTGGCGGGTATGCTGGTAGGCGCCGATGCCATGAGCCGTGTTGTGGCGGTGCCGACCTATATTGCCGATGTCATTGTCGCAGTGTCACTGATTGCCATGTTGGTTGCAGCCATGCTTACTCAATTTAAAGTTCAATGGACTTTGTCAAAGAAATCGCTGAGTTAATTTTCAGTGCCCCGTTTTGGGTGGCGGTGCTACGCATTGCAACACCACTTATTTTGGGAACACTGGGGGTGCTCCTATGCGAGCGCGCCGGTGTATTAAACCTGGGCATTGAGGGCATCATGGTCGCTGGTGCTTTTTGTGGATGGCTGGCGGTGTACTCAGGATTGGGGTTGTGGTGGGGCATTGTGGTGGCCGCCGTGGTTGGCGCACTTCTTGGTTTTCTACATGCTTTTTTGACCGTGCAGCTCGCCTTGTCGCAGCATGTCTCTGGGCTGGGCCTCACCCTGCTCGCGACCAGTATCACCTACTTCGGTTATCGCGTCAGCTTTCCCAAGGTGACCGAACCGCCCACCATTCAACCCTTCGCCGAGATGCACGGCTTTTGGGATGGCATTCCAGTAGTCGGTCCAGTGTTGGGCGCGCAAACACCACTGACGGTCTTGGCTTTGGTGATGGTGCCAGTCATTGCTTGGGTGCTCTACCGAACCCCTATCGGCCTTGCAATTCGTATGGTGGGTGAAAACCCGGCTGCAGCCGAAAGTGCAGGCCTGAGTGTGAGCGCTGTGCGTACCGGTGCAATCATGGCGGGCTCAGCCTTAATGGGCGTGGCGGGGGCTTTCTTGACCACCGCCGCCTTTAACGCCTTCTTCTTTAATATGATCAATGGGCGCGGATGGATCTGTGTCGCACTCGTGGTGTTCGCCTCGTGGCGCCCTGGGAAGGCGTTACTCGGGGCGATACTTTTCGCACTCTTTGACGCCTTACAGCTTCGCTTGCAACAGTCCTCCAGTGGCGTATTGCCGTATCAGGTTTACTTGATGCTCCCGTTCATCTTTTCAATCCTTGCCTTGATCGTGATGTCCAGGAAGGCGGCCTACCCACAGGCGTTGATGAAGCCTTATATCAAAGGTGAACGCTAGGGGCCAGATTGCGGTGATCAAAGTGAAACCGGGCTCGTCTTGATCTCGGCTTGTGTGCGATAGCATTCAAGACAGAGCGTCGAGCCGGCGAAGATTCAACCGGTCAACATCTTTCAGGCAGTAAGGAGCGAGGTAATGAGTAAAGTGACAGAGGGAATGGATCGAACGGCGCATCGAGCCTTTATGCGCGCCATGGGCTTGGATGATGAGGACTTAAAAAAGCCCCTGATCGGCATCGTCAGCACCCACGGCGAAAACACCCCTTGCTCAATGTCGCTCGGCCCTCAGGCGGACGCGGCTCGCCTCGGAGTGGCTCAGGGCGGGGCCGTGCCCGTGCCTTTCACCACAGTATCGGTGTCCGACGGCATATCCATGAACCACAAGGGCATGCGTATGAGCTTGGTCTCGCGCGAGCTTATTGCTGATTCGGTGGAGGCTGTGATGCGGGGTCACCTTTATGACGGTTTGGTTGCTTTCGCGGGATGTGACAAGACTCTGCCCGGCATGATGATGGCGATGGCTCGCTTAAACTGCCCGAGTGTATTTGTGTACGGCGGCGCAATGTTGCCCGGCCATTGGCAAGGCCGGGATGCAACCATCCTGACCGCGTACGAAGGGGTAGGTTCGGTACTGGCCGGTCAAATGACCGAGGCGCAATTGTATGAGCTAGAAAAGGTGTGTGCCCCAACCGTGGGTTCTTGCCCTGGACAGTTCACGGCCAATACCATGGCCATGGTCTCGGAAACGTTGGGCTTGGCGATTCCTGGTTCGGCCATGATGCCCGCCGTTTACACGCAACGTTTGGCGCTCGCACGCGCAGCAGGCCGACGGGTCACAGAAATCCTTGCCAGGGGTGGTCCCTTGCCGCTGGATCTCATTACTCGAAGGTCCTTAGAGAACGCAGCCGCTGCGGTAGCGGCCACGGGCGGCTCCACGAACGCAGGTTTGCATCTACCGGCAATCGCCCATGAAGCAGGGATTCGATTTACGCTTGACGATGTCGCCGAAGTCTTTGCACGTACACCATTGATCGCTAGCTTACAGCCCGGCGGAAAGTATTTGGCAATCGATTTATTCCGGGCAGGAGGCGTGGATTTAGTGCTCAAGGCCTTGCTGGATGGGGGTTACTTGCACGGCGAGGCGCTTTGCCTGAATGGTCAAACTCTAGCCGAGCGCTTGAAAAATTCGCCGGGACCTGATGGTGAGATTGTTACATCGACGACGCAGCCCCTCTTGGCCAGCGGCGGCGTGGTGGTGCTGCGTGGCAATCTAGCACCCGATGGCGCCTTGATCAAGATCGCAGGCATGGGCACTTTGCAATTCAGCGGACCAGCGCGTGTTTTTGAGTCTGAGGAGCATTGCTATGAAGTGGTCAAAGCTCAGCAATATCAGGCCGGCGAAGTATTGGTGATCCGCAATGAAGGCCCGGTAGGGGGGCCGGGCATGCGAGAGATGCTTGGGGTAACAGCTCTGATTTACGGGCAGGGCATGGGCGAGAAAGTGGCCTTACTCACCGATGGAAGGTTCTCGGGTGCAACGCGAGGCATGATGATCGGCTACGTTGGGCCTGAAGCAGCAGTCGGCGGACCGATTGCTCTCCTTCAAAATGGCGACTGGGTGGATATCGATGCAACTACGGCCAAGCTAGAGGTTCGACTTACTGAAGCTGATTGGGCTCAACGTCGAACAAAGTGGGTGGATACACAGAATAGTGCAAGCCTCGTTTCGGGAGGGCAGCGTATTGTTGGGCAAAGTGGGGTGGTGATGCACCGCAAACGGGCCGATGGAGAAAGGCTTAATGGAGTCCTGGAAAAGTACGCTCGGGTCGTCGGGCCTGCGCATCTCGGAGCCGTGACTCATTCTGGTCGATCATGATTGTCCAAGGTACGGGTTTCCGCTCCCTGTAAACCAAGTTTGAAACTCGCACGCACGGTAAACCCTTTGGGTTTTTCCAGCGTTCAAGGCTAGAATGCGTCATCGTGCATTAATTGATAAAAATTGATCATCTGGAGATACCTATGTTGCGTCGTGCCCTTTTGAAGAACACTGCGACCCTCGCTACCGGTCTGGCTGGCGTTGCGTTTGCGGTCCTGCCTCAGCTCAGTCAAGCACAAACCGTGCTGACCATGTCGAGTTGGGTGCCACCTTCTCACCTACTCACTCGTGGCTTGGCAGCGTGGGGACTGGAAGTCGAAAAAGCAACGAATGGTCGCGTCAAGCTGCAAATGTTGCCCAAGCACCCCGCAGCGGCGACAGGCACCTTTGATGCTGTGCGCGATGGTCTGGTCGATGTGAGTTATGTGACCGCTAGCTACACCCCTGCTCGTCACATACTGCCCTTAATGGCTGAACTGCCTGGCGCGGGCAACACTGCTGAAATCAATTCGGTCGCTTATAACCGTATTCACTGGAAGTATCTGGATAAGGCTGGTGAGTACAAAGGTGTCAAGCTACTTGGCGTGTTCACTCACGGTCCTGGCCAAATGTTTAACACCAAGAAAGTGATCGACGGGCCAGAAGATTTCCAAGGCATGAAGCTGCGTACTGGTGGCGGGGTAGCTGACCAGATGGCGCGTGCCTTAGGTGCTGCCGCCTTCGTCAAGCCCGCTCCAGAGTCCTATGAATTGCTAAGCTCGGGTGTCGCCGACGGTGTGTTCTTCCCCCTTGAGTCGGTCGTGTCCTTTAAGCTCGACAAAATTGTCAAACATGCGACGATTTTCCAGGGTGGCTTCTATAGCTCGGCCTTTGGTTTCTTCATCAATGAAGGTGCTTGGGCGAAATTGTCGAAGCAAGATCAAGACATCATTAGCGGTTTGGGCGGCGAAAAATTGGCGCGCTTTATCGGCAAATATTGGGACGAGGGTGATCGTGTCGGCCTGGAGTCTTTGAAAGCCGCCGGCGTTACCATTACTCCAGCCACGCCTCAGCTGATCAAGGCTACTTCCGAGAAGGCCAAAATCCTGGAGACTGACTGGATCAAGGCTGCCAACGCCAAGGGTGTGGATGGCGCCAAGGTTTTAGCCGAGTTCCGTGAGGAATTGAAGAAAGTAAGTGCCGGACAGTAAGCGCTGATTTTTTAGGCTCTGATGAGTTCAAACGAACGCCATTCTTGGCTTGATTTAGCGCTAGGTGCAGCAGCAAGTATTTTGCTAATGCTGATGGTGCTTCTTACTTTTGCCGATGTTATGGGGCGCTATCTATTTAGCGCGCCATTGAAGGGTGCGTTTGAGCTAACGGAGTTATCGCTCTTAGTGCTTATTTTTGCGGGGCTACCGTTGGCCTCTAAAGGTGACGAACATGTCACCATGGATTTCATCGATAAAATTCTTTCGGATAAAGCGCAGGAGTTACTTCAGCGGTTTATGCATTTGTTCAGCGCCGCATTGATTCTCGGCTTGAGCTACCAAATTTTGCTTAAGGCCGGAAAAATTGCGGCCTATGCGGACACAACGGATGTATTGAAAGTCCCGGTAGCGCCTTTCGTTTACTTTATGACTTTGATGGTATTTATCACCGGTTTGATCCATGTTTTCAAAGCTTTCGGCACGATCACACTGTCGGGAGATGCATTTGATCCGGAGAAAAGCGCAACCACTTAATTCTGCCGGCTGCCTGCACGTCGGCATTCTGGTGTCGCAAGTAGTCTTTTCTTCTTCTGGCGCTGCTCGGGTTTATAAGTCCAAGCGCTGAGATCAACCACTAAGTCGATTTCCCATGACCATCGCCCTCGTTGCCCTTCTCTTGATGCTTCTGCTAGCGCTGCTGCGCTTACCGATCGCTTTTTCGATGGGATTGGTGGGCTTTCTGGGTGTTGCTTACTTACGAGACTGGAATTTCGCTCAAGCGTTCGCGATGATCCAAACTAAAGTTTACGAGACCGGGCGAAATTACACTTTGTCGGTCATTCCGCTCTTCATTCTGATGGGCAATTTGGTCACCCGAGCGGGTATGTCTCACGAGTTGTTTCGCGCTGCGAATGCTTTTGTGGGTCATCTGAGAGGCGGTTTGGCGATGGCTACGGTCGGGGCCTGCGCAGGCTTTGGGGCAATCTGTGGCTCATCAGTTGCAACCGCGGCTACTATGGCCAAGGTGGCCTATCCGGCCATGAAAAAAATTGGTTACAACGATGCGTTATCGACCGGCGCGATCGCTGCTGGCGGCACTTTAGGCATTTTGATTCCGCCTTCCACCATCATGGTGATTTACGGCATCATGACTGAAACCAATATTGGTAAATTGTTTGCCGCTGGTGTTATTCCTGGCGTTCTGGCGGTACTGTTGTTATGCGGTGCGGTGCAATGGATTTGCTGGCGCGACCCCTCTGCAGGCCCGCGAGGTGAGAAAACCGGCTGGGCTGAGCGTTGGGTCGCCTTTAAAGGTGTTTGGGCGGTGGCGGCACTTTTTGCAGTGGTCATGGGGGGTATCTACGGTGGCGTATTTACCGCAATGGAAGGGGCTGGCATTGGTGCTTTCGGGGCGCTGATGTTCGCTTTTGCTCGACGCACCTTGACTTGGTCGAATTTGTTTCAGTCGCTCACCGAGTCAGCGCGAACCACGGCCATGTTGTTCACAATTTTGATTGGCGCCTTGATGTTCGCCGAGTTCATCAACTACACGTCCATGCCGAATGATTTAAAAGCCTGGGTGCTTGGGTTAGGTCTGTCGCCGATTTGGGTGATTGCCGCGATTTGCGCCATTTATGTTTTGTTGGGCACGGCCATGGAAGAACTCTCCATGATCTTGCTCACGGTGCCAATCTTTTTCCCCTTGGTGATGGCACTCGGCTTCGATCCGATTTGGTTTGGCATCTTGATCGTGGTGGTGGTGGAAATTGGTTTGATCAGCCCGCCGGTAGGCATGAACTTGTTTGTACTGAACTCCCTCCTGCCCGAAGTCCCCACCCAAAAGATTTTTAAAGGGGTGATGCCCTTCATGGTTGCCGACGTTATCCGTTTAGGAATATTGATTGCGTTCCCAATTATTTCTCTGTGGCTCCCTGGTCAAATGAAGTGAAGGCCCGGCTACAGGAGGTTTGAGGTAAGGAGTTTTACTGATGCGAGATCAAGCGTATTTCAGAGATCGTGCGGAAGGGGAGATGAAGTTTAATCTTCCTGAGAACAACTTCAGTAAGCGCGAGGCGCTCGCGATCACCTGTCAAATTCTCGCATCAGAGGGGCATGAATCTGGCCTCGCCGGTCAGATTACCGCCCGCGATGATCTCGCTCAGCATTTCCTGACTCTGCGTTTTGGCTACGGTTTTGATGAAGCGAGCGAGTCACTCATCGTCCAGGTGGACGATGATCTTAAAAGCACCCAGGTCGGCGCCATGGCCAACCCTGCTACTCGGTTCCATCTCTGGGTGTATCGCGCCAGGCCCGATGTGCAGGCCATCGTGCATACCCACCCGCCATTTACCAGTGCGCTCACCATGATCGGCGAGCCGCTCAAAGTCGGTCATATGGATAGCACCATGTTGTCTGGCCAGGTCGCTCATCTCAAGGACTGGCCGGGATTGCCGGTGGCCGACGAGGAAGGGCGCATTATTTCTCAAGCCTTGGGTGACAAGAAAGCTATTTTGCTCGCGCATCATGGTTTGCTGACGACCGGTACGACTATTCAGGAGGCGTGCTACATGGCCGTCTTTTTTGAACGTGCTGCGCGCGCCCAACTGCGTGCCATGAGTGCCGGAATCGTGCGTGAGGTGGAGGCCAAGTTGGCGGATGAAGCGGGTAGCTTTCTTCGTCAAGCTAGCATTGTGAATGCGACTTTTGCGTATTGGGCGCGACGCTTAAAGATCGGGGGTCTCGTGCAGGATCAGGTCGACGTGGCACTCGGCTCCGCGGGTGTCCCCCGGACTTGAAGGCCCTACTCCTTTACCCCGCTCCGCCGAGTGTCACGTCGGCCTGATCGAGCAGCGCAGGAGGACGTTCTTTGGAGCTTCAATCAGTCACGGTTTCCGCCTCGACTGATCGCGGAGACAGTAAAAATCGCTTAGACTTCCCATCAGGCATTTAAGTGAGCAAGGAGCATCGGTGCGGATCGCGATTTTAGGTGGTGGCCATGGCTGTTTTGCGGCCGCGGCAGATCTCAGCGAGCAGGGCCATCAAATCGCTTGGTGGCGGCGTCATTCGGCTGGCTTTGAGCCGATTCGGGCAGCGGGCGGAGTATTGCTTAAGGATAGCGTCGGCCAACGGCGAATTCCAATGCCCTTGATGAGTGCCGATATTGCGCAAGTGCTCGATGGTGCTGAGCTGATCGTCTTGCCTTTGCCAGCCAATAGCCATGAAGATCTGGCGCGGGTCATGGCCCCTCATCTAAAGGCCGGTCAGGTGGTTTTCTTGGCACCCGGAACTTTTGGTTCTTTCTTGATCGACAAAATCGTTCGGCAACTCGGCAATCACTCTGATGTGACCTATGCCGAGACAGGTACCTTGCCTTATTTGGCTCGTA
Source organism: Betaproteobacteria bacterium (assembly GCA_031421635.1). Taxonomy (GTDB): domain Bacteria; phylum Pseudomonadota; class Gammaproteobacteria; order Burkholderiales; family Burkholderiaceae_E; genus JAPOKJ01. The sequence continues at coordinate 40,001 of JANOPA010000079.1, read as the reverse complement.
CACATGGCCCAGACGCGGTCACAATTACCATCCGCGCTGTGCGCTTGCCGACAGGGGTCTACCCTTTGAGCCGCTCCGCTCATGCGATTGAAGTCATTCAACGAGCTTATGCTTCAGTACATGCCTGTGGCGACGCGCTCTCGGGTGCGCTGATGAATGCTGGTCCGATTATTCACCCGCCCTTAATTCTTTTGAACGCGGCGCCGTTGCAGCATTTCGAGCGTTGGGATATTCATCATGAAGGCACCACGCCAGCGGTGCGAGCGGTGACCAATGCGTTGGATGCGGAGCGCATGAGGTTGCGTGAAGTTTTCGGTTATGGCTCACCTCATTATCCACTAGCGGATCACTACAATAGTGATCGTTGGATGTATGGAGATGCCCATAAGCGTTTGACTGATTCAGGTGATTGGCGAGAAACCATCGACCTGCATAGTCATCGCTATATGACCGAGGATGTCTTGTTGGGCTTGGCCTTTTTAGCTTCGGTGGCACGTAAAGTCGGTCTAGAGGTTCCCGTGGCTTCCGGCCTTCTGGCTATCGCTGGAGCCATCGTCGGCCGACCTGGCTTGGGGCGAGGACCTGACCCTGGAGCAAGAAGCCTTGAGGCCTTGGGGCTGGATGATTTAAGCGTATCCAAGCTTCAGGCCATGCTGCGCTCGGGAATTCAAAGTTGAACGCTTTGCCCCTCGCCCCGATCGTCAGTCTTGGCGCAGGCCGGATGGGGCGAGGCATTGCCATTGCTTTCGCCTACGCCGGCTATGTGGTCGATGTCATTGATTTTAAATCCCGTAGCGAGGTGCAGTGGCTTCAGTTGCGCGCTGAAGCCGGGGACGAGGTGCGTACCAGTCTCGAAACCTTGGCTGAGCTCGGCCTGATGGGTGCAATGGACGAGCGCGCCACCGTCGCCGCGATTGCAAAAATTTTGCAAAGAGTGCGCCTAATTCGGCTTGAGGACAGCGCGGCCAGCTTGCGCAAGGCCGAACTTGTGTTCGAGGCTGTGCCCGAGACCCTTGAGGCCAAACGCGATGCCTTGCAACGTTTATGTCTCAATTGCCCTGACTCTGCCACCATCGCTTCGACTACGTCGACTATTTTGGTCACCGATTTAGTGGCTATGGTGAGCCACCCTGAGCGATTACTCAATGCTCACTGGTTGAACCCAGCCTACGTCGTGCCCTTGGTCGAGATCAGTACTCATCCGGGCACTGACCCGAACGTGGTCTCCAAGCTGAAAATGCTTTTGGAGGGGATAGGTAAGGTACCGATTGTATGTGGCCCAGCCCCAGGTTTTATCGTGCCTCGCTTACAAGCCTTGATCATGAACGAAGCTGCTCGCATGGTTGAGGAGGGGGTTGCCACTGCCGAGGAAATTGACAAAGCGACCCGCTACGGTCTGGGGTTTCGATTCGCGGCGATGGGGGTGGTCGAATTTATCGATTACGGTGGCAATGATATTTTGTACCATGCGAGTCGTTATCTTGCCCAGGCCCTGAGCCCTGAGCGCTACACTGCACCGGATATCGTCAATCGCATGATGCTCGAAGGGCGTAACGGCCTCAAGAGCGGCGCAGGGTTCTATGATTACGCCAAGGTCGATGTGACAGCTTATCGTAAGGACGCCTTAGCGCGTTCCTTGGCAATGCTTGGACATCTTGGCTTGCAACGCCCTCCCGTACTGTGAGGGCTTGTGAAATACTTCGTCTTAACTACCACTAGCAGCAAGAAAGCTTATGGCCGAACGTTCATTTAAAAAAGAAGTTGAATCCCTCAGGCTCGGTGACGGCGAAGAATTTCGCGGTGAAGGCATTCTTGCGGTGACCAAGGCACTGCTGCAATCGGGGGTGTCTTATGTGGCGGGCTATCAAGGCGCACCGATTTCACATCTTATGGATGTCTTGACCGATGCCAATGACATCTTGCAGGAGCTAGGAATTCGCTTTGAGCATTCGGCTTCGGAGGCGACTGCGGCGGCAACTCTTGCGGCTTCGGTCAACTATCCCTTACGCGGAGCAGTCACTTTCAAAAGTACGGTCGGCACCAATGTAGCCTCCGATGCTCTGGCCAATTTGGCCTCGGGGGGCGTAAAGGGCGGCGCCATGATTATCGTTGGCGAAGACTACGGCGAAGGTTCGAGCATCATGCAAGAGCGCTCCCATGCCTTCGCCATGAAATCACAAATCTGGTTGTTGGATCCGCGACCTAATTTGACCAGTATTGTGGATATGGTGGAGAAGGGTTTTCAACTGTCTGAAGCGAGCAATACGCCTGTGATGCTGGAGCTTCGCATTCGCGCCTGTCATGTCCATGGTCGCTTCAAAACAAAGGACAATAAGCGTGCTTCTTTTAATTTGAAAGACGCGATGGAAGCGCCGCAGCGCGATACCAATCGTATTGCGCTGCCACCGGCCACGTATTTGCATGAGCAGGAGAAAATTAATACTCGCTGGCCAAATGCGCTGCGTTTTATTCAAGAGCAACAACTCAATGAGTTTTTTGGACAGAATTCTAGCGGTTCAAAATCTCAACAACTTGGTATTGTCCTGCAAGGGGGAATGTACAACGGCGTGATCCGTGCTTTGCAATCTCTTGGGCTGGCCGATACCTGGGGCGAGAGCAAGGTCCCCCTCTATGTTTTGAATGTCACCTATCCTCTGGTGGATGATGAGTTTAAGCGTTTTTGCGCGGGCAAGCGTGCGGTCATGTTGGTGGAAGAAGGTCAACCAGATTTCATCGAGCAAAATGTCAATACGATTTTGCGTCGAGCCGACCTTCAGACTAAGTTGCACGGTAAGGATTTCTTACCGATGGCCGGTGAATACACCGGGGGCGTCATGTTAAAGGGTTTGCGAGCCTTTCTTGAGCATTATGGTGCGGTACCCGCGGCTAATTCAGTAGAGGCACAGGTTGAAGCGCAAGCCGCTGCGATCATTCAAGAAGTATCGAGAGCCTCACGGAGCGTGAGCCAAACACCGAGCTTGGCATTGCGACGTGTGATTCCCATTACACCCTTGGATCAGGTGGAGCTGGCTGAGGTAGTACATGGCCGACCACCATCTTTTTGCACGGGCTGCCCAGAGCGACCGATATTTACTGCGGTTAAACTTTTGGAACGTGAAATTGGTAAGCATCACATCAGCGCCGATATTGGTTGCCATTTGTTTTCGATCTTGCCGCCTTTCAATATCGGCGCCACGACCATGGGTTATGGACTTGGCTGGGCCGGTGCTTCCGCCTTCAACACCCAGGAGACCGATAAACGCACCATTAGCTTCATGGGCGATGGCGGCTTTTGGCACAATGGTTTGACCAGCGGTGTGGGCAATGCTGTTTTCAATAAAAGCGACAATCTGTTGGTCGTGGTGGATAACGGCTATTCGGCTGCGACAGGTGGGCAAGATATCTTGTCCTCGAAAGCGGTCAACTCGCTACGTGCCACCAATAATCCGATTGCCAAAGCCGTGCATGGTGTTGGCGTCACCTGGGTGCGAACGATTGATCGTACCTATGACCTCAAAGCCATGAAGGCAACCCTTAAAGAAGCGCTCACCACGAAGGAAAAAGGGCCAAAGGTCTTGGTTGCGCAAAGCGAGTGCATGTTGAATAAGCAAAGGCGAATCAGGCCCCAGGTGAAAGCAGCGATAGAGCGCGGTGAGCGCACCGTCAGGGAGCGCTTTGGCGTTGATGCTGATACCTGTACAGGGGACCACTCTTGCATTCGACTGTCGGGTTGTCCATCGTTGAGTATTAAGCCTAATCCTGATCCTTTGAGGCGCGATCCGGTGGCTACGGTGCTGGACTCTTGCGTGGGCTGCGGACTCTGCGGTGAAGCTTCGCAGGCCGCGGTGCTGTGCCCTTCGTTTTACAAGGCGAGCATCGTGAGTAACCCGAGTGCTTGGGATCGCTGGAAGCAGGCGATGCGCAGCAAAGTCATCGCCTGGCTGCAAAAACGATTGGATCGCCGATTAGCGGGACTACAGGCATGAGTTTGACGGCACCCTCGCGGGTCTACACGGTGGCAATTCTTGCCATGGGAGGAGAGGGTGGCGGGGTTCTGGCGGATTGGCTGATTCACATGGCCGAGCATGCTGGCTTTGATGCTCAAACCACCTCGGTGCCCGGCGTGGCTCAGCGTACCGGCGCGACGATCTATTACGTGGAATTCGTAAAGGCTGATGTTGCCGGGCGCACTCCTGTTTTAAGCCTGATGCCGGTACCCGGCGAAGTCGATCTGGTCGTCGCCTCCGAATTAATGGAAGCTGGCCGTGCCTTGCAGCGTGGCTTGGTCACCCCTGAGCGCAGCACGCTCATCGCATCGACTCATCGCGTCTTTTCGATGACTGAGAAAATCGCGATGGGCGATGGCCGAGTCGATAGCGAAAAACTGTTGCGGCTGTGTCAGGCCCAAGCTTTGCGCTTCATTGGCCACGATTTTTCGGCGATGGCCCAACAACAGGGTTCGGTGGTGAGCGCCAGCCTGTTTGGCGCTATGGCGGCCTGTGCCGTCTTACCCTTCACGCGCGAGCATTTCCAAGCAGCGATTCGAGACGCCGGTGTAGGTGTGGAGAGTAGTTTGGCAGCCTTTGAGAGTGGTTTCTCGGCGGGGTTGTCTGCATCCATTGCGAGCGACGTCGACAAGTCGGTTCTCGATGGTGGGCCCACGCCTCGGGCCGCGCAGGGGCTAAACAGTCCGGTGGTGAAATTAGGTTCAAGACTCGAAGTGCTTAGGCCGCGCATCGAAGCGTTGCCAATACGGGCCCATGCAACCCTGGCGAGCGCAGTGACCAAATGTTGTGACTATCAAGACCTGAACTACGCTCGCCTCTACTTGGATCGTGTTGAGGCGCTTTGGAAAACCTTTAGTCCAAACGATGTTTTACTTGAAGAGACTGTGCGAGGTTTGGCCTTGTGGATGACCTATGAGGATATTGTTCGAGTGGCTGATCTCAAAATTCGCTCGTCACGCTTTAAGCGAGTCGCGCACGAAGTCGGCCTCAAAGAGCAACAGGTGCTCGAGATTCGAGAGTATTTGCACCCTCGTTTTGAGGAGGTTGCCGATAGCTTGCCGCGCTCTCTCGGTGCTTGGCTCATGCGCTCCAAGTTTTTGCAGTCCTTGATGCGCCCTTTTCTGGGTGAGGGTAAGGTTCTCGAGACTAGTTCGCTGCGTGGTTTTATGCAACTCTATTTGGTCGCGGCCGCTCGACGCTGGCGGCCTGGTTCCTTGCGTTTTGCTAACGAACATCGAGAGATGATGCGCTGGTGTTCGGAAATTGAAGCCTTGTCCGCGAATCGCCCCTTACTAGCCCTGGAGTTAGCGCGTGCCCAGCGCCTGATTAAAGGCTATAGCGATACACAGCAACGTGGAAAGCTTAACTTCGAAACGCTCTTGCGCTCATTGCCATTCTTGAAGAACGATTCCGAGCAAGATTTAGTCTCCGCACAGAACCTTAAGCGCTTAGCGGACGCCGCTTTGGCGGACGATGTGGGAGCCGGGTTAAAAGTCGCCTTGAGCGCGCTGGGTCTAGAAGAGCTTACTGTCGTCCATCACGGCGTAACGGTTCCTTGAGAGCGAATAACCAACATGTTTAAAAATTTCTCAGCTCTGATCAAGTCTGACGCTGTGCATCGCGATGTTTATCTGGATGCCGAGGTTTTTGCCATGGAGCAGAAACGACTCTGGCGCAATGCCTGGGTCTATCTCGGTCATGAGAGTCAGGTCAACGCGCCCGGCGACTTCTATGCGACGGAGATTGCAGGCGAACCTTTGATGATGGTGCGTCGTATGGATGCCAGTGTGACGGTGCTGAAAAATCGCTGTGCTCACAAAGGGACAAAACTTGTGAGTGCCAGCCACGGCAATGTCGGTAAGTTCTTTCGCTGTCCTTACCATGCGTGGACCTATCATCTCGACGGCCGCATCATGGCCATTCCGCTCAAGAGTGGTTACGAGAACACTGGTTTTAAAGATTGCGAAGCTACCCAGGGGCTAGGTGGCGTGGGCGCGATGCAGTTGTACCGAGGTTTTGTATTTGTTCGTATCGCCACAACCGGCATCGGTTTCCATGAATATTTCGGTGATGCGCTCTCCTCGATTGATAATCTTGCCGATCGCTCGCCCGAGGGAGAGTTGGAGATTGCAGGAGGGTGCCTGCGTTACTTGCATAACTGCAACTGGAAAATGTTTGTTGAAAACCTCAACGACTCGATGCACCCCATGGTGGCTCACGAATCGTCTGCTGGTACTGCTAAAAAGCTTGCGGAGGCCTTGCCCGAAGGCGAGTCTGCGCCTATGGCGATTGAACAGTTTGTGCCGTTCGTCAATGACTATGATTTCTACGACAAAATGGGGATTCGCGTACTCAATCATGGCCATGGCTATTCTGGCGCAAACTATTCGATTCATTCCAAGTATTCGGTGATTCCAGAATATGAGGGTGCTATGAATCAACGCTACGGTGAGGCCCGAGCGCATGAAATTCTTGGCACCGTCCGACACAATACTGTTTACTACCCAAGCCTGACAATTAAGGGGGCAATACAAACCATCCGGGTAGTACGGCCTTTAGCAGCGGATAAAACCTTGATCGAGTCTTGGACCTTTCGTCTCAAGGGGGCTCCCGCGAAACTTTTGCAACGCTCCATTATCTACAACCGTCTTATCAACTCCCCGATGTCCGTGGTCGGACACGATGATTTGCACTGCTACCGCTCGATTCAAGAGGGGCTGGCCGCGAGTGGCAATGAATGGGTGAGCCTGCATCGAAATGCCAATGAGCCGGAGAGTCTCGCCATGAGCTCGAATCGACCTTATGACTTGGTCGTCAATGGCACCAGTGAGGCGAGCATGCGCAACCAGTTCAGTGCCTGGTTAGAATTAATGAACGGCGATGGATCGTAAGGGGGAGGGCTGATGAGCTTTGATCAAAATCAGCTGATTCGCTTTGTGATCCATGAAGCTCGTTTGTTAGACGAGTGCAAATATGAGGACTGGTACGCCTGCTTCGCGGAGGACGGGTTTTATTGGGTTCCACTGTCGGCAAATCAGGACGATGGCGAGAACCATAATTCGCTGGCCTACGAGGATAGGCTTCTTTTGAAATTGCGTATTGAGCGCCTAAAGCATGTGCGTGCGTTTTCGCAACAACCAGCCAGTCGCGCGCATCATCTTTTGCAAACCCCGGAAGTGGATGTTTTTAGTTTGGCAGGGAACCGCTTTGAGACTAGAACTCAGCTTATCTACACCGAAACCCGTGCTGAAGTGCAGCAACAATATGCGGTAACCGTTCGGCACCTTATAAGGCTAGACCATGGCGTGTGCAAAATTGTACTTAAGCGCTGTGACCTGCTGAATGCCGATGCGATGTTGCCTTCGATTCAGCTTTTTATTTAATGTGAGTCTGTGTTTTGAAAGTCTCCGAAGTGTCTGCAACTGCTACTAAGATGAATGTGCACGGTATCGATGTTTATCTCGAAGGACAGGGCGAACAGGTCATTCTCATGATTCATGGCTGGCCGGACAGCTATCGATTATGGGACTCTCAGGTGGCGCTACTGAAAGGCAAATTTCGTTGCGCACGTTTTAGCCTGCCTGGCTTTGAGTTGAGTCAAGCCCCGCGCTCGGCGTCATTGGACGAAATGATTGGGCTCTTCAAAGCCATCGCAGATGCCGTCAGCCCCACGCAGCCGCTCACGTTATTGCTCCATGACTGGGGCTGTGTCTTCGGTTACCAGTTCGCGGCCCAATACCCTGAGCGAGTCGCCCGAATAGTCGGTGTAGATGTGGGCGATAGTTCTTCCAAGGCTTGCCTTGGAGTCTTAACGGCGAAGGCAAAATTAATGATTGCCGCCTATCAGCTGTGGCTGGCTCTGGCCTATAAGCTCGGCGGCTTGGGCACGGTCATGACGCGCTGGATGGCACGCACTCTGAGATGCAAGGTGGATCCGAGCATGATCGCCGCTCAGCAAAATTACCCTTATGTCTTGCAATGGACCGGGGGCTTCAAGAAAGCAGTGGACTTCTTCCCGCACTGCCCCTTCCTCTACCTCTACGGTCGACGTAAACCATTTATGTTTCATTCGCCGCAATGGCTCCAGAGACTGGCCGCGAGCCCAGGGAGTGAAGTGCACGATTTTGCCACTGGGCATTGGGTGATGGTGGCGGATCCGGTGGGCTTTAATCAGAAGCTGCTGGCTTGGTTGAGTCGCTAGGTCTTGACGAAGATTAATTGCGCGTATCGCTTCGTTTGTGCAAGCGCATACCTGCTTGCTGATTCGTGAAAGTACCCATCAAGAGAACTTAAAGTTGAATGCCTTTTCCCACTGCTGAACTTGCTCAGCCACAACTTCGCGCTCAAACATCGAGCGCGCAGTGACCCCGTAGTCCAGAATTTCATCGTCCTGCCCTTGCAGCCTGCCTGGGATCAGATGGACGTTAAGATGTAAAGCCAAGGCGACGCGTTTATGGCCGTTCAGAATGGCCCATTGGCCTCCGATACGACTGACCTCAACCGGTTCGGTTTCGCCTCGTTTGACGTGATCTTCGCCAAAGTGATCTTGTAGGTGGTTCAACTCCTGAGGTGTGAAGCCGCGAACGTGCTTGGTCGGTAAAAGGTTTTGCGGGCAGAGAAAGAGCCTAGGCATGCCTTTGAAGGTCTGATCGGCCAGGGCCATGTCACACACCTTGTCGGCGATTTCATTTGGGGTGGCGAGCGAGGTGTCGATCACTAAGTCGTAGTTGCGAAGGTTGCCGAGCGATGCGCCGTAGTAGCGCGCAAAGCGCGCTTTTTCGCTTTCGAAGCGCTGCCTTAAAAGTTCGACCGCCTGTTGGCTGTCCGCATAGCTCTCGTCCTTCCTGTTTTGTGCATGCACGCGTCGGGCAGCCACGGAAGGAGGGCAAACCAAAAATACCTTTAAAGAGTTCGGGAGGAAGCGCCAGGCGACCCTGGAATCGACCACCAATTTCCGCGAGCCGGCGAGAGATCGCGTGTGTGCATCTATTTTCTCATCGATGCTGGGGTCGCTTTCCGAGAGCTTGTTGAGCTCTAAGGTCGTCAGACCCATAGTCTCGGCAAGTTCGCGCTGAATCGCCCCAGTGGACAAATATTGCGAGCCGAGCCTCTCAGTGACCAGCTTGGCAATGGTGGTTTTACCGCAGCCGGGCTCGCCGGTCATCGTGATCTGTAGTTTCATGTCGCAAATTGTAGTTTCTTTCCCTTATCATAGCTGGCATGGAACAAGAGACGAAAAACACCCATATAGACTGGGCGCTAGCGTTTGGCTCAGTAGCCGCCGCTTTTGCCGATACCGCCAAGCATTTTCCGGAGCATCCGGTAATTGATGTCTTGAAAGAAACCGCCGAAATTTACGGGATCGCCTCGGGGCCAATGAGCTACGCTGCGCTCTCTGAACGGGTTTTTTATTTGTATGATGCGTATTACTCTGCCGGTTATGTCCACGGCGACCGAGTTGGATTGTTGCTCGAAAACCGTCCAGTCTTTCTGGAGCACTGGCTGGCTCTAAATACCTTGGGCGTATCCGTGGTGCCGATCAGTTCGGAAATGCGAGTGGCTGAACTCAGTTATTTAATTGCCCATAGTGAAATCGTTTTGGCCGTGGCTCTGTCGAGCCATCATGAGCTTGTTCGAGAGGCTGCCGCAAGAGAAGGTTGCACCTTAAACATCATCGCCTTGGGAGACCCAATCCCGCCTCGATTGAACCGACCTGAGCACGCCGACGCGGACGCTGCCTCGGCCAGGCGTTTGCCGAGCCTGGAAACCGAATGTGCCTTGCTCTATACCAGTGGAACCACTGGGAGGCCCAAGGGCTGCGTACTGAGCAATGAGTATTTTCTCTTCGCCGGTGGCTGGTATCTGGGCCTCGGCGGCTTGTGCGAAATTCACGAGGGAACGGATCGTCTCATTACGCCCCTACCTTTGAACCACATGAACGCCATGGCCTGTTCGACCATGGCGATGTTGCTGTCGGGTGGCTGTACCGTGCTGCTCGATCGCTTCCACCCTAAAACTTGGTGGATGAGTGTGCGTGAATCTCGCGCGACGATTCTTCACTATCTTGGTGTCATGCCTTCAATGTTGATGCTCGATCCCGTTACGCCCGAAGATCTTAAGCATCAGGTGCGCTTCGGTTTTGGCGCTGGTGTGGATAAGCGCTTGCACCAGCCTTTCGAGCAGCGCTTTGGCTTTCCTTTAGTGGAGGGTTGGGCAATGACTGAAACCGGCGTGGCTGCATGTATCATCGCCCATCAAGAGCCGCGCTACGTTGGAACGTCGTGTTTTGGCAAGCCTAGCGCCGACGTTGAAATCCGGATCGTTGACGATGAGGAAAAGGATGTGCTGCCTGGGCAGAATGGGCAATTGCTGGTGCGTCGAGCAGGTGATCGCCCTGGCCTCGGTTTCTTTGACCATTACTTGAAAGATCCGCAAGCCAGCGCTGAAGCCTGGGCGAACGGCTGGTTTCATACCGGCGATGTAGTGCAGGCCGATGAGTTGAGTTACTTGCACTTTATTGATCGCAAAAAGAACGTGATTCGGCGCAGTGGTGAAAACATCTCTGCCGTAGAGGTGGAAACGGTGCTGCGCCGTCATCCGGCGGTGAAGGATGCGGCGGTTGCTGCAACACCGGATGTTGTGCGCGGTGATGAAGTGTTGGCTTGCGTAATTTTGAAGGATGAAGCGCTTCAACTCGGCGGCTGCACTGATGCAAACTCTGAAAAAGTTCTCGCGCAAATGCGAGGTATGGCGGAGGAGTTAACACGGCATTGTCTCAAGGAACTGGCCTACTTCAAAGCACCGGGATGGGTGGCTTTTGTAACCAGTCTGCCTTTGACCTTGACCCAAAAAGTTCAGCGCGGAGAGCTTAAAACTTTGGCTTTGAACCTGCCTGGCCAGGCGCATTGCTTCGATACTACAAATTTAAAAAAACGCGAGGCGCTTGCTTGAGTGCGACACGTCATCAGCCCAGCGCTCAGAACAACTATCAGGCGAGCTATCAAGGGGTAGCCGTCGCTGTGCCCGTCAGTGTGCCGTATGTGCGTTACTCGACTAAGGGCGCCCATTGGTTTATTGCTCGAGCGCTGAAGGCCTTACTGGATGCCTCGGGGCTGCGAAAGGAAGAAATCGACGGTCTGACCGTGTCGAGTTTTTCTTTGACACCAGACACCGCTGTGGGCGTGACTCAGCACCTCGGCATGGAGCCACGCTGGCTGGACCATATTCCGATGGGTGGAGCCTCGGGAATTGTGGCCCTGCGGCGTGCCGCACGTGCCGTGCAAGCGGGGGATGCTGAAGTGGTGGCCTGTGTCGGTGCCGACACCAATGCGGTCGATTCCTTCCGTCAGTCCTTGGGCAGCTTTAGCCAGTTTGCACGTGACGCTACCTATCCCTACGGGTCTGGCGGGCCGAACTCCATGTTCGCGTTTATTACCTCGCACTATATGCGTAACACCGGTGCACGGCGAGAAGACTTCGGAAAGTTGTGTGTCGCGCAACGACACAATGCACTGAAAAACCCCGTCGCTCTCTTTAAGAAGTCCTTGAGCCTGAGCGAGTATATGGAGGCCAGAGCCGTGGCCGACCCCATTCATTTGTTTGACTGTGTCATGCCCTGTGCGGGTGCGGATGCTTTCTTGGTGATGAGTGAAGAGCGGGCTCGTTCCTTGAAGATTCCCAGTGTCAGAATTCTCTCAACCATCGAGCGCCATAACGCCTACGCTGAAGATCCAATCATGGTGCGTGGTGGTTGGTTGATGGATAGCCCTAAGCTTTTCGCACAGGCTGGCCTGAGTCCTCACGACATGCAGTTCCTCCAAGCCTATGATGATTATCCGGTGATTGTGATGATGCAGCTTGAGGGCATGGGGTTTTGCTCGGTAGGAGAGGCGGCAGGTTTTGTCCGTCAACATGAATTGCATTATGGTGGTAGCTTTCCAGTGAATACGTCGGGCGGTCAGTTGTCTGTCGGGCAGGCCGGTGCTGCGGGTGGTTTTTTGAATGTGGTGGAAGCGCTTCGACAGTTAACTCATCAGGCAGGTGAGCGACAAATTGCAAAAGCTGAAGTCGGCGCAGTGAGTGGTTTTGGGATGGTCACCTATGACCGTTGTGTTTGTACCAGTGCCGCAATTCTGGCGAGCGCGGACAGTTCCCAGGCCGAGCGAATAGCGAGGCTGCAATGACGAAGCTGGGCTTCCCAGACGCCACGTCCAATCGGGCCGCTCCACCCATCAAGCGCAAGAACCCAGTGCTCCGTACCCGGCAAGCGACCTTGCCGCCGGGGCGACGCGGCCGTACCGCTCTTGGCTTGACCGCGGCGGCGGCACATGGTGAATTTGCTTTGCAAGTGTGTGAGGATTGTCGCAAGGTGCAGTACCCGCCGCGCGAAGCCTGTCATCATTGTTTGTCACTGGATTTGCGGTGGCGTGCTCAGTCAGGCGAGGCGCTGTTGTTAAGCGATACGGTCCTGCATCATAGCAATGATCTCTACTATCGCGAGCGTCTGCCGTGGCGTTTAGGGATGGTGCAATTGTTAGTGGACGGTGCCACCGGTCCCGCCTTGATTTGCCATGTGCATAGTGCGGTGCCGAGCCCCAAGGGGCCAGAACCCCTCGCTGTAAGGGTGATTGCGCGCTTGGATAAATCGGGTCAGGCGGTGTTAATCGCAACCCCTCAAGATGAAAGTGTAGCGATGGCTGACGATACCCAGTTGTGCGAGATGACCTGCGATCCGAGAAATCGAAAAATCCTGGTGACAGATGCCAAGAGTGCGATGGGACAGGCAATGGTCAAAGCCTGTGTCGCTGCCGGTGCCGAGATCGTCTGGGCAGGTCAAGCCGAGCCGTGGAAGCGCTTTCCAGGAATGGGGGATTTAGAGTTTCTACCTCAAGTCACCTGGGTGCCTCTCGATGTCACTGACGAGCGTTCGGTCAATGAACTCGCTGGCGAGATCGGCGGTAAGGTCGATATTGTGATCAACACCGCCGAGCTTCACCGCAGCTTCGGAATTTCGGGACGACGAGGTACTGATGTAGCTCGCGCAGAAATGGATATCAACTATTTTGGTTTGCTGCGCTTGGCACAAGCCTTTGGACCGGCTTTGAAGAGTCGGGCTGCTGATGGCAGCAATAACGCTTGCGCGTGGGTGAATATCTTGTCGGTTTATGCTTTAAGTAACTTTCCCTCGCAGGGTACATACTCTGCCTCGAAGGCCGCCGCCTTATCCTTATCCCAGTGTTTGCGGGCGGAGATGGCCAGTACGGGCATTCGAGTCATCAATATCTTCCCCGGTCCAATTGACGACGAGTGGAATCAGCACATGCCACCGCCAAAACTCGCGCCAAGCGCCTTGGCAAATGCAGTGATAAAAGCCCTCAAAGATGGGGTTGAAGACGTTTACCCTGGGGACGTCGCGCAAGAGTGGTTTGCCCGCTGGCAAGAGAGCCCGAAGGTGCTCGAAAAAGAGTTGGGGGCATAGTGATGGTGAACAATGAAAAGAATACGCTCGATGCGGCAAGCGTGCTGCAAGGTTTGAGTCAGTTGCTCGGTGAAGGTCGCATCCGCATAGTGGACCTCACTCACACTTTGTCGCCGGAGTTTCCGCAAATTGCGCTTCCCCCCGAGATGGGTCAGTGCTGGCCTTTTCGTATTGAGGAGGCTTCACGCTATGACGAGCGCGGGCCGGGCTGGTATTGGAATAACTTTTCCTGTGGAGAACATACCGGCACCCATTTTGATGCGCCAAACCATTGGATCTCGGGGCGAGACTTGCCCAACAATGCGGTCGACACGATACCGGTGCAAAATTTCGTTGCACCGGCTTGTGTAATTGATTGCTCAGCGCAAAGTGCCACAGATCCTGATTATTTATTGAGTGTTCAGGATGTGTTGGACTGGGAGGCAAGGCATGGGCGCATCCCGGCCAAATCGTGGGTGTTAATGCGCACAGATTGGTCGAAGTTATGGAGCAAGGCCGAAGCCTCGGCTGCAACCAAGCAAGGCATCGAGAAGCGCAATGCCAGTCTGGACGGCGCGATGGCCTATCAGAACTTTGATGAAACGGGACAGCACACTCCCGGACCCGATGCAGAGGTGGTTAGATTCTTGGTCGAAGATCGAGATGTGCTTGGTTTTGGAACTGAGGCGATCGGTACGGATGCGGGCCAAGGCTATCACCTGACGCCACCCTACCCCTGTCACTATCTGATGCACGGTGCAGGTCGTTACGGCTTGCAATGCTTGACGAATTTGGATCTCTTGCCCGCGACGGGCTCGGTACTCATTTGCCCACCCTTGAAAATTCAACAAGGCAGTGGGAGTCCCTTGCGGGTACTCGCCTTGATTGTGGGTTAAATATGATGAGCCGATCCGATCTTGCAGATCAAGGGACGGCTGCCTTGGCCGCCAAGCTTGCCTTTGGCGTTGCTGCCGCGGGTGTTGTTGCTTCGGCTGATGCTGCCTCGGGTGTTGTTGCCTCCGGTGTTGTTACCTCGGGTGATGTTACCTCGGGTGATGCAGTCTTGGGTGATGCTGACATAACGCTTGCCCCGGTCGCTGTGGTAACAGGTGGAAGCTCGGGCATCGGTCTAGCCGTGTGCGAAAACTTTTTGAAACAGGGCTACGTCGTGATTAGCTTGGCCCTCGCAGCCTGTCCTATCAAGCACTCCTCGCTTGAAAGCTACACGCTCGATTTAAGTGATATGGCGGCCTGTCGGAAGGTGGCTGGCGACCTGGCGCATCGATTCGCGGTGACGACCTTGGTGCATTGTGCCGGCGCAATACGCCCGGCACTTTTGGCAGACGCCAACACTGAAGATTTTGAGTTGCTGGCGCGCTTGCATTGGGGCTGTGCGCTCACTCTAGCTCAGGCCTTCCTGCCGATGATGAAGCATTCTCGACGAGGACGCATTGTGTTTATTTCCTCGCGTGCGGCTCTTGGCTTGCAAACCCGTAGCGCCTATTCTGCCACCAAGGCTGGCATGTTGGGTTTGGCGCGCACTTGGGCGCTTGAGTTGGCACCAGTGGGTATTACCGTCAATGTCGTGGCACCCGGACCCATTCGGGGCACGAGAGTGTTTCATGAGGTTGTACCGGCGGGTAGTGAACGCGAAGCGACTCTTGCCCGGGGCATTCCGGTACAACGACTAGGAGAGCCCGAAGATGTCGCGCGAGCTGTTGCTTTTTTTGTTCACCCGGATAATAGTTTTGTCACCGGGCAGACCCTTTACGTTTGTGGTGGCGCAAGCGTCGGCAGCCTGAGCATTTAGGCGAATGCTTTGCATGAAACTCTTCCTGGTGCCTTACTGGCTTGCACTGACTGGAATTAATTTTCAATGACGGACTTACTGATCATCAATGCAGTTCTGCCCGAGGGCGGTTCTGCCCAATATTTGGCCGCTTCAAAAGGGGTTTGGTGCGAGATCGGGGAGATGTCGCCCGGCACCATCGATTCAGGCGCTCAGGGCTCGAGTCTGAGCTTGAGCCAGGCCCTTGTGGATCGCTTGAAACCGCAAGTGCTGATCGATGCCCAAGGGCAATTGCTTAGCCCGCCCTTTGTAGACTCGCATTTCCATATGGACGCCACTCTGTCCCTGGGCTCTCCTCGCCTGAACGAGAGCGGCACCTTGCTCGAGGGCATTGCCATGTGGAGTGAGCTGAAACCGAATTTGAGCCAAGACGTCATTATTGAGCGGGCCTTGCGTTATTGCGATTGGGCGGTTGCAAAAGGACTGCTGGCAATACGATCCCATGTCGATGTTTGCGATCCGCGCCTACTCGCTGTCGAAGCATTGCTGGAGGTGAAGCGTCAGGTTGCCCCTTACTTGGATTTGCAGCTCGTGGCTTTTCCTCAAGATGGAGTGCTGCGCTATCAGCCGAGTCGAGAAGATACGAGCAGCAAGGACAGCGCCTTTGATTTATTGAAGAAAGCGCTCGATCTCGGTGTAGATGTGGTCGGAGGTATTCCGCATTTTGAACGGACCATGGCCGATGGCGCCGCCTCAGTGCGCTTACTTTGCGAAGAGGCTGCTAAGAGAGGACTACGTGTGGACATGCATTGCGATGAAACTGACGATCCCATGTCACGTCATATTGAAACCCTAATTTTCGAGACGCAAAGGTTAGGGATGCAAGGCCGCGTGAATGGTTCGCACCTCACCTCAATGCATTCAATGGACAATTATTATGTCTCCAAATTGCTCCCCTTGATGCGCGAGGCGGGTGTGTCGGCTACGGCCAACCCACTCATCAATATCACCATCCAAGGGCGCCAGGATACCTATCCGAAGCGCCGTGGCATGACGAGAGTACCTGAGATGATGGCGCAGGGAATCAATGTCTCCTTTGGTCATGATTGCGTGATGGATCCCTGGTATAGCCTCGGCTCAGCCGACATGCTGGAAGTTGCACACATGGGCTTGCATGTAGCTCAAATGACCGGGCAAGCGGCAATGCGTCAGTGTTTCGCTGCGGTGACTGAGAACCCCGCCAAGATTCTCGGATTACAGGGCTATGGCTTGAAACCAGGATGCCGAGCCGATGCCGTGATACTTCAGGCGAAAGACCCGGTGGAAGCCATTCGTGTGCGCGCTACGCGCTTGAAGGTGATTCGCGCAGGCCGGGTGATCGCTGAGGCACCCGAGAATACTGCAGTCTTGAAACTCAACGGTCGACCTTCCGCGATTGATTGGCTGTTCTGATCGTTGTTTAAAAATTGATGAATTTGAGCCTGATGATCTGAACCTTATTAAGCCGGAGCACTAAGCATGCGACAAGACCCGCGTTTTCCGAACTTGTTTATCGTGGACCACCCCTTGGTTCAGCACAAGCTGAGCTATATGCGTGACATTGAGACGTCCACGAAGACTTTTAGGCAATTGCTCAAAGAGCTAACCTTGTTGATGGGCTATGAGCTGACCCGCGATCTTCCGATGAGCACCAAGCGCATCGAAACGCCTCTTACTACCATGGACGCCCCGGTCATTGGCGGCAAGAAAGTTGCCGTAGTGCCCGTGTTGCGGGCCGGACTCGGCATGGCCGAAGGCATCATGGAGTTGATTCCCTCTGCGCGCCAAGGACATATTGGTCTATACAGAGGCGAGGACAAGAGACCGGTTGAATACTATGTGCGCTTACCCGAAATCGAAGGCCGCATGTTCATCATTTGCGACCCCATGTTAGCGACTGGTTTCTCGGCAGCCTACGCGGTTCAAGTGCTTCTTGATCGAGGTGTGATCGCCGAGAACATTCGCTTTCTTTCCTTGGTTGCGGCGCCCGAAGGAGTGCAGGCGTTTCATTTGCAGCATCCGAAAGTCGCGGTCTACACTGCAGCGTTGGATACTCATTTGAATGAGAACGCCTACATCGTACCTGGCCTGGGTGATGCAGGTGATCGGATTTTTGGTACCAAGCACTAGAAGGCTGGGCGCGGCCTTCCCTCAGGCTAAAAAATTAGGTTGAAACCAATTTGGTTCGAGCGCACCGAAAAATAGTAGAAATCAAAATATCAGGATCTTCAATGCGTGAATTTAAAAACCTTGCCGAGCTAAGGCCTCTCCTCGGGCAAGAGATCGCCGTCAGTGAGTGGGTCAGCGTCGATCAGAAACGAATCAATCTGTTCGCGGATGCGACCGGGGATCATCAATGGATTCATCTGGATGCCGAGCGATCCGCCAAGGGACCCTTTGGAACGACCATTGCGCATGGCTTCCTAACCCTGTCGATGATCCCGATTTTTATGGCGCAGGCCATCAAGATGCAGGATGTGAAAATGGGGGTGAACTATGGTTTGAATAAAGTACGGTTTACCTCGCCCGTACCTGTCGACAGCGAACTTCGAGCGCGTTTCAAACTGCTTAGTATTGAGGATATTGCGAACAATGGTGCCCAGATGAGTTGGGAAGTGACCATTGAGCGAAAGGGCTCGGAAAAGCCCGTCTGTATCGCCGAGTCGATTTCTCGGCGATACGCTTAATCGGCGATACGCTTAGCCGGTGATACGCTTAATCGGTGCTATCCTGGGAGGCTCGCCCGCCTTCTGCCGCCCAGTCTCCTAAGCCGCTCTTTGCTGACGTAAGCGCAGGTTTAGTTTATGAACCTGTTCTAAAGTTGTGCGTACGCCTTTGAGATCGCGCTCTCGCTCCCCGAGCTTCGAATGCAAGTCCTCATTTTGGTGGGCTTGCTCGGCGAGGCGGTCCTCAAGGGCCGTGATCAATTGACGAAGCTCATTGGAATGTTCGGCCTCTACACTATCGGCGCCAAAGTTTGCGACGGTTCTAGTGTGAACGTTCTCGAGTTCTTCCCGAAGATGGGCAATTTCTCGAAGACTTCTGGCTTCAGCGGCCGCGGCGTTTGCTTGCCAGCTTTTCAACTGGCTGGCCCGCTCCTTGGTCGCTCTGAGTGAATGTAGGCCCCATCCAAACAGGCTCCCACAAACCGCCGCAATCAATACTGCAATAATATTTGAAAACATTTCCTGCTCCCTACTGTGTACTTAAGATTCTAATTTCAATTCTTTGATTTTTTAATCGACCAATCTCTGTAGCGTTATCCGCAATCGGTTTACTGGCGCCATAGCCTCGAACAGACATTCGAATGTTGGAGATTCCTTCGGAGCCGAGATAACCAGCGACGGCCTCGGCCCTGCGCTCAGTGACAACCCGGTCTGCATCCGGGGTGTCACTCGGTGGGATGTGACCTCCAATTTCGAAACGCCAATCGGGCTTCGCTTTTAGAATGGGAATAATTTGATCTAAGTTTGTCTTGCCGTTCCAAGAGAGAATTGGACTGCCTGGCCGAAACTCTGCAGGTTTTGCCAACAACATATCGTTGACCATTTTCTCAAAACTGCCCGGTGATTCCGGTACCCCGGGCAAAGCCCGGGCGCCTAAGACGTCCTGTAGACCGTTGCCTTTAGCCTCTGGCCCTGTGCTCGCGGCAGTGCGCTGTGTATCGCTAGCGCCTGTAGACACGTTGGATTCTTTAGAAGGGCCAACTTTGCCGCTGACCATGGCCTCTGCCCCAGCACCTAGACTCGCAGCTTTCGTCGTGCCGTCAACCACCTTTCCTGTAGTCGAGGGGTTCATTGAACTTATCGCGCTTCTTGCACTGATGAGCGAATAATTAAATGCAGCGTTAACCAGAATCGTACCGATGCCGATGACTCCGAGCAGAATCGCCACCCAAGCAAATTTGCGGGTCTTGAGTAGACTTTTATCGACGATCTCGGAGTCCATAAAACCCTGTGGTTTGTTGTAAGTCAGCAAAGTGGTGCAATCAATGAAAGTGAAACGATAATCAAGCACTTTTTGTGCCAGTCATCCCTTGTGAATGATTCGCAAATTTCAAGCCGCGGTATTTCGCTCCTGATGACCACCCATTCGAAGCGCTAAAACAAGGCAATTTTGCTCAATATGTCGCAATATGCAGCAAATTTTCCGTTCCCCGAAATTTCTCACAAAGGTGATTGAAGCGACAAATAATCCAAAAGTCGATCAAATACCCCTGTTTATCGTGATTTAGACTGTTGAATATCAACATTAACGCGCAAATGACTGCTGATGCGGATTGAACGATTCTCGCCTTTTCGGAAGGCACTGTTCAAGTCAAATTAAACAAAAAAAAGCATTGCCAAGCTCCCTATTTGTTGTAATGGCGTCTTAGCAATTACCTATTCATTTGACGTAAATCCCATCGATGTAAAGTCAGTCGACAGCGCGATGTAAATTAATATTAAATAATATTACAAATTACTTCGCGCCGGAACGGCCCAGTTCGAAGCTGTTTCCGACCCGACGTACCGTGAAGCGTCTACCTGATCCCGCACTTCGATACTCTAAACTTTGTTCCGCAATTTGGGTAATGTCGTAGGCATCGTAACTATATACATTGCTGCTATCGACCCTTTGGGTTTCGCCGTTACGTATCCAAACTCTTTGGATTGTGAAAAATACTGACCCTGAAATACCCCACTGACCAATCTCGATGCTCTCTTCGGGCTCTGCTTTATTGAGTAAATATTGTGTCCGGTATGTCCCGTTGGCCTCTCGTTGAGTTACCCACCGTAGGCTTTGCCCCTCGGCAGTCTTTGTTTCCCCATACCAACGACCCAAAAGGGCTTGGCGTCGCACGACCGGGTCAAGCGCTGGTGCAAGCCTTCCAAGGGATGGTGAATCCTTATGCTCAAAGTTTAATCCGGACACGCCACTGTCTTTGGCTTGATCCAAGGTTGGCTGAGAGTTCGCCAACGAAGCCCATACCGTGAGGAGGATTAGTGCGAGACGCGCGATCATCCGGTAGGTAGAGCTGTAGAGTTGCTTACAAGTCATTCCATCAACTTTAGTGAATGATTGGATGGTGCCATTGCCCGTGACCTCGTTGAGCTGAAATCTATATAGGGTGCAAAAAAACTGCGCTCCTAGATTTAAGGAGCCAAGCGCTCAATTTGCCAATGATTCGAACCAGTATTGGTCAGCCGCGTGAAACGAAGACGATCATGCAAGCGTGATCGACGGCCCTGCCAAAACTCAATGGTTTCTGGCGTAACTCGGTAGCCACCCCAATGAGCGGGGCGAGGCGGATTGTCGCCATATTGAGCGCGAAGCGCGCCGTCTTTGTCAATCAATATTTGTCGGTCCGCGAGCACTTGACTTTGAGGCGAGGCGAGGGCTCCATACCGACTGCTTAAAGGCCTGGATTGAAAATAGAGATCTGATTCTGCGGCACTCAACTTGCTAATTCGGCCCTCGATGCGGACTTGTCGTTCAAGCTCTTGCCATAAAAACACTAGACAAGCATAGGGCTGGGCAGCGAGTTCTAGTCCTTTGCGGCTATTGTAATTCGAATAAAAACAAAATCCGCTTTCGTCAAAACCTTTAAGTAGAACGATCCTTGCCGAAGGCTTACCCTCGGGCGTGACTGTTGCCAAGGTCATGGCATTGGGTTCGAGCAAGGCTGCCTTCTGCGCAGCCTCGAACCACCGCTCAAATTGAGTCATTGGGTCTTTAGAGACCTCAGCCTCGGTCAAGCTTGCCATCTTGTAGTCACGGCGCAAATCAGCTATTGGCAAGGTGGCGCTGGCACTGGGCAGCAGCGATGCGTTGGCTGGTTGATCGGGTGTGGCGCTCATCGTGTCTACTCTATGATTTAAACGAATAAGCGCTACTTTACCCCTTCAAAATATTGCCCATAAAATCATTATGTCCGGGGCTCCGTGGCCAAGCGCTCGGCGATGATGCGAGCCTGTTCTTTAGCAACTACATCGCCTTGGCGGGCGGCAGCGCTAAACCAAAGGAGAGCCGATTCAAGATTTAGCTTGACTCCCAATCCTGTCAAATACATCGAGGCAAGTGAGTACTGGGCTGCGACCTCTCCAGCGTCGGCCGCCTTCTCATACCAGAGCGCAGCTTTTTCGTAATCAAGGGGGTGTCCTCGACCCAGAAAACAGGCGGTCGCGAGTGCCAGAGCAGCTTCCTGGTGCCCCTGAGCAGCCGCTTTTTCAAACCAGCTTGTTGAAGCCTTGAGATCTTGCTGGAGGTATTGACCCAACTCAAGCAGTAGGCCGTAGGAAAATTGCGCGGGCGCTAAACCTTGCTGCGCTGCTTGCCTCGTCCAACTCAATGCCTGTACCAGTGAAATAAGGGTTGTTTCTTGGCGAATCTTCATGCTGGCCAAGTTGTATTGGGCGCTTATGTCGCCAGCTTTGGCAGCTTTCAAAAAGAGTCTCGAAGCAGTGATCAGGTGGTTCTCTTCATACGATTTGAACGCCGACCTATTCCAGCTCTCAATTTGCGCCGCCTTCACTGATTGCAAGCGACCTTCGTAGCTCGATCTCGACGTACTTATTCGTGCCTCCAAAGCCTGCACTGATTCACTCGATAAACTACAAAGTAAGGCACTGCCTACCGCCGCACTGTGAAACAGTCGCAACACTTTAGAGGTCTTGAATTCGGGTATGCTTGCTATCATCTTGTCTAAACTGATTTGAGGAGATCCTATGTTGTCAATTTCTTTTGCTAGTCGCTTACACACAATGTTTCAAAAAACGATACTTGTAATGCTGACTGGTTCGTCTGTTTTTCTGACCGGTTGTGGTTACAACCAAATTCAAGTGGCTGATGAGGGCACAAAATCATCTTGGGCCGAGGTGCTAAATCAGTACAAACGACGGGCCGACCTTATCCCTAATCTCGTGGAAGCTGTTAAAGGTTTTGCTCAGCAGGAAAAAGATGTCCTAACCCAAGTAGTCGAGGCGCGCGCGAAGGCAACCCAAATCCAAGTGAATCCCTCTGATCCTGAATCGCTTAAGAAATTTGAGGCTGCCCAAAAAGATATGGGTGGCGCTTTGTCCCGTCTCTTAGTGGTTACTGAAAATTATCCGCAACTCAAGTCCGACGCAAATTTTCGAGAGTTACAGGCTCAGCTCGAAGGTACAGAAAATCGTATTAGTGTGGCCAGAAAACGCTATATCGAATCCGTAGGGCAATTTAATGTGCTCGTGCGTCAATTCCCCAACAACTTAACCGCGATGGTGTTTGGGTATCAAGCAAAACCGCAATTCACAGTCGAAAATGAGCAGGCGATTCAAAATGCGCCGACGGTGAATTTTGGCAATAAGCCGACGGAACCTAAGAAGTAATGTACGGGAATCGGGCGTAGTACGGAACACTAAAGGGGAGTCGTTTGACTAAGCTGGTTCGTGCTCTACTAGTGTTGATACTGAGCATTTGCGGGCACGCCTTTGTGCAGGCCCAGCAAGTGTTGGCTGTGCCGCCTTTGAGCGGGCGAGTAGTGGATCTCACCAACACATTAAGCGCCGCACAAAAGTCCGAACTGACGACCCAACTCGAAGCTTTAGAAAAGCTAAAGGGCAGCCAGCTGGTTGTCTTGATGGTTCCCTCTACTCAGCCGGAAACGGTTGCCGAGTACGGGCTGCGGGTGGCTGAAGCCTGGAAAATTGGGCGCGCCAAGGCGGCTGACGCTAATGCCAAGGGTAAGGTCGTGAAAGTCGACGATGGCGTACTCCTTCTCGTTGCTAAGGATGATCGTAAGATCCGCATTGAGGTTGGTTATGGCTTGGAAGGCGCGATCCCGGATGCTCTCGCCAAGCGCATCATCACAGATAGCATCGCGTCCAAATTTCGGACCGGCGATTTTTTTGGCGGCGTGCGGGCTGGCGTTTCAGACCTCGTCAAGCTCATTCAAGGTGAGGCCCTGCCCGCTCCTGCAGAGGTGTGGCAACATGGTCAAGCGCCTTCGTCCGGGGCGGGCAGCGAGTCAGACAGCATCGGCTGGTTTGCACCACTGATCTTCGTCTTGGTGTTTGGATTTGTTCTCAAGTCAATCCTTGGGCGGTTCTTAGGATCGACTGCTGCGGGCGGTGCGGCATGGTTTGTCTCGTCAATGTTCGGTGCGCCAGCCATGGTCGCGATCATCGCTGCAATAGGCATGTTTCTAGTGTTGCTTTTGTTTGGAGGAGCAGGTCGAGGCCTGGTCCCTCAAGGGCGCCGTAGTTATCGCAGCGGTGGCCCTGTTTTCCTGCCTGGCGGGTTCGGTGGTGGTGGTGGTGGCTGGGGCGGTGGCGGTGATTCAGGTGGCGGGTTCGGCGGTGGTGGCGGAAGTTTTGGAGGCGGTGGTGCCTCCGGAGACTGGTAATGGCGTTGGATACTAGTAAGCGTTTTACGAGGCTCTGGCGCCATTGGCGATGCGGTACCGGCGACATTAAGCGCTACTTCGGAGCGAATGGTTTTGCCCAAATCGAAGTCGCGATTGCTATGGGCGAGGTTTCGCACAACGCTGAAGTAAGGTTTGCCGTCGAAGCATCGTTAGATGCCTATCAAATATGGGCGCAGGTTTCGCCCCGGCAGCGCGCTCGAACCCATTTTTCTGGGCTCAAAGTATGGGATACCGAAGCCAATAATGGTGTACTGATTTATCTTTTACTAGGGGACCGATCAGTAGAAATTGTCGTCGACCGCGAAGCGGAGCGACGCATTTCTCCGCACGTATGGGCTTCGGCTTGTGCGGCCATGTCTGCAGCATTTTTACAGGCGGAGTACACCCAAGGAGTGCTCCGCGCGCTGGATATTATTCAGCCTTCTTTAGTGAATGCTTTCCCGCTTCAAGCTAGTGATCGCAACGAGCTAAGCAATGAGGTTGGCGTCTTATGAAGTTTTCTGCTGACTGAGTGCGGCTGCAAGCGGTTGATTTGCTGCGGCGGAATCGCGAGCCCTTATGTCCAGGGCTGTCATGGCTGTTTCAATATCAATACGCAAGCCATATCGAGTTGCAAGTGACGAGGCGGCCGACTCAAGGCAACTCTGGTACTCGTCCAGAGGACGGTTTTGGAGTTCGGCGCTAAAGGCCTCGACTTCCATGGCTTGTCGATAGGTCGGCTGAAGCCAATACCGCAAAAAATGTAGTACCACTCCGTTGCGCCAGAATTGACGGCTATGTACCAATTCATGCTCAATGCTTGGCGCATCATCCATAAGACGACGATGCAAAAGCACGACCGGCCCAAGGCAAACACCGAGTAAAGTTCCCGGCAACCAGGGCATCGAGACGACCAAAGTTGGCGGAAGCCACGGCCCTGTTCTCTTGACGAGGAAGTGAGACATGAAAAATTGAGTTCGAAAAAAAAGGCACCGTAAGGTGCCTTTTGGTACTTCAACTCAAGAATTTACTTCTTGGCAGAAGCGCGACGACGAGATACTAAGCCTGCAGCAATACCGCCGAGACCTAACAGTGCCAATGAACCTGGAACAGGAACATTAGCGCAGCTTGTCTTTTGACCGTAGAGACGGTTGTAGTCAGCGATCGAGATCGGACCAGTTGTGCTGTTTTCGTTAGCGCAAGTTACGTTGATCTGCAACATGTCTAAAGAGAAATCCCATGATTTCGTAGCGTTGCTAGCGAAATTCAAGACGATGTTACCGCCTGTGTACGATGGGAGGAATGCAGCACCACCGGCAGGAACAATGCCGCCAGGAGTGATCGAACCACCGCCCAAGTCGCTAGTTACTACTGTGTACGCAAGAGTAGCAGTAGCGCCAGCGGCCAATGTGAGGCCAGGAGTGTAGGTCAGACGAGCAGTGTAGGTATAACCGTCAGCTGCGTTAACCGCGAATCGTCCGCTGCCGCCATCATTGACAGAAGATGTCAAGCCAGCAGAAGGAATTGCTACAGCACCGCCGTCGTTAGCCGCTGTCAGGAACTGAAATGAACCGCCTGCAGCCAGACCGGTGCTGGTTGGGCTGGCTGATGTGATTGGGCCAACGCCGTTGAAATCATCAACCATCACCTGGATCACACCAGCCGACGCTGCTTGCGATGCGAGGGCGACAGCCACTGCGGATACAAGTTTCAAAATTTTCATGCTTCTCTCCTAGAAAATTGACCGGGAATCGGTATAGCAGTCTATAAGCAAGCGCTATGCCAAATAGGTAAGGTATTGATTATAAATAATAAATTAAATTCGATAGGGCAGTCTTGTAAGAAATTTCGACAACATACCCGGTTCACTGCTCCGGATGGTTAATGGGCGATGGAGTGTCGCTTCGGTGCTAAAGTGGGAGCCACTTGGATGCCCTTTTCAAGGAATCGCTTTTAGTTGATTGAGAATTAGCCCGTTTCGTGAAAATTTTTTTCAAAAATGATTTGATTCGACCTGCGCTGCTTGGATTCTGTGTTCTTGCGATGCACCTTATTATATTGGGATGGGCCGTCGATGTGAGTCTCAGTTCTAAAGTGCCCACGGGTGTTTCGGACCGTCCCGCCCCGCCTTTGAAGGTTCGGATCGTCGAACCGCCTGAGTCGCCGAACATCCCAAGCTATAAAGCGGAGCCTCCGACGCCCCCAAGCAAGATTGTTCCCGTTCGAAAGAACATCGTCGCGCGGCCTCGGCCTAAGCCGTTGCCATCGGTCGCCCAGGAAGCTCGCGAACCTTCAAGGACTGTGGTGGAACCTCTTGCTGGGACGGTCGATGCTTATGAAACATCCGACCGGGTTTCGGCGTCCGAGAATCTGTCGAGGGACGGCGTTGAGCCAAAGGTAGCGGCCAGTACCGCAAACGCACCTTTGTCTTCGGCAGGGCAGGTCGATATTGCAAGGCAGCAGGGATCTGTTGGATCAAAAGAGGTCCTGGCGAGCGCTAGTCCGGCCAACTCCGAGCGCACGGTCGATCTCGAACAACGAGGGTCAATGACGGGCGAAAGTGCCTTTCAGTATCAAATTGCGCCTTTTCCTAGGCCGATCACATTGTCGTTTGCTGTGCACGCTCCAAAGGATTATCGAGAATCTTCCGGTTCTTCTGGCACCGCAGAGTTGAGAACGGAGTTGATTTCAACGCCGAATGGCCTCGATCAGTTTGCCATTAAGGTCGAAATTAACCTTAGTTGGCTATTAAAGCGCATGGTGGGGGGAAGTTTGAATTATGAAAGTCGAGGTCAAATTGGGGCACAGGGCCCTCATGTGGGCCGGTACTCTGAAAAAATTGGAGAGCGGCCCCCCCGATGGCTGGAAGTGGATGCTCAAAAAAACCTGATGAAGTCGTTTTCGATTGCAAGCCTCGGGGTGCCACCGACGACTCAGGATCGGCTCTCAATCATTTGGCTCCTTGGCATGATGGCCCGAGCCGATCCAGGCCAGCTTGAGAAAGGAAAAGTATTTTCCATCCCGATGTTTACCTTTCGGCAAACCTACCCTGGCCGCTTTGAGTCTATGGGCAACGAGGTTTTGGAATCACCTGCGGGTATCCTTCAGTCCCTGCATGTCGCCTACACGACTCAAGTTTTAGGTGGAGACAAAGTCGACATCTGGCTCGGCTACGACTTTGAGATGCAGCCGGTGCGCATCCGTTGGGAGGAGGCTCAGGGTCGAGTCATCGATCTTATCTTGCTGAAAAAGCCGCAATAAGCCAGCAAAAAGAGCGCTCGCATGAAGCGACTATGTGATGCCTTGCTCCTTATGAATCCCTTTCATATCCATAATTATTCCTTTTAGAACTCAGGTCGAAATGAAACTTCTGATCGTCCCGGTAACGCCTTTCCTGCAAAACTGCTCGGTTTTGATCTGTGAGAAAACCCAAAAAGCCTGCGCGATCGATCCTGGCGGCGACTTGGCCAAGATTGAGGCTGCAATCGCGGGTCAAGGTGCGGTCTTAGAAAAGGTGTTTTTAACTCATGGTCACATTGACCACTGTGGTCAATCGATTGAATTATCGAAAAAATACGCCGTACCGCTTGAGGGCCCCCATCAGGAGGACAGTTTTTGGATTGACCAATTACCGAATCAGGGAAAAATGTTCGGTTTTCCGCCTTTGCAGGCGTTTACACCAGATCGTTGGCTGGTCGGCGGTGACTGTGTAAAGTTTGGCGACGAAACCCTAGAAGTGTTGCATTGCCCGGGTCATACACCTGGCCACGTGGTGTTTTTTCACCGAGCCAGCCTCTTAGCGATTGTTGGAGACGTACTATTTCAGGGGTCGATCGGCCGGACCGATTTCCCCCGCGGCAACCATCAGGCCTTGGTCGATTCCATTACCCAAAAACTCTGGCCCTTGGGAAATGAGGTGAGCTTTGTGCCAGGGCATGGGCCGATGTCGACCTTTGGGGAAGAGCGACGGAGCAACGGCTTTGTTGCCGATCATATGCTCTACTAATGGCAACCTTTCGAGTGGAAATCCGCCCTAACTAGCCTTGCCCCAGCTGTCTTTTAAACCGACAGATCGGTTAAAGACCATCTTGTCGTCAGAATGATCGATGCGGTCCGCCACAAAATATCCGTGCCTCTCAAACTGGAAGCTTTGCTGCTTTGTGGCTTTTTGGACGGAAGGTTCCATCCAGGCCTGAATGACACGTATGGAGTTCGGATTCAGGCTTTCAATGTAGTCTTTACCCCCAGCATCAGGTTGCGCCTCAATAAAGAGTCGATCATAAAGGCGAACTTCCGCGGGTCGAGCTGCTTTGGCCGAGACCCAGTGGATATTACCTTTGACTTTGTGGGCATCCGAGCCTGGTGTCCCGGACTTTGAATCGGGGAAATAGTTCGCATGAACGGCAACGATTTCTCCCGCTTGATTCTTATCGCAACTCGTTGCCTCAATGACAAAACCGTAACGTAGCCTGACTCTGTTTCCTGGGAAGAGGCGGAAATAGCCCTTGGTGGGGCTCTCCATAAAGTCGTCGCGTTCTATCCACAGGTTTTTGTGCATGGGGAATTCACGGCGACCGAGATCCGCTTGGTGAGGATGCACCGGTGCTGAACAGGCTTCTTCCAAGTCGTCGGGGAAGTTGTCGAGAATGAGTTGTATCGGGTCGAGTACCGCAATGGCCCGGTGCGCTTTGGCATCGAGGTCGTCACGCAGCGCTGCCTCGAGGACGCTCATCTCGATCCAAGAGTCCGATTTAGAGACGCCAATACGTTCGCAAAAGAGCTGTAGTGCTTCCGCGGTGTAACCGCGCCGACGCAGGCCCACTAAGGTGGGCATGCGCGGGTCGTCCCAACCGAGCACATGCTTTTCCGTCACCAGTTGTTGCAACTTGCGTTTGCTGGTGATGGCATAGGTCAGGTTGAGGCGAGCAAACTCCCACTGCTGCGTAAGTGGCAGTTCAAAAAATCCAAGTATCGCTAATTTGCTCAACACCCAGTCGTAAAAAGGCCGGTGGTCTTGAAACTCCAAGGTACACACCGAATGGGTGATGTTTTCAAGCGCATCCGAAATGGGGTGTGCATAGTCGTACATCGGGTAAATGCACCAGGTGTCACCAGTGCGATGATGCTCGGCAAAACGAATGCGATACATGGCCGGGTCGCGCAGATTGATGTTGGGCGAGGCCATATCAATTTTGGCTCGCAGAATGTGCGTGCCTTCAGTATGCTTGCCGTCGCGCATTTCTCGAAATAAGCGCAAATTTTCTTCAATGCTTCGGGTGCGAAACGGCGAGTTCACACCGGCCTCGGTTAAAGAGCCTCTAGTGGTGCGCATAGTCTCAGCGCTTTGCGAATCGACATAGGCCTCGTCGCTTTGAATTAAGGCCTCTGCGCATTGATAAAGGAGCGGAAAGTAGTCGCTCGCAAAGTAGAGATTTTCTTCACCGTCCGATGACCAGTCGAACCCTAACCACTGCACCATTTCGATGATGGAATCGACATACTCCTGGTCTTCCTTGACGGGATTGGTATCGTCAAAGCGTAGATGGCAGCGACCGTCGTAATCTCTCGCCAGACCAAAGTTCAGGCAAATCGACTTTGCATGTCCAATGTGCAAGTAGCCATTGGGTTCGGGCGGAAAACGGGTGCGGATTTTGGCCGGATCCAGGCCAGTACTTTTTTGCAGCGTGGCGGGCCCGGGTCGACCTGACCAATGGCGCCCCGCATATTTGCTCGCTGCCAAATCTTGTTCAATTTGGTTGCGCAAAAAGTTACCGGCCGACACGTTGACCGCCGAAGCAACTTCACTTGACTTAGAGCCGCTAGCGAGGCTTCCTGGTTTACCTTCAACAGACATCAAACGCCCAGCAATTCGACTTCGAAAATCAAGGTGGCGTTGCCAGGGATCACCCCACCGGCGCCGCGCGCACCGTAGCCAAGCTCTGGCGGAATCACTAAATTACGAGTACCCCCAATTTTCATGCCGGCCACACCTTCGTCCCACCCCTTGATAACATGACCCGCTCCTAGAGGAAACGAGAAAGGTTGTCCGCGGTCTTTGCTAGAGTCGAACTTCGCGCCCTTCGTGCTCTCTTGATAGAGCCAGCCGGTGTAGTGCACCAAGACATTACTGCCGCCCTTGGCTTCAGCGCCAGAGCCGACTTTAACGTCTTCGATTTGTAAACCTGAGGGCGTTGTGGTGTAAGCCATTCGAATACCTGTAATGTGAAAAGTGTAATTCTAAAATTAAAATGATTCAGCAATCTGTCTGCGGATAGATTCAATGCGCTTGCGGTTGACATCGAAATCTTTACGACCCAAACGAGATGCAGAGCGTACGTGGATGCGTTTATTCGGCGCATCCAGCAAGAATTCCACATCGTCAACAAAGCCTAGTAGCTTGGTCGTAAACTCAGCATAGAGGTAATCGGCCTCAGCAGTGATCACTTGAGCGCCTGTGCTGTCTCGAACGATTTTTTCAAGTTTGGCCCAAGTAGCTTTCGGGTCTCGGGCGGCAATCGGCGCAATGGCATGATAACCAAGAAGCTCGAAACTAGACACCGCGTTGGTTAACTTTGTCTTCACGGGATGCAGACGAAGGCTGCCGTCATCGCCTTTGACCTTGCCTAAACGAGCCGGACGGTTTCCAGAGAGCATGCCCATGTGTCGTTACCGCTTTAAACGTTTGATCAAGCTAGAAGTATCCCAACGGGCGCCACCCATGTATTGCACATCGCCGTAGAACTGATCGACCAAGGCCGTTGCTGGCAAGGCTGCGCCGTTACGTTTGGATTCATCCAGGCAAAGGCCAAGGTCCTTGCGCATCCAGTCGACAGCAAAGCCAAATTCGAATTTGCCTTCGACCATTGTCTTGCCACGGTTCTCCATTTGCCAAGACTGGGCGGCACCCTTGCTAATGACGTCCAGCACTAAATTCATATCTAGCCCGGCAGCCTGGCCGAATGCAATTCCTTCCGATAGACCTTGCACCAGACCGGCGATACAAATTTGGTTCACCATCTTCGCGAGTTGCCCACTGCCCGAGGGGCCAACAAGCGTGAAGGCCCGTGAGAAGGCCATACCCACAGGTTTGGCTTGATCAAACATCGCGCCGTCGCCACCGCACATGACCGTGAGTAAACCATTTATCGCACCCGCTTGACCGCCTGAGACTGGTGCGTCGATAAAGTTCAGGCCGAGCTGCTTGGCCTCGGCGTAGAGCTCGCGTGCCACTAGTGCTGAGGCGGTGGTGTGGTCGATAAAAGTCGTACCTGAGGTCATGCCCGCAAAGGCGCCATCAGCCCCGAGTACGACCGAGCGCAGATCGGTATCATTGCCCACACAGGCGAAAATAAGGCTGGCCCCTTGCGCAGCTTGGCGCGGCGTACTCGCAGCTTTGCCGCCATATTCCTTGGCCCAGGCTTCGGCCTTGGCTGCGGTGCGGTTGTACACGGTCACCTGGTGGCCCGCGCGTTGGAGGTGGCCGGCCATGGGATAACCCATCACACCGAGACCGAGGAATGCGACTTTTTGCGGAGTCACCGCGTCATAGACTTTAGCGTTCATGGCAGTATTGTATTAGTA
Source organism: Betaproteobacteria bacterium (assembly GCA_031421635.1). Lineage (GTDB taxonomy): Bacteria > Pseudomonadota > Gammaproteobacteria > Burkholderiales > Burkholderiaceae_E > JAPOKJ01. Next base: position 8,763 of record JANOPA010000079.1, on the reverse strand, counting down.
AGCTGCAAAACCTAAAGAATGGACCTCGGCTGGCGTGGAGTTCTTTATTTTCTAAATGAACACTTGACTCACTTCAAGGCCATGTTCCTCGCGCAGGACCTCGAGGAAGTTTTGTGGACCCACCAGGTGAAAGGCACCCACCACACAGAACACTCGCGAGCCTTCCCTGACAATCGATGCCAGTGCCACCCCCATTTTTTTGTCCCGGATCACGCTCATGCGTTGGTGAAGGCTGCTCAAGGTTTGCTCGTCACCGAAAGAGTCGCGTTTGAGGCGGGCTAAAGCTAACGCGTCGCCGCGTCGCCAAGCATCGATGACCATTTCGGTCGTGCGTTCGTAGCGCTGTAACTGTTGCAGGCGATTGCGCAATTGCTCCAATTGCTCTGCGCGCGAGCCGCCTGCAAAGGCCTCGATTTGATCTTGGGGCTGTTCGAGCTCGACGATGCGCAGTTTCTTTGTTCGGGCGCGCCTCAAGAAAAATAAATCAATTCCGAGGGTAGCCTGAGGCCCCGCATTCGCTTCAATTCGGTTAAAGAGGTTCAGGCTCAAGGCCCAGGGCTGCAGACGTCGCAGCCGCAGCCAATCTTGGTAATCAAAGCCCATATGAGTCTTGATACTTTGAATTTCTTGTTCAGAGAGCACCTCGTCAAGGGTTTCACCAGTGGGCAGCAACACGCGTTTTGAGAATGCTAAGCGCAGTTCTTCGTGGCGTTTGGCGATGTCAAGCTCGACCGCGAGACAATTGCATCGATTCCAAGCGGCCTCGATCTTCTCGGGAAGTGGATAGAAACGACTCAGGCCAAGATGCACAGCGCCAAGCAAGAACGCTTCTCCATCGCCCTGCGCATCTTTAACGCGATAAAACAGGGGGGCATAGTTTGAGAACGGTACATTCTTGTAGGCACAGCCGCATAGGCAGCTCGCGACGCCTGCGAGCAAGAATGCCCTTTTATTCATTGCCAATCCGCTCGCTAAAACCCGACAGCGCAGCCTTCGCGCCGGGTATCACTAGCCGCCACATAGCCTTCCTCACGATTGTCACTGAGCTTCCAAATGAATTGTCCTGAACCAAAATCCATGTACGGATCGATGAGTGGTTTGAGTTCATGGCCCAAGTCCTTGAGTTGAGCGACTACCGCGGGTTCCATGCTGGTCTCAACATCTACTTCCAAACCGGTGTTCACTTTCCAGCGCGGCGCATCGCAAGCGGCTTGAGGTTGCTGCCTGTAATCGATCATGCGAATCAAGGTTTGAATATGGCCCTGTGGTTGCATGTTGCCCCCCATCACACCAAAACTCATTTGAGGCTGTGCGTCCTTCATCAGGAAGGCCGGGATAATGGTTTGGAAAGGTCGTTTGCCGGGGGCCACCACGTTTGGATGGGTGGGGTCCATGCTGAAACCGAAGCCTCTATTTTGTAGTGAGACACCAATGCTCGGCACCACCACTCCTGAGCCAAAGCCCATGTAGTTGCTCTGAATAAAGGACACCATCATGCCCGTTTCATCGGCGGCAGTGAGATAAATTGTGCCGCCTGGCGCAGGCATACCGTGCTGGAAGTTGGTGGCCTTGGTACGCGAAATAAGCTTGGCGCGCTGAGCTAGATAGCTTGGGTCGAGCAAATGTTGGGCCGTCACTTTTTGCATGGCGCGTGGGTCCGCGACGTACTTGTATACGTCCGCGAACGCGACTTTCATGGCCTCAATTTGGAGATGACGCGACTCTGCCGAGTCGGCTCCCAATGCGGCCAGATCAAAGTTTTCCAAAATACCAAGCGCCATTAACGCGGCAATGCCTTGGCCATTGGGTGGAATTTCGTGCAAGGTGTAGCCACGATAATCTTTGCTGATGGTATCGACCCAGTCGACATGATAATTGGCCAAGTCTGTCTCGGTCATCGAGCCACCGTTAAGTAACGAGTGCTTGGCGATTTCTCGCGCGGTTTCACCGTGGTAATAGTCTTGACCCTTGGTCTTGGCGATGCGCTTGAGGGTTTCTGCGGCGCCTTTGAGGATGAAGTGCTCACCAATTTTTGGGGCACGGCCTTTCGGCAAAAAGGCTTCCGCGAAACCTGGTTGATTTCTGAGAATGTCCGTCTGTGCGGCCCATTTCTTCTGGGTGACCGGTGCTACACTGTAGCCGCGCTCCGCAATCTCGATCGCCGGCTGCAGCAATTGTTCAAAAGGCAACTTTCCGAGCTTGGCATGCATCGCGACCCAACCCGCCACCGCGCCGGGAATGCTGACGGAATCCCAACCGCGCTGAGGTATGGCACCGTTATGTTTTTTCTTAAAGTATGCCTGATCCCAGGCGGCAGGAGAGGTGCCAGAGGCGTTCAGACCGTGTAGTTTTTTGCCGTCCCAAATAATGGCGAAGGCATCGCTGCCCAGGCCGTTAGAAACAGGCTCCACAATGGTTAGTGCGGCGGCCGCCGCAATGGCTGCGTCAACGGCGTTACCACCTTGCATCAAGATTCGTAGTCCCGCCTGCGCCGCTAGGGGCTGCGAGGTTGATACGATATTGCGCGCGAAAACTGGGCTGCGGTAGGTCGGGTACTTGGCTTCCCAGTCAAACGGATAGTGGCTTGGGGCATGCAAAGGTTCGCTGATAGAGCTCATGGTTTTGACGCTTATTCTGAGACGTATTTAGTAAGGGGGCAAGAGGCGAACTATCGACACTTGTGTTGGGAAAACGGAGTTGAAAAAAGAGTGTAAGGCTCAGCAGCCTAGCTGCGCCGCTAGGTGATTGAAGTCATTGGCGACCCAAGTGAAAGGTAGTTGTGCGCTAACCGTTTTGCGCGGTTGAGCATTTTCGTCGAGTCCGAATTCCTGGGGGCGATGGATGTAAGCAGTTTGCAAGCCACAAGCGGCGGCGGACAGTAAATCGTCCTCGTGAGCAGCGACCAGCATGACTTCTTCGGGTTTTACATCAAACACTTTCGCAACCCCAAGATAGGTCTCTGGGTCGGGCTTGTAATGATGAAAATTTTCTGCCGAGAGAATCAAATCCCAGGGCAGGCCGTTGCGTTTGGCCATATCGGAGAGCAGGCTAAGGTTGCCATTGGAGAGCGTACACAAGGAATATTTGCGGCGTAGTTTATGCATGCCCTCGACGCTGTCCGGCCAACTATGCAAGCGGTGCCACACCAGATTGAGGTGTCGGCGTTCGGCCTCGCTCAAATCTTGCAGGCCAAATTGCGGCAGAATGGTTTCAAGAATAATGCGGTGCAAGTCGTCGATGCGGGTCCAGCCCAACTCGCCGCTGCGTACGCGCTGCATGGCAGGCTGGTAGCCGGCTCGCCAGGCGAGCGCAAAGGCGCCGCCGTTGATACCAGGAAACAGGGCCTCCACTTCACGTTGAATGCTGCCGTAAAAGTCGACGACTGTCCCGAAGACATCGAAGGCTAGTATTTTTGGAGTTATGAGGGAGGTCATAGAGAGTTTAAATGGTGTTCGCCGACCCGACTGGGCGGACGTTTATGGTGGTACTTCTTGGGCAATTCTAAGGTGGTTTTCGGGGGCTTAGGATGGTGCGTTGGTGCTCGTCCATTATAGACTTGCGGCCTAAAAAAAAGGCCGCAAGTGCGGCCTTTATGAGCATACCGGGGGCTAAAGTCAATCGTCGCCCTGGAATGCCTCTTCCCGTTTCTTGGCAATGGAGGGTAAGAACACGATCACCAACAAGGCTGCCGCCATCAAGAGCAAAGCCAAGGAAAGTGGGCGTGTTAAGAACACCATTGGATCTCCACGCGAGATGGTCATGGCACGACGCAGATACTCTTCCATCAGCTTGCCGAGTACAAAGCCAAGCAACATTGGTGCTGGTTCACAATCGAGTTTCTTGAAGACGTAACCCAAAATCGCGAAAGGTATGGTCATGTAGACGTCAAACACGTTATTGTTCAACGAATAGGCACCAATACAGCAGAACATCAAAATCGCGGGGTAGAGCACGCGGTACGGTACGGTCAGCAGTTTGATCCACAAGCCAATCAGGGGCAGGTTCAAAATCACCAACATTAAGTTTCCTACCCACATGGAAGCAATTAAGCCCCAAAAAAGAGTAGGGTTCGAGGTCATCACTTGAGGACCAGGCTGAATGTTGTGAATCATCATCGCCGCAACCATCAGCGCCATCACTGGGGTGGTGGGAATGCCTAAGGTCAACATTGGAATGAAAGAAGTTTGCGCGCCGGCATTATTGGCCGCTTCTGGTCCTGCGACGCCTTGTACAGCACCTTTACCAAACTCTTCTGGGTGCTTCGCGACCTTCTTTTCAATCGCATACGACGCGAAGGAGGCCAAGACCGCACCGCCACCAGGCAAGACGCCTAGTAGAGAGCCTAGGCCAGTCCCTCGGATGACCGGCCAAATGGAAGCTCGAAACTCTTCCTTACTCGGCCACAGTCTTCCAACCTTGTTGGTAAACACCTCTCGCGATTCTCTCTGCTCAAGGTTAGCGATAATCTCACCGAAGCCAAACAGGCCCATTGCCGCTGCTGCAAACTCAATGCCGTCGGTCAGTTCAGGTACGTCGAAGGAGAAGCGAGCCACTCCAGAGTTGACATCGGTGCCGATCATGCCAATCAATAGCCCGAACAAGACCATTGCAATCGCTTTAATGACCGAGCCGTGGGCAAGTACCACCGCCGCGATCAGGCCCAAGACCATCAGCGCAAAGTACTCCGCCGGACCGAACTTGAACGCTATTTCCGCCAAGGGAGGCGCGAAAGCGGCTAATAAAAAGGTTGCAACGGTACCTGCGAAGAACGATGCCAAGGCCGCAACCGCCAGGGCTGGACCAGCCCGACCCTTACGAGCCATTTGGTAGCCGTCCAGGGTGGTGACGACCGAAGAGGTTTCACCCGGTAGATTTACCAAAATAGCCGTAGTGGACCCTCCGTACTGAGCGCCGTAATAGATACCGGCCAACATAATCAGGGCCGAGGTCGGGTCGGTCATCTTGTAGGTGATCGGCAACAACATGGCGATTGTTGCCAAGGGGCCGATACCGGGGAGCACGCCTACCAAAGTGCCAAACAGTACTCCGATAAAGCAGTAGAAAAGATTGGCCAGCGTAAGCGCAGTTTTAAAACCGAGGCCAAGATTATTAATGACTTCCATCATGTTTGGAACTCCTTAGTTCGTCAAAAATTTAGGCCAGACCGGGAACTGAAGTTCCAGGCCTTTGACGAACATGCCGTATGCAAGAAGCACCAACACAACAATGGAAATTAACGTATCTCTAAGTTTGAACTCATGGCTGGCCACTGCCGAGATCATAATGAGCAAGGCTACCGCGAGCACCATCCCCAAGCGCGGCAGGGCGATTGCAAACACCGCAACCGAAGCCAGTAAGAGAATAAACTCACGCCAACCCACGGGGGAAAGCTTGAGCATTTGAGCTTTGCCGGTGAACGCGCCAAAGGCAATGATGATCCCAAATAGGGTCATTAGGCCACCGAGAACCATCGGAAAATAGCCCGGCCCCATCTTGGCGGACGTACCTATTGAATATTGTTTTGACAGGATCATAAAAATGATGCCGATGACGGCAAACATCAGACCTGCCCAAAGATCTCTATGGTTTCTCAATTGCACGAGGCTGACTCCAATTGTTGTGATTAGTTAATTAGTATAGGGGAAAGCCTCTAAAGCCGACTTCGTGGAATCCACAGCCCGAGCGCGAGAACGGCAGCAAGCGTGTACTTTCAGCAACCTAAAACTAGAGACGCGATCGCTTACGGTGATTAATGGAACAGTCAATCGATCTTGGCACCGGAAAGCTTGATGACTTTCTGATACTTCAACTGTTCACTAAGAATGAATTTGTTAAATTCGGCAGGTGTCATGGTGGCCGGATCGGCACCCATTTTACTTAAGCGCTCTTTAAGTTCAGGCCTGTCCATCGCCTTCAAAATTTCCCCGTGTAGTTGACTCATGACCTGAGCGGGTAGATTGGCCGGGGCAAAAATGCCGAACCAAGTGGAAATATCAAAATTCGCAACGCCACTTTCAGACAACGTTACGATCTCCGGGAAAAAACTTGAGCGTTGCGCTGTGGTCACCGCCAAGGCCTTGAGCGTTCCGGACCTGATTTGTGGTGCGGCTGAGGCCAGATTGTCGAACATCAACTCGGTCTGTCCGCCAATCAGCCCGAACTGAGCCGGTGGGGCGCCTGAGTAGGCAATGTGCACCATACTCACGCCGAGACTGGATTTAAACAATTCCCCCGCCAAATGCCCAGCACTGCCATTGCCACCGGAGGCATAGTTAAGTTTTCCAGGGTTCTTTTTCGCATAATCAATGAGGTCTTTGACCGACTCAATTTTGAGCGTACGTGCTCGGTCCGGGTTCATTACCAGTACATTCGGCACCACGGCCAATCGAGTGATGGGCGTGAAATCGCGATGGGGATCGTAGGGAATTTTGGTGTAAAGATAGGGATTGATGGCGTGGGTTGCTACCGCCCCCAGCAGCAAGGTGTATCCATCGGGGACCGCCTTGGCCACTAGATCGGCGCCGATGTTGCCGCCCGCACCGGGTTTGTTCTCAACCAGTACTGCTTGTCCCAAAGGCTCCCGCAATTTGTCGGCGAGAGCGCGCGCCACTAAGTCGAGCGGGCCGCCTGGCGGGTAGGGCACGATGAGACGAATGGGTCGGGAGGGGAATGCCACGCTATTTTGGGCAAAGGCCGATTGAGCGCTAAAGAGGGTGAGCGCTACTGTCGCAATCAACATAAAAGCGGAAGCAGCAAAAACGGTGTAGACCCGTTGGGCCGTACTACGCACTGATTTTTTGAGGATAGTGTGAAACATTACAAGTCAATTCCCGCGATTTCGAGTAGGCGAGAAAGTTCAACCGCGCTGCGTACCCCCATCTTTGTGAAAATATTGGCACGATGCACTTCTACGGTACGCATGCTGATCGAGAGATCATCCGCGATCTGCTTATTCAAACGGCCGGTGAGCACAAGGCGCGCCACGTCCTGCTCACGCTTACTCAATTGATTGATCCGCGATTGGGTGTCAATAGACGTTTGTCCTTGCGCTTGACGTTTTTCAGATTCTGCAACGGCCTCCAAGGCGCGATTGACCAAATTGTTGCCATTGGCTGGTTTCTCGAAAAAATCGAAGGCGCCGTTCTTGAGAGCCTCAACGGCGATAGAGATGTCAGCGTGGCCACTTAGAAAAATGACGGGAATAGGATCTAGCTTCAAGCCGAGCTGATCGCGCCAGATTTTGCGAAGCTCATCGAAAAGCTCGAGCCCGGATTTATGCTTCATTCGAATGTCGAGAATCAAGCAGCCGGGTTGTTGCCACCACTCTGGTCGAGTGCCCATCGTGGCTAGAAACGCCTCGGCACTGCCAAAGTGTTCGAGCTTTAGGCTGCGCGAGCGAAAGAGCCAATCTAGACCTTCTGCGACGTCCGCTTCATCTTCAACCAAGTAAATACTCATGGTGCTACGTTGTCCCTGAAAGAGGCAATTTTAATGTGAAAACCGATCCGCCCACGTTGTTTGGCTGGTAGCTTAGGGATCCGCCGAAGGCCTCGGCCACGGTTCGAGAGAGACTTAAACCCACCCCAATGCCGTCGCGCTTGGTGGTGAAGAAGGCATTAAACAATTTTGAGGCATGTTCTGGCGCTACGCCTTGACCGCGATCAATCACTTGAATGCTTGCTCTGGTTGCGAGTCCGTCGGCGTCGCAATCTGAGGCGGCTACCACGTGAAGTACTCTCGATTCATGGGGAGTTTTTTCCATGGATTCCACGGCATTGCGAGTTAAGTTGAGCAGCGCTTGTTCGAACATCGTGCGATCTCCGCGAATGTGAAGATTGTCTTCAAGAGTGCACACCAGTTGGACATCCATTCGCTTGGCTTGAAGCTGCATGATTGGCCGCAATTCCTCAATCGTTTCGGCCACTTGAATGTCTTCAAAATTGAGCTTCCGACGCTTTACAAAGTCGCCGACGCTGCGCACCACTTGTGCGGCTCTATCCGCCTGTTGCAAGAGTCTTTTCAGCGCCTGCTCCGCTTCATCCGGATGGCCGCTCGCCAATAAGTTCTGGCTGGCTGTCGCAAAACTCTGGATCGCTGAAAGTGGTTGATTGATTTCGTGGGAAAGTACCGTCGCCACTTCCCCAAGCATCGCCAGTCGTGCGTTGGTCTGCAATTGTTCCTGCTGGCGACGATTCAAATCTTCCGAGCGTTTCAGCTCGGAGACATCGATCACAGAACTCATCCAACCCGTTTGTTGCCCGTGTGCATCCAAGAGCGGTGATTCATGGATCAAGGCCGGAAAACGTTCACCGTTTTTGCGCATGAACACAGTCTCGAAAGCTTCGCGCCCCACACGGCCTGACAATACTTGGGCATAGCGCCTCTGGTAGCCCGCTTCGCCCTCCGGTGCCCAGTAGGGCATGGGAGGCTTGATGCCCAATAACTCTTCAGGTGCAAAACCAGTCATCTCGGTAAAAGCACGATTGACGTAGATAATTCGCCCTTCCATGTCGCGTGCACGTAAGCCCGTGACGAGAGAGTCCTCCATGGCACGACGCAGAGTGGTTTCGTCGAGTAAATTTTCCTCTATGTGGCGCCTTTGCTTCAGGGCCCGCCAAAGCATTACGCCGCTGGCGAGCAACACGGCGCACAGGATGAGTAAGAGACTTAACTGAGTTGACGCGACGCCTTCCGATGGATTGGTAGGTCGACTTGCTCTTAAGATCAAACCCTGTTCACCCACTCGCACTGGAACATCCGCGG
>JANOPA010000078.1:0-4608 GCA_031421635.1 Betaproteobacteria bacterium | reverse complement strand
CTCCAATCGCCTTCAATAATTTGAATTCGCCATAGAAAACCGCTTTATCCCCTTGTCTGAAAGAATTGCAAGCCTGGCCCGTTGCATCGCACAGGGCTATGCCCGTACACACCGCAGATCCATCAGATATTTCCGTCTTTTCCTCCAGGTTGATAAATGCCTCACGAGGAATATGCAAAGCAGCGGAAGAGTCGTTTACTGGCGCGCTTTGGGGCTTTAGTTCACTTGGTTTGGGTGTCGCTAATGCGGGCTCTTGGTGTAGCAAGTAATAATGTTTGGTCGCCGCTGCGGAAGGCCCAAGGTAGCGCATCGATCCTTTCTCAAGTAACAGCGCCCTCTGACAAAACTGTTCAACATCTGGCATGGAGTGACTGACCAATAAGATTGCGGCGCCGTCTGCCTTAAGTTGTTCCAATCGAGCGTAGCACTTTTGCCTAAAAAATACGTCGCCTACCGCGAGCGCTTCATCAATGATGACGATAGATGCATCGATGTGGGCTTGCACGGCAAATGCCAAGCGTAAAAACATCCCGCTAGAATATGTTTTTACTGGTTGACTGAGGAAGTCTCCAATGTCGGCGAAAGCAATGATTTGATCATATCGAGATTCAATTTCCTTCTCGGTCAAGCCTAAAATTCGACCATTGAGAAAAACGTTATCGCGACCGTTAAAATCAGGATTGAATCCACTTCCAAGTTCGAGCAAGGCGGCAACCCGCCCGTTGACTTTTACGTCGCCGTCGGTAGGCGCTAGCGTCCCGGCTAAGATCTGCAGAAGAGTGCTCTTGCCGCTTCCATTCTTGCCAATGACTCCAAGTGTTTCACCCTGGCGAACTTGAAACGAAATGTCTTTGAGCGCCCAAAACTCACGAAAATACTGAGGAGTGTCTTGCGTACTCCCGTTAGTGCGATTGAGACCCAAAGTTTTATAGAGAGGAGGTAAAACAAGTTGTTTGAGTCTGTCACGAGGAGTTTCGTAGATTTCATAGCACTTGCTAAGACCTTGAACATCAATAACCACATCGTCAGAGGACATCGGCAAATCCTTGACGAGATTTTTGGAACCACCAATACCCGAATATGCAGATGAGAGCACCGATCGATAGGTTAATCAGCCAGAGATCCCATTGCACGGGTTTGTCCCAGAGCAAAACGTCTCGGATTTGTATAATCGGGAGGGTAATCGGATTCCAATTGAGAAGTGATCGATAAGGCTCTGGAAGTGCGTCCAGGGGGTAGAAGACAGGCGCCAGAAATAAAGCCAATGTACTGATCATTCCTACGATCTGAGTCATGTCACGAAAGTAGACTCCAAGTGACGCTAAGATCCAAGACAGACCCAGCGTAATCAAGATCAGTGGGAACATGACAAGTGGCACAAGAAGTGCGGCCCAATGCAACGCGACGTCGGAAAAGAAGCAGAAGATTAGTAAGACTAAAAATGAAATAGAAAAATGAAGAATTGCGGAACAGAGTGCGACCCAAGGAAGAATTTCAAGCGGGAAAACCACTTTTTTTACGTAATTGACTTGGGAAACAATGAGTGATGGGGCTCGATTAATGCACTCTGCAAAGAGGCTATGAACAACCATGCCGGAAAATAAAACGATGGCAAACGCTATTTTGCTCTCTTCTCCGGTGCCCCAACGAGCCTTGAACGCTACGCTAAAAACAGTTGTATAAATTGCTAGCATTAGCAAGGGATTGAACAGCGACCAGACGACACCCATGATCGAGCCTTGATAGCGTCCAATGAAATCTCTTTTTACCAGATCCCAAAGCATCTCTCGGTGACGGAAAAAGCTCGAAATGATGGAAAGGGGGCTGGTGGGGAACTTCAGGCTCATAACGCTATGTTGACTCGACTTCTTACTGAACTCGAGCCAAATTTCTCTCCGTTCTCACGGTTCATTTGGTTAGCTTGCCAAAAAATAGCAAGTTGCTCTGACTTTGCGGTGATTTTATTAATCTGAGCGTTTTTTCTTAGAACCTAGTGCTCGACCCGGCAAAGCGTGAGAGGCGATTATACTTAATCAGCGCTTCCCTAGATCGCCTTTGGCACAACAGCCAATAAAATGGGTTGAGCTGACGCTACGTTAGCGCCCGTACTTATCCTCAAACCGCACAATATCGTCCTCGCCCAAATAAGACCCGCTTTGCACTTCAATGAGTTCTAACGGAATCTTCCCCGGATTCTCCAGGCGGTGAGTAACTCCCAAAGGGATGTAGGTCGACTGGTTCTCACTCAACACAAAAACTTCTTCACCTTTCGTAATGCGCGCGGTCCCTTGCACCACAATCCAATGCTCCGCTCGATGGTGATGCATTTGAAGACTTAAAGATGCGCCGGGCTTCACGGTGATCCGCTTCACTTGGAAACGATCCGACGCGTCAATCGAATCGTAGGAACCCCAAGGCCGAGCCACCTTGCGGTGCATTTGCCAGCTCTTATCCCCGCGCGCTTTTAAGGTGTCGACGATATCTTTGGTTTTTTGCGCTTGAGAGCGATGTGCGATCAGGAGTGCGTCGTCTGTGTCGACGATAACGAGATCTTCCAGTCCAATCATCGCAACGAGTCTTTGGCTTGACACCAGAGTGTTCTTGGTGTCGATGGCAATGCTATTACTTGGCACGGCATTGCCCTGGTCGTCTTTGTCCCTGACTTCCCAAATCGACGACCAAGATCCTACGTCGTTCCAGCCGCAGTCAACTGGACGCACGGCAGCATGTTTGGTTCTCTCCATCACTGCATAGTCAACCGAAATAGAGGGGGCTGACTCGAAGGCCTCCTTTGTCAAGCGCAAGAAGTCTTGATCGCGTTGTGCTTCTTGGAAGGCTTTTTCAACGGATGCGTGGATTAAGGGTTCATGGGTTTTTAACTCTGTGAGGAAGCTCTGCGCGGTAAACAAGAAAATTCCTGCGTTCCAGACAAATTTTCCGCTCGCGAGCAGCGACTGGGCCTGCACTAACGAGGGCTTTTCTTTGAAAGACTGCACTTCGCATACACCGCCTTCGCCCAAATCCTGGCCTTTCTCGATGTACCCGAAGCCAGTTTCAGGGCCCGTCGGGACAATGCCGAAGGTTACCAACTTGCCTGCTTTAGCACTCGGCAGAGCGTCGGTGACGGCGCGCCTGAAGGCTACCGGGTCGCGCACCACGTGATCTGAGGGCATTACGAGCATGACAGCATCAGCGGATTGTTTAAGCGCCGCAAAGGCCGCTGCCGCAATGGCCGGTGCCGTGTTTCTCGCTACAGGTTCTAGAAGGATAGTCGCATCAGTTTTGCCAAGCTCCCGTAATTGTTCGGCGACCAGGAAGCGATGATCTTCATTGGTGACGATCAGCGGAGCTTGCAGACCAGGCAACCCTTGGCAACGCAATAAAGTCTCTTGGAACAGGGTCTGAGGGCCCACCAAGGCCAAGAACTGTTTCGGCATGGCACTACGCGAAGTGGGCCACAAACGTGTACCGGAGCCACCAGAGAGAATTACAGGAATCAGCAATTAAGGGCCTCTTTCAACGAATTGCCACCTTATTGTCGTCCGATCGTCGCCGGAATGGGTGCGTTCGACTTGGCAATAGACCTATGGTCTGTGGCAGTGAGATAATCCGTGATTATGACCTCACTCCCAAACTCCGTGTCCCCGTCCATCTTCAAAGCCTACGACATCCGTGGCATTGTAGATACAACATTAACTGAATCAACTGTCCGCCTAGTGGGCTTTGCCCTGGGTGCTCGGGCCAAGGCCAAGGGTATCAAAGAGGTTGTCGTGGGTCGTGATGGCCGCCTGAGCGGTCCGCGTTTGATCGCCGCACTTTCACGAGGCTTTTGTGAGGCGGGGGTCGACGTGGTGGATATTGGCATGGTGCCTACACCGGTCGTGTATTTCGCGACCTATCATTTAGGGTGCGGCACGGGTGTGGCTGTGACGGGAAGTCACAATCCGCCAGAATATAACGGCTTGAAGATGATGTTGGATGGCGACACGCTTTACGGCGACGCCATTCAAGCGCTTTACCAAGACATTATCGGTGGCAAGCTGGTTGCAGCGACGCAGCCCGGGAAAGTTCGACATCTGGATCTGGCTGAAATTTATCTTGCCCGAGCTTCCTCCGATATCAAATTGGCTCGGCCCATGAAGGTGGTGGTCGATGCAGGCAATGGTGTGGCAGGTGTGTTGGGGCCTGAGCTATTGCGGCGTGTCGGTTGCCAAGTGGAAGAGTTGTTTTGTGAGATTGATGGCAATTTCCCAAATCATCATCCCGATCCGGCTCATGTTGAAAATTTACGGGACCTAATTCGCCGCGTGAAAGATTCCGACGCGGAGCTAGGACTGGCCTTTGATGGCGATGGCGACCGTTTAGGCGTGGTGACCAAAGACGGACAAATTATTTTTCCAGACCGGCAAATGATGTTGTTTGCCGAGGATGTACTGAGCCGCAATCCTGGTGCGCAGATTTTGTTTGATGTGAAATGTAGTCGCCTCTTGGGCCGTCACATCGCTAAACATGGTGGTCGACCCTTGATGTGGAAAACCGGGCATTCTTTGGTGAAGGCTAAGTTGCGCGAAACCGGCGCGCCTCTCGGTGGCGAGATGAGCGGCCATG
>JANOPA010000077.1:0-9839 GCA_031421635.1 Betaproteobacteria bacterium | reverse complement strand
AAACCTGGCGCCTTAACAGCAACAGTCTTCAAGATGCCACGGATGTTGTTCACAACCAGTGTGGCCAAGGCTTCGCCATCAACTTCTTCAGCGATGATCAGGAGTGGTCGGCCAGCTTTTGCAACTTGCTCAAGAATCGGCCAGAGTTCGCGAATTTTGGAGATCTTCTTGTCGTGCAACAAGATGAACGGATCTTCCATCAAAGCCACTTGCTTGTCTGGGTTGTTGATGAAGTAAGGGGACAGGTAACCGCGGTCAAACTGCGTACCTTCAACGACTTCGAGTTCGGTATTGAGCGAATGCCGTCTTCAACGGTGATCACTGGCGAAGAACCTGCCTTGGGCTCCTAGCCGACGCGCTGAATCAAGGTCACTGAACCGCAATAGCCCGCTGTAGGCCTCTTCATGAAATCACCAGCATCTTCCTTACTCGAGCTTTCGTCGTCGTCGTCGTCGCGCCCGTTGCTTATTTGCAGGCCCTTTACACTCGAAAACTCTTTGACAACGCGCCATACTTGCACAAAATCCACTGCGTAGCTATTTTCGGCGACCCCTCCAATAGTCTGCGCGATAATAAAAATTCGCGATTTAATTCGTCTAGTATCTGTCGGATGGGTTTCGCGGGGCCAAAGCGGCCTAGGTCAAATCAAAACTGGAGACATAAAATGATTCGAGTTAGTTGGTTGAGAGCCTGTATCGTGGGGCTGATTGCGGCTTGTTCGGGTGCGCCAGCGCTGGCCCAGGAGGTGGTTAAGATCGGTCAGATTGAGGCCTTGACCGGGCCCTTGGCCACTTATGGCTGGATGGGCAATCAGGGCGCCAAGATGGCGGTTGACGAAATCAACAAGGCGGGTGGCTTCAAGGTCGGCGCTAAGACCTACAAGCTTGAGTTGCTGTCTCACGACACTCGCGCCAATCCGCAAGAAGCCCTGATTCAGATGAAGCAATTGGTGGAGCAGGACAAGGTGAAATACATCTTCGGCCCGTTCTTGACCAATGTCTTCAACGGCATTGAGCCGTATATGACCCAGAACAACGGCAAGATCCTGGTCATGGGTGGAGCCACTGCGGCGCATGCCCAGCTTGGCACTCCGAATCGCGACTACCTGATGCGCACCTGGAACTGGGATGCGGGCGACGTGGGATTCGGCCAGTTAATGGTTGATTATCTGAAAAAGCAGGGGGCCAAAAAGACCGCGATGCTGTTCCAGAACGACGCCTTCGGGAAGGTTGCCGTTGACATTTATGGACCGATCTTCAAGGCTGCTGGCATTGAGTTGCAGGTGGAATTGTTCGAGCCTGGTACCAAGGACTTCTCGGCACCTCTTGCCAAGCTCGCCGCTGGTAAACCGGACTATCTGTTCCCGGGCTATGTGGATGCCGTGCTCTACGATATTGTTCGCCAGGCGACCGAAAGCGGGTTGTTCAAAAAATTCTTCACGGTACGCGGCTCGATGGGCCCGGCCTTGAAGAACAAGGACATGATTGAGGACTATATCGCCTACCTGCCGAAGTATTTCGAGGAAGCAGAAAAGACCGAACCCAAGACCAAGGCCTTTGTTGCCGCCTACAAAGCCTTCTACAAGCGTGATTTCCCCTACGACCAGGCGCCCCTGTGTTCCTCGTCCTGTTATGACCATGTGTACATGCTAGTCGAGGCGATGCAGAAAGCAGGCACAGTCGATGAAGTGGGCAAGGTCAAGGCGGCACTGATGTCCTTCACCTATAACGGTATTTGGAATATCCGCTACGACAAGACCGGTGAAGCCGTGTTCGGTTTCGACGTGCTGCATATGAAAAAGGGTGGCAAGATCAGCTCGACCCATATTGAACCCAAGTAAATGGGCCAATTAATCCTTGGACAATTGCTCAACGGAGCAATTGTTGGGACGCTCTACGGCATCATTGCTCTAGGCGTTACCCTGACTTTCGGCATCACCGGGATCGTGAATTTCGCGCTGGGCGCCTTCATGATGCTGGGCTGCTATATGGCCTGGTACTTCACCGATGGCTTGGGGCTGCACTATGCGCTCGCGGTCCCTTGCGCGGTCGCGGTCACCGCCTTTGCGGGACTCATCGCTGATCAGACCTTGTTTCGTTTCACTCGTAACAACCTGGTCAACGGGCTGCTGGTATCGATCGGGCTAATCTCTGTGATGGAGGGCGCCGCCCTCCTAATCTGGACATCGACGCCGAAGAACATGGAGTACGTTTTGCCTGGGGTATTTACCTTCTTCGGCTTGGTGGTGCCGAAGATGAAGGCGGTGGTTTTCCTGGTGCTGCTGGGGGTCATCTTGGCCACCTATGCGGCCCTGACCCGAACCTGGATCGGCCGAGCCGCCTATGCCTACGCTCAGAATCCGGAGGCGGCCGAACTCATGGGCGTGCGTACCAAGATGTTGCAGTCCGGTGTGGTGGTCTACTCCACCGGCCTGGCTGGCTTGGGTGGCGCCCTGTACGCGAGCCTTTATTCAATCGACCCGACCCTGGGCGCGGTTTATATTTTGAAAGCCGTGGAGGCGGCCATTTTGGCGGGGATTGGCAGCGTGATTGGCTCGCTCTTTGGAGGCGTCCTGTTGGGCATCACCGAGGGTGTCGGTTCGATTTACTTGCCGATTGCTTTTCGTGACGCCTACGGCCTTATTTTCCTGATCGCCATTCTGCTGTTCAAGCCGGCTGGCCTGTTTGCGGGGCGCAAATGAAGCCTGGCCTGAGACTGATACTGGCCGCGCTGGCCCTGGCCTTGTTGCCGCTGCTGATCAAGAGCGACTTCATGCTGACGATCTTGGTGTTCTCCTTTCTGCTCGGCATGCTGGCCGTAAGCTTTAACCTGATCTTCGGCTACACGGGACAATTGTCGATGTTCCATGCGGCAGCCTTCGGCATCTCGGCCTACGCAACCCATCTGTCGATGAGTCTTCTGGGGACCTCGTTCTGGATCGGCTTGGTACTGGCCGCCCTGCTGGTCTTGTTTCTGTCGCTCATCGTTGGCACCATCTGCTTTCGCTTTCGCCTCAAGGAGTTTTACTTCGCGGTGGTGACCCTGGCTTTTTCGGAGATGGCGCGGCTGGTCATTCTCAACTGGAACAGTGTCACCAATGGCACGCTCGGCATCATTCTTCAGGAGAAGCCGCAAATCTGGTTGCCAGGCCAGGGCATCGTCAAACTTGAGGGCACATTGATGTGGTACTACGTGAGCCTGATCGGCTTGGCCTTGACCCTGTTGGTCTGCTGGCGGCTGGTGAACTCATGGATGGGTCGCAGTTTCGCCGCCATTCGGCTGAACGACGAACTCGGCGATACCTTGGGCATTAACGTCTTTCGCTACAAGTTAGCGGCATTTTCAGTCGGCAACATCATCGCAGCCATCGCTGGCGGGCTGTACTCCTTCTACCTTGGCTCGATTGAGCCGGGCTTCCTGTCGATTGAGCAGTCGTTGGCGATCGTCGCGATGGTGCTGCTCGGCGGTCGCGGCGCGGTGGCCGCGCCCTTTATTGGCGCCCTGGTCCTGACCACCTTGCCGCATGTGATCCACCTCGGCGCGGAGTGGCGCACCATTGTTTACGGTTCGATCCTGATTTTTACCATTCTGCTGATGCCCCAAGGTATCTACGGCAGTATCGCGGCGCTTGGACGTCGAACTCCCCATGCTGTTTGAAATTGCTGGCCTCACCAAGCGGTTTGGCGGCCTGACTGCCGTCTCCGATGTGTCGTTCTCGATTGCCCAAGGCGAAATCATCGGCATCTTTGGACCGAACGGATCGGGTAAGACAACCCTGCTCAGTCTCATCGCCGGCATGCTCACCCCGACGACGGGTCGCATTGTCTGGAAGGGCATGGAAATTCAAGGCCACAAGCCGCACGACATCGCCGCGGCAGGCGTGGTCAAGACCTTCCAGAATCCGCAGCTCTTTTCCGAACTGACGGTCTTCGATCATCTGATGATCGCCGGTCATTTGATGCTCAAGCGCCGTCTCGGTTGGCGCAGGATCGCCACGCTGTTCAAGGCGGATACCGGCCATGCGGGCGGCGATCTTGAGGCCCGTGCCCGCGAGGTTTTGCGCCTGTGCCGACTTGAGGGCTCACGCGATCAGACCGCGGCTGGACTATCGTATGGCGAGGAGAAGATGCTCGGTGTAGCGATGGCACTGATGTGCGAGCCCGAGCTTCTTCTACTCGATGAGCCAGCCTCCGGTCTAGGGCAGAGTGAGATCGACAGCCTGGAAATTGTACTGCGCGATTTGCGCGCCCATGGCACGACCTTGTGCATCATCGATCACAAGGTGGGTTTTCTCGGCAAGCTGGCCGATCGGGCCATCAGTTTGCACCACGGTGGGAAGATTGCGGAGGGCACCCCCGCTGAAGTGCTCAGCAATCCCAAGGTCATCGCGGCCTACCTGGGGCGATAGTGTCTACGCAACATGATTGAATGCAACAGGCCATAAGATGATCGAGTTCGACCGCGTTAATGTTCACTACGGCAAGAACCACGTGCTGCACGATCTCAACGCCAAGATCGAGGCCGGTGAGGTGGTCGCCCTGATCGGCGCCAACGCTGCAGGCAAGACCACGACCTTACGCACAGCGCTCGGCTTGAAGAATCTGAGCTCGGGCAGCCTGCGCTTTGCTGGCGAAGACGTGTCCTCTTTATCAACCCATGAGCGCGTCGGGCGCGGCTTGATTCTCGTGCCAGAAGGCCGACAGGTCTTCGTCAAGTTCACGGTGGCCGAAAATCTGCTGATGGGGGCCTATCACCGCAGCGACCGTAACAAGGTGCAGGCCGATCTTGACGATGTGTACGACCTATTTCCACGCCTGCGTGAACGCATTACGCAGAAGGCCGGCTCAATGTCGGGTGGCGAGCAGCAGATGCTGGCGATTGGCCGCGGACTCATGGCCAAACCGAAATGCCTCTTGCTCGACGAACCGACCCTGGGGCTGGCGCCGATTATCGTGCGCGAGATTCTAGACATTTTGGGCAAGCTCGCCGCCAAGGGCATGACCATCCTGCTGGCCGAGCAAAACGCCGCGATGGCACTCGATTGCGCCAGTCGTGCCTATGTCATTGAATCAGGACATATCTCGCTAGAGGGTCCCTCGGAATCACTTCGCGAGTCGGCCGCAATCAAGAGCCTATACCTCGGTCATTGACGCATCACACTCTTGCCGAGTCCGGACCTTTTGGCCTCAAGGGGCCAACAAGGCGAGAGTCATCAAGCGCGGAATTCAGTTTTTTCGGTGCCTTGATAAAGCGCCTTGATCTGCCTGGACATGGAGTCGGCATGGGCGGCTAGTGCCGCGCTGTCCAGATCAGCCTTGGGGCGCGGCTCATCGTCGAAGTTCTTGTATTCATCCTTACCGCGCACCAGCATCGCAGCGTCGCGAACTTTGGTTTGACGCACGTAAGTCGGGATGTAGCGAATCGCAAGGCCAATTCTCCGGTCATTGCTGCGGTTCGCATCTGAGCCGTGCACGGTCTTGATGTGATGCAAGGACACTTCGCCAGCACTGAGCGCGATGCCCACGGCCTTTGATCGATCGACCTCGACCGAGATCTCCTGGCCGCGAGACAAGAGATTGTCCTTGTGAAAGGTGTCAAGGTGAGGCAACTGATCGATCTTGTGACTGCCGGGAATCATTTGCATGTAACCGTTCTCGGGTGTCACTTCGGTCAACGCAATCCAGGCCGTAATGACATCGTCCGGATCCAGGCCCCAATAGGTTGAGTCCTGATGCCAGGAAACAAAGCCGGGACTATTGGCTTCCTTGATAAAGAAATTGGTGTTCCAGCACAGAATGTCCGGACCGATGACGTCTTCAATCGCATCAAGAATTTTGGGGTGATGCACCAAGGCGTCAGCCCAGGTAAAGAGCAGATGGGTCTTATGTCGCCAGTTACCTTGTAGTGGCTGGCCGGCCTGGGCCTCATAAGCTTCGAGGGCGAGGCGATACTGATGCGCATCCTCGGCCGACATCACCCTCACGGGTGAGTAAAAACCATCACGCTGAAAGGCATCAACCGCGCTGGGTGAGAGAAGTTTGTTCATCTCAGCTCTTCCTATCGACCTGGTTCAAAAATGCATCGATCACACCCGGCGGCGCCTTCACCACATGCTGTGGCGCTGGAAAGCCGCCCGAGCGCACATCGGCGATGAACTCCTTGAAGCCCGCGATACGTTCGGCCTGCATGTCCTGCTTCATCTTGAGCAGGTTGCGGTATTGCTTGGAGTGGCGTGGGTAGGGCGGCCCGTTGTTGCCGAGGATGTCTTCGGCAAACAGGAACTGGATGTCACCGCCGCCACCCGCACCGATCGATGAGGTCAGCAGGCTGGTGCGCTTGCTGATCTCGGCCAGCAGTTCCGCCGGTATGACCTCGACCTCCACCGCCCAGGCGCCAGCCGCCTCGAGCTTCTTGATTTCCTCGTAGACCCACAGGGCCTCGTCGATGGTCTTGCCAACGGCACGCAAGCCGCCCGTCCAGGTGCTTCGGCGGGGTACCAGCCCGGCATGACCTTCCACCGGAATACCGGCCTCGGTGGCGGCAGCAATAAAGCTCGGTGCCCACTGGCACATGATGCCGTCAGCGCCAAGTTCCATCGCCTGGTAGCCGATTCGCACCGCCTCGGCCGGTGTCGCGGCTGCCACCAGCGCAACCGAGAAGGACATGAAGGTATGTGGCGCCGCCTTGCGAATCTCGGCGGCGAGCTCGGGGCGCTTTGGATCAAACCGCACCTTCATCGTATCGATGCCGGCCTCCTCGGCAGCGGCGGCTTCTTCTACCGTAAAAGGCAGGGTCTCGGTCAGCACGCGCTTGCCCTTGAGGTCACGCAGATCCTTGACCGTATAGTTGCGCATGCCGTAGGCGCCACCGAGCGTCATGACTCGCTTGAGACCACGTTGGGCCGCGTCGCGCGACGGAATACCGCCGTCACCGGTTGTGTGGGATGCCATGGAATGATTCCTCCGTCGAGAAGCTGAAATGCTTGGAAATTGCGGCCCGCATGGGCCGTCTGGATTAAATGTAATCGAGCTTGCCGTATAAATCCACGGCCGGTTCGATACCGAGGAGCACGACGCGCCTGCGGCCGCCTACATGCTCAAGGAAATATCGACCTACCTGGCTATTTCAATTTGATGCGCCTGATCTGCTGGCACTTAGGCGACACGAGGTAAGGTGAGGCCTTGAAGGAAATCAACACATGAAAGCTGCTGTACTCGGAGTGCATGGCCTTGCCATTCAAGATCAACCTAGGCCTACACCTGGGCCTGAAGAAGTGCTGGTGAAGGTCCGCGCGGGCGCACTGAACCGTGCCGACCTAGGCATTCTCGCTGGGCATAAGCATGGCTCCACCGGCGGCCCTGGCACGATTATTGGCATGGAATGGTCGGGCGAGGTATCGGCTCTGGGTGACAAGGTGAGCGGGTTCAAGATCGATGATCGGGTCATGTGTTCAGGCAAGGCGGCCTTTGCCGAATACGCCGTGGCCGATCTCGGCCGGGTCATGCACTTTCCGGATGCCGACATGAGTTTCGAACAGGCGGCCTGTCTGCCGGTGGCCTTGCAGACTATGCATGATGCGGTGGTCACTCACGGTGCCTTCCAGTCCGGCCAAAGCGTGCTGATTCAAGGTGCCTCCTCGGGTGTAGGCCTCATGGCGATGCGTATTGCCAAGTTGATGGGGGCATCACTGGTGATCGGCACCTCGACCCATGCGGGAAGACGAGCCCGACTCCATGAGTATGGTGCGGATCTCGCGCTCGATAGCAGTGATCCTGGCTGGGTGGCTGCCGTCTTGAAGGCCACCGAAGGGCAGGGTGTGGATCTGATCGTTGATCAGGTCTCTGGGCCCCTTGCTAGTCAGAATCTTGCTGCCACCGCTATTAAAGGCCGCATCGTTAACGTGGGTCGTCTGGGCGGCATGCGCGGTGAGTTTGATTTTGACTTGCATGCCTTACGCCGGATCCATTACATCGGGGTCACCTTCCGCACTCGCTCCGTCGAAGAGGTGCGTCAAATTAATGCTGCGATGAAAAGAGACCTTTCCGGCCATTTGAGCCAGGGTCGGCTCCAGTTGCCCATTGATAAAACCTTCCGCTTTGAAGACCTCGCGGCGGCGTATAAACATATGCGCGGCAATGCCCATTTCGGCAAGATTGTTGTGACCATGAATTGAACTTGAAGGAGCCTAGCGATGAATGATCGCCGTCAACTCATGAGCGCCTCTCTGGCCTGCGCCGCCGGTAGTTTGCTTGCGACCCACTGGGTCCAAGCCAATGATGCTCCGGTCGCGGATACCCTCAGCGGCAAGGTGCGTGGGCATCTGGATCGTGACATTCGTATTTTCAAAGGCATTCCCTATGCCCGTGCCGAACGCTTCGGCGCACCAAAGGCCGCCACGCCTTGGGCCGGGGTGCGCGATGCGCTCGCCTTTGGCGCGATGTCGCCGCAGTCGCGCGGCGCGGTCGGCTCGCTGTTCGCCTCCTGGACCTTTGACAAGGAGATGAGCGAGGACTGCCAGCTTCTCAATATCTGGACGCCCGGCCTTCGCGATGGGGCCAAGCGACCTGTGATGGTTTGGTTGCACGGAGGCGACTTTAGTTCTCTGTCCGGATCGCGAAATGTTTTCGATGGCACACGACTGTGCCGCAAGGGTGATGTCGTCGTAGTCACACTCAACCATCGCCTGAACCTGTTTGGCTATTTGCATCTGGCCGAACTGGCCTCTGGCTTTCCTGACGCCGCCAATGCGGGCATGCTCGACATCGTCGCAGCCCTGCAATGGGTCAAGACGCACATCGCAGAATTTGGCGGCGATCCAGCGAATGTCACCATATTTGGCCAGTCGGGCGGGGGCGCGAAAGTGACAACGCTGATGGCCATGCCCGCCGCGCAAGGCCTGTACCACAAGGCCATCGTGCAAAGTGGCTCGTACTATCTTCAAGCGATGGACGCCGCTACGGGCACGCGCCAAACTCTGGCTCTGCTTGAGGCGCTCGACATCAAAGTTGGCGATGCGGCAAGGTTGGCGAGCCTGCCTACCGAGCGGCTCGTCGAAGGCCTGGCCAAGGCCATGCTCGGACCCGCTCGTGCCAACTATCGGCCCGTCGTTGATGGTCGGCATCTGCCAGCCGGACCCTGGTCGCCTCAGGCCCCAGCCCTGTCAGCCAGTATCCCGCTCATGGTCGGCACAACCGCTACCGAGATGACTCTGCTCACCGGCAGCCGCGATGCCAGCGCTTTCACGCTAGATGAGGCTGGCCTGCGTCAACGCATGGCGGCCTGGTTCCGACCTGAAGATTTTGACAAGGTGATTGCAACCTTCCGCCAGTCACGCCCCAAGGCCAGCGCCTCGGACCTGTTCTTTGCCATGGACACCGATAAGTTCACCCGCGAGGGCGCCTGGCAACAAGTTGAGCGCAGAGTTGCGCAGCAGGCCGCTCCTGCTTGGCTGTATGAACTGGACTGGGTCACTCCCGTCGATGGCGGCAAGTGGGGTTCACCGCATTCGCTTGACCTGGCCATGGTCTTCGACAATGTGGCCGTCTCGGCATCGATGGTGGGCACCGGACCCGAGGCGCAACGCGTCGCCGATCAGATGAGTGCGGCCTGGCTTGCTTTTGCTCGCAATGGACGACCCAATGCGCCAGGAGTGCCCACCTGGCCGGCCTATGACACTAATCGGCGCGCGACCATGGTGTTTGATGAGCAGTCACGGGTGATTGAAGATTTCAGGGGCGAGGAGAGGATCCTGCTGGCGGGCTTGAAGCCGCCGACCTGAATATTCCGCGCTGAAAAAAATTCAGACCTTATTGGAACGAGAACTTGATGAACGATAACTT
>JANOPA010000076.1:0-27122 GCA_031421635.1 Betaproteobacteria bacterium | reverse complement strand
TTTCTGCCGAATGGCAAGATTGGTTAGCCTCCAACATCGTCGCGGGTTGTACCAGTGCAGATATGGAGAAGGTGATGATTGATAATGCCTTCGATCCTGCCTTCGCGCGTTCTGCGATCGTGGTTGTTCGCTCGATGACGGAGCGGGTTCAGCAGCAATCCCCAAGCGTATTGAATGGTTATAAGGCTGAACCTTTACGGCTACCTAAGGGTGTCATTCTGGATGCAGCCGGGCACCCGGTGAAAGTTGGCTTTTTAATGGAAAATCCGAACATCGCTTTGCTCGACGGCCTGTTGACCGACGAGGAGTGTGAGGCCTTAATTCAAGCGAGTGCCGGGAAGCTTGAGCGCTCATTGGTGGTGGATCGACAAAGTGGTGGTCAGTTACCAAGCAATGTCCGCTCTAGCGAGGGCGCTCATTTTCAGCGTGGGGAAACTGATTTAGTGAAGGCCATTGAGGCGAGAATTGCCGCGTTAACGGGATTGAGGATAGAGCAGGGCGAGCCGATCCAAATTCTCCACTACGGCTTGCAGGGTGAATACCTACCTCATCATGACTACTTTGATCCTATGGACCCGGGCACCCCTGTCATTTTGAAGACCGGCGGCCAAAGGATTGCCACTTTAGTGATGTACCTTAATACACCAGAAGAAGGTGGCGCGACTCATTTTCCGGAGCTCGATCTTGAGGTCAAGGCACGCAAGGGCAGTGCTGTTTACTTCGAATACATGAATAAGGCTGGGCAAATAGATTCACGTAGCTTGCATGCCGGGATGCCGGTCGTCAAAGGCGAGAAATGGATTGCTACAAAGTGGCTTCGTGAGTCAAACTACTGACATGACAGATCAAAAAAAATCTCCGGCTGATAGCCTCGCTCAAGAAGCTCATGAAGTGCCTGAAGCTCAAAGCGGCCTCGCTCCAAAGCCTGCCGCCCGCTTCTACCTGTTACCGAACGCCTTTACGACTGCAGGGTTGTTCTGTGGGTTCTACGCAGTCGTACAGGCCATGAACGGCCAGTTCGCCAATGCCGCGACCGCGATTTTTGTGGCGATGCTGATGGATTCTCTCGATGGTCGTATTGCACGAATGACCAATACGCAAAGTGCCTTCGGCGAGCAATATGACAGCCTGGCAGATATGGTTTCCTTTGGCGCAGCGCCTGCCTTGATTATTTATGAATGGTCTCTGCGTGGTTTGGGTCGTTGGGGCTGGTTGGCCGCCTTCGTGTATTGCGCTGGCGCTGCTCTGCGCCTGGCTCGCTTTAATACGAACATCGGCGTCGTCGACAAGCGCTACTTTCAAGGCTTGCCAAGCCCGGCCGCAGCGGCGTTAGTCGCCGGCCTAGTGTGGATCATGACCGACTGGCGCGAATCGAAGCTGATTACCTTGACCGGCAAGGATTTGGAGTGGCTCTCTTTTGGGGTGACCCTTTATGCCGGGGTCACGATGGTGTCGAGCGTGCCTTTCTATAGCTTTAAAACCTTAAATGCCCGCAAGGCGGTTCCTTTTATCTTTATGATCCTGCTGGTTTTGGTGTTTGTCGTGATCTCTTCGGATCCGCCGAGTGTGCTTTTTGCGATCTTCTTGGTTTACGGACTCTCCGGGTATGTGATGTGGCTTTGGAACAAAAGAAAGCCTAAAAATAGTCATTAGGCGGCGTTGGCCGCCACGAGCGCCGGGGTTACTTTGTGCTTGCAAGCTTCCCGGGGTACAATCTAAGGCTTTGCTTTAAGTACTTTTAGGACCGAGCTTGCCTGTGCGTAAACCCCTTGTCGTTGCCAATTGGAAAATGAATGGCGATTTTGCATCCAATGAGTCTCTCTACACTTCATTGCGCAGTGGCATGGATGCCTCAGTGGGTAAGGCAGTTGAAATTGTCATTTGTCCGCCTTTTCCATATCTGGGTCATTCGTCGGCCTGGCTGACCGATACCAAAATTAGATTGGGCGCCCAGAATATTGCAGCAACCAGAAACGGTGCCTACACCGGTGAAGTGTCGGCCTCAATGTTGGCCGATGTTGGTTGTCACTCTGTGATTATTGGTCATTCTGAACGTCGCTCACTCTTCGGTGAGACCGATAGCATGATCGCTCAAAAATTGGAGGCTTCGCTAGGTGCTCAATTGACGGCGATTGTTTGCGTCGGTGAGACTCTGCAAGAAAACGAAGCTGGCATGACTGAGGTAGTGCTGGCCAAGCAACTTGATGCGGTGAGCGCGATCATTGCCCAAGCACCGGCGTCGATGTGCGTCATTGCATATGAGCCGGTTTGGGCCATTGGTACAGGTCGAAGCGCAAGCCCCGACCAAGCTCAGTCGGTTCATCGTTTTATTCGTGCCTATCTTGCCAGCCACGGCGTTACCCAGGCTGACGAAATTAGGATTCTTTATGGTGGTAGCGTAAAGCCTTCAAATATTTTGTCGCTTATGTCGATGCCTGATATCGATGGTGCCCTGGTGGGCGGAGCGTCCTTAGTCGCTGACGAATTTTTGGGTATCTGCCGCGCTGCTGCGGTGGCCTAAGGGAAATTTCATGGAATGGCTTTTTAGTTTACTTTTAGTTCTAGACGTTATTTGCGCGATTGGCGTGATTGTTTTGGTGCTTCTACAGCACGGCAAAGGTGCGGACATGGGCGCTGCGTTTGGCTCTGGCGCGTCCGGTAGTTTGTTTGGCGCAACCGGTAGTGCCAATTTCCTAAGTCGCTTAACAGGGGGCTTTGCCGCTGGCTTCTTCATCTTGACAATGGCCTTGTCGTTTCTTGGAAACAAAAAGCCTAGTGCACCTAGAAGTCTTATGGATCAAGTTCCAGTGAAGCCTGTGGATGCGATCCCCGGTCAGGGCGGCGCAAAACTCGAAGCGCCCAAGGCTGATACTGCCAAGGTGGATACTGCTAAGGTGGATTCCCCTAAGGTTGATGCTCCTAAGGTTGATGCTCCTAAGGCCGACGCTGCTAAGATTGATTCAGGTAAGGTCGACGCACCAACGGTCGATGCTCCTAAGGTTGAATCGCCAAAAGTCGAAGCACCTAAGGCTCCGGCAGGAGATATTCCTAAGTAATGTTACTGGTTTTGACGTTCTTGAAAAAAAACGCCCCAAATTCGAAGTAAAATAATGAGCTGCGCAATTCCTCGCGCGCAGCGTTAATAAGTTTGATTCCTGTGCCGACGTGGTGAAATTGGTAGACACGCTATCTTGAGGTGGTAGTGGCGAAAGCTGTGCGAGTTCGAGTCTCGCCGCCGGCACCAAAATATTCCTGGAAAATATTCCTACCCAGAAATCCTGAGTGAATCACTTTGCCCAGGGTTGTCCAGAAAGTGATCAGCGTGGACTTAGCCAACTATCTACCGGTTTTTCTTTTTATTCTCGTAGGTATCGGTGTCGGTGTAGTCCCGATCCTACTCGGCAAAGTCCTCGGCCCCAATCGCCCCGACGCTCAAAAACTCTCCCCTTACGAATGCGGCTTCGAAGCCTTCGAAGACGCACGTATGAAGTTTGACGTTCGTTATTATCTCGTTGCCATTCTCTTTATTTTGTTTGATTTAGAGATTGCTTTTTTGTTTCCCTGGGCGGTTTCTCTCGACAAAATCGGTTTCTTCGGTTTTGCTTCCATGATGGTCTTTCTGACAATCCTAGTAGTCGGCTTCATCTATGAGTGGATGAAGGGTGCTTTGGATTGGGAGTAATGCAATGAGTATTGAAGGCGTTTTAAATCAAGGCTTTGTGACCACTCAGGTCGATAAGCTTGTCAATTGGACGCGCACTGGCTCACTTTGGCCTATGACTTTCGGCCTAGCTTGTTGCGCGGTCGAAATGATGCATGCCGGGGCGGCGCGTTACGACCTGGACCGTTTCGGGATCGTTTTTCGCCCTAGCCCTCGCCAGTCTGATGTGATGATTGTTGCCGGAACCCTCTGTAACAAAATGGCTCCCGCCCTACGTAAGGTTTACGATCAAATGGCGGAGCCGCGCTGGGTCATTTCGATGGGATCTTGCGCCAATGGCGGTGGCTATTACCACTACTCCTACTCGGTGGTTCGTGGTTGTGACCGCATCGTGCCAGTGGATGTTTACGTTCCTGGCTGCCCGCCTACCGCCGAGGCACTGTTGTACGGTATTTTGCAATTGCAAAACAAAATCAAGCGTACCTACACGATTGCTCGCTAAGAACGGCCAAATTAACGATGACGACTTCCTTAGAAACTCTTAAGGCCAATCTTGGCGCGGTGCTTGGCGAAAAAGTACTGGAATTGTCCGAAACCTTAGGTGAAGTCACCTTGAAGGTTGCGGCCAAAGACTGGTTGTCTGTCACACAAAGTTTGGCTAGTGATCCATCCTTGACCTTCGACGTGTTGATCGATCTTTGCGGTGTTGACTATCAGGGTTTCGGTAGCGGCACCTATGACGGCCCGCGTTTCGCCGTCGTGTTGCACCTTCTGTCGATTCGCCATAATTGGCGCTTGCGGGTACGAACGTTTTGCGCTGATGACGAGTTTCCGGTTGTCGAGTCGATCTGCGAGGTCTGGAACGCTGCTAACTGGTATGAACGTGAAGCCTTCGATCTGTACGGCATCATGTTTGATGGTCACTCCGATTTGCGTCGAATCCTGACTGACTACGGCTTCGTGGGCCATCCTTTCCGCAAAGACTTCCCAATCACCGGTTACGTTGAGATGCGTTACGACCCAGAGCAAAAGCGGGTGATTTACCAGCCTGTCACGATTGAGCCGCGCGAGATCGTGCCGCGCGTGATACGTGAAGAAGGTTATGGGGCTAGGGGATAGCATGGCTGAAATCAAGAATTACACGCTCAATTTTAGTTTCGGCCGATCGCTGCGCGACCTTAACTTCGCTTGCGCGAAGTTAGCCTGCACTGAAATTGAGCGCGAGCTGTTGGATGCTGGGAGCGGATGCCGTGGCTGAAATCAAGAATTACACGCTCAATTTTGGCCCACAGCATCCTGCTGCGCATGGCGTGCTGCGTCTGGTACTGGAGCTCGACGGCGAAGTTGTGCAGCGCGCTGATCCGCATATTGGCTTGCTTCACCGCGCCACTGAAAAGCTCGCCGAAACCCGTACCTATCTGCAAAGCGTGCCCTACATGGACCGTCTCGACTACGTGTCGATGATGTGTAATGAGCATGCCTATGTGATGGCGATTGAAAAGATGCTCGGCGTAGATGTGCCTTTGCGCGCTCAGTACATTCGGGTCATGTTCGACGAAATTACGCGCGTGCTGAACCATTTGCTTTGGCTCGGTGCGCATGCTCTCGACGTGGGGGCCATGACCGTATTCTTGTACGCTTTCCGTGAGCGTGAAGATTTGATGGACTGCTACGAGGCTGTGTCTGGTGCCCGTATGCACGCGGCTTACTATCGTCCTGGTGGCGTGTATCGCGACCTACCTGACGAAATGCCTCAGTACAAGGTCAACAAGCTGCGTAATGCTGCGGCGATCAAGGAGATGAACAAAAACCGTGAAGGTTCATTGCTCGACTTCATTGAAGACTTCACCAAGCGCTTTCCTGCCTACATCGACGAGTATGAAACGCTCCTCACCGATAATCGCATTTGGAAGCAGCGTTTGGTCGGCGTCGGGGTGGTGACGCCTGAGCGTGCCAAGGCCATGGGTTTCAGCGGTGCGATGCTGCGTGGCTCGGGTATTGAGTGGGACTTGCGTAAGCAACAGCCGTACGAAGTCTACGACCTAATGGATTTTGATATTCCTGTGGGCAAGAATGGCGATTGCTACGACCGGTACCTTGTGCGCGTGGAAGAAATGCGTCAGTCCAATCGCATTATTCAGCAGTGCGTGAGCTGGTTACGCATGAATCAGGGTCCTGTGATGACCGCTAACTTGAAGGTGGCGCCTCCTAAGCGTACCGACATGAAAGCCAATATGGAAGAGCTTATTCATCATTTCAAGCTCTTTACCGAAGGGTTCCACGTTCCTGCGGGTGAGGCCTACGCCGCTGTTGAGCATCCAAAGGGTGAGTTCGGCATCTATATTTTGTCTGATGGGGCCAATAAGCCCTATCGTCTGAAGATTCGTGCTCCAGGCTTTCCTCATTTGCAGGGCCTAGATGAAATGTCACGTGGTCACATGATTGCCGACGTGGTCACGATAATTGGTACACAAGATATTGTGTTTGGGGAGATTGATCGATGAGCGCGGTAATGAAATCCGGTCTGCTCTCGCCAGCAGCCTATAGCTTGATGGATAAAGAGCTAGCCAAATATCCGGCGGATCAGCGTCAATCCGCTGTCATGGCGGCATTGGCCATTGCTCAGGATGAATCCAAGTGGCTTAGCCCCGAAGTGATTGATGACGTGGCAGCCTATATCGGCATGACTTCGATCGCCGTTGCCGAAGTCGCCACTTTCTACAACATGTACAACAACAAACCGGTGGGTAAGTTCAAGCTCGCGGTCTGTACCTGCCTTCCTTGCGCTTTGCGCGACGGCACCAAGGCGGGCGAGTACCTTAAGCAAAAACTCGGTGTGGACTATAACGAGACTACCGCTGATGGCATGTTCACCCTGAAGGAAAGCGAATGCCTCGGAGCCTGCGGTGATGCGCCTGTCATGCTCGTGAACAATAAACAGATGTGTAGCTTTATGGATCAAGCCAAACTTGACGCCCTGCTTGCTGATTTGAAGCAGGCCGGTAGCAAGTCATTGATTTAAGAAAAAAGACAGAACGACGCAACATGCCAATCAGCGGATTCAAATCAGTGAACACCAGTGTTAGGACCAGTCATGGGCGCAAGTGATTCCTTAATGGGCGTTGCCAAAAATGTACCTGCCATCCGTGCACCTTATATGGAAAGCTGTTTCCATGGGCGCCATATTCAGCCTCAAATTTATGCAGGTCTGACGTCCGCCGAGGGTTGGAATGTGAAGGCCTATGAGGCGCGCGAAGGCTACGCCGCTTTACGCAAGATTCTGGCCGAAAAACTCACTCCTGAGCAAGTGATTGCCGAGGTTAAGTCCTCCGCCTTGCGTGGCCGTGGCGGCGCGGGTTTTCCGACCGGTTTGAAGTGGAGCTTCATGCCTCGCACTTTCCCAGGGCAAAAGTACCTAGTATGCAATTCGGATGAAGGCGAGCCGGGTACCTTCAAGGATCGCGACATTCTGCGTTACAACCCTCATATCGTAATTGAGGGCATGATCATCGCCGCCTATGCAATGGGCATCACGGTGGGTTACAACTACATTCACGGCGAGGTATGGGATACCTATGCTCGCTTTGAAGAGGCCTTGGAAGAGGCTCGTACGGCGGGCTATCTAGGGAACAACATTCTTGGCTCGGACTTTTCTTTCCAGCTCCACGCCTTCCATGGTTATGGAGCCTATATTTGCGGCGAGGAAACGGCTCTGTTGGAGTCGCTTGAAGGCAAAAAAGGGCAGCCTCGCTTCAAGCCGCCGTTTCCAGCCAGCTATGGTTTGTATGGCAAACCGACTACGATCAATAACACCGAAACTTTCGCGGCCGTGCCCTGGATCATTCGCAATGGTGGGGCCAAATTTTTAGAGACCGGTAAGCCGAATAACGGTGGTACCAAGATTTTCTCGATTTCGGGTGATGTCGAACGACCTGGCAACTACGAAATTCCAA
The DNA here is from genome assembly GCA_031421635.1 of Betaproteobacteria bacterium. Classification (GTDB taxonomy): domain Bacteria; phylum Pseudomonadota; class Gammaproteobacteria; order Burkholderiales; family Burkholderiaceae_E; genus JAPOKJ01. The sequence continues at coordinate 19,508 of JANOPA010000076.1, read as the reverse complement.
TGGGCACGGCCTTCGCCAAGCTTCTAGAGCTGGCGGGTGGCATGCGTGATGGCAAGAAGCTGAAGATGGTCATCCCGGGCGGCTCCTCGATGCCGGTGCTGCCCGCCGATATCATGATGCAAACCGACATGGACTACGACTCGATTGCCAAGGCAGGCTCAATGCTGGGTTCCGGCGCGGTCATTGTGATGGATGAAACGCGTTGCGCGGTGAAGTCGCTAGAGCGCCTCTCGTATTTCTATTTTGAAGAAAGCTGCGGTCAATGCACACCTTGCCGTGAGGGCACCGGCTGGTTATATCGCATGGTGCATCGCATAGAGCAAGGTGAGGGCAAGATGTCCGACTTGGATCAGCTCAATCGTGTCTCCGACAACATTCAGGGTCGCACTATTTGTGCGCTTGGAGACGCGGCGGCGATGCCGGTCAAAGCATTCTTGAAGCACTACTGGGATGAGTTTGCCTATCATGTGGAGCATAAACGCTGCATGGTTCCGGCCTACTACTAATCCAAACTGAAAATCACTAGGTCCTAAAAGCGCGATCCAAGCAAGATGATTGAACTAGAAATCGACGGTAAAAAGGTCAGCGTACCTGAGGGCAGCGTGGTCATGCATGCCGCCAATGCTCTGGACATCTACGTCCCTCACTTCTGCTATCACAAGAAGCTTTCGATCGCGGCCAACTGCCGGATGTGCTTGGTCGATATCGAGAAGGCGCCTAAGCCTATGCCGGCCTGCGCCACGCCGGTGAGTAATGGCATGAAAGTTTTGACCAAGTCCGATAAGGCGGTCAAGGCGCAAAAAGGTGTCATGGAGTTTTTACTGATTAATCATCCCCTTGATTGCCCAATTTGCGATCAGGGTGGCGAGTGTCAGTTGCAAGACTTAGCCGTAGGTTACGGCGGCTCGGCCTCGCAGTACACCGAAGAAAAGCGCGTGGTGTTCCATAAGTCGATTGGACCACTCGTGTCGGCTGAAGAAATGAGCCGTTGCATTCAGTGCACGCGCTGTGTTCGTTTTGGTCAAGAGATCGGCGGCATCATGGAGCTGGGTATGACCGGCCGTGGCGAGCACTCCGAGATCATGAGTTTTGTAGGGCGTTCGGTTGATTCTGAGTTGTCCGGCAACATGATTGATATCTGTCCGGTGGGCGCCTTGACTTCCAAGCCGTTTCGCTATTCGGCGCGTACCTGGGAATTGTCTCGACGCCAAAGTATCGCACCTCATGATTCACTGGGCTCGAACCTACAAGTTCAGATCAAATCGAACAAGGTCTTGCGTGTTCTCCCCGTCGAGAATGAAGCCATCAATGAATGCTGGATTTCGGATAAAGATCGTTTCTCTTACGAGGGTTTGAACTCAGAGCAGCGTTTGACAGAGCCGATGATCAAGCAAGATGGTCGTTGGCAAAAAGTGGATTGGCAAACGGCGCTGCAGTATGCCGCTCACACTTTGCGTCATGTCAAGGACGAGTCTGGAGCAGAGGCCTTGGTGGCTTTGGGTTCGCCGCACAGCACGGTGGAGGAACTTTACCTTCTCCAAAAACTTATGCGTGCCCTGGGTAGCGATAATGTGGATGCGCGTTTGCGTCAGTCCGATTTTGCTTCCGATGTGGCGCTGACCACTGCGCCTAGCTTGGGTGTAAGTATCGAGCAATTTGCGGCGCTTGATCGTTACTTGATCATTGGTTCCTTCCTGCGTAAAGACCATGCGCTGATGGCGGCCAAGGTTCGCCAAGCTGTGAAGCGTGGTGCTCAAGTTTCAATCTTGCACGCTGCCGACGATGAACTTCTCATGCCCGTGGCAAACAAGGCTATTGTGAAGCCGTCGGGCTGGGCCAATTATCTGGGTGAGGTGACGGCTGCGGTGCTGACTTCCCTGCAGAAGACCTTGCCTGGCGATCTTGCCTCGTTGACCATTGGTGCTTCAGCAAAATCCTGCGCGGCTTCGCTGATGTCTGGCAAGCGAGTGGGCTTGTTCCTCGGCAATGCGGCGCTACAAGCCAGTGACGCCTCTTTGCTGCAACTCAGAGTGCAAGACCTCGCCGCTGCCTTGGCTCAAAAGCCTTTGCAGGGCGAGGAGACCTACTCGGTGGCCTCCGGTCAACTAGGCGAGGCTGCTAATAGTGTCGGCCTGTACCTAGCCGGGGCTACCCCCTCAGCAAGAGGATCCATAGTTTCCAAAGCGGTGAGCAGCAAAGGCCTCAACGCTGCTGCAATATCGAGTTCGAACCCCCAGGCGTTCCTGCTCTTGAATTTGGAGCCGGGTGCTGACGTGGCGAATCCGACTGCACTGAAAGCTGGCCTCAAGCAGGCGAAATCGGTCATTGCACTGACCTCGTTCCATTCTGCTGAACTCGCTGAGCATGCCGATTGTTTATTGCCTATCGCACCCTTTACGGAAACCGCGGGCAGCTTCGTGAATACTGAAGGGCGCTTACAAAGTTTCAACGGCGTCGTAACACCCGCGGGCGACTCGCGTCCCGCCTGGAAAGTGCTGCGTGTGATGGCTAACCTTCTGGGGCTGACCGGCTTCGACTTTGATTCCGCTGAAGCCGTGCGTGCAGAGGCCCTGGGTGCGAAAATTGCCTCCGGAAGCTTTGTAGATGCGAAGTATCTTGGCCTTAAACTGGACGTTACAAAACTCGACTTAGCCAAACTCACTTCGGCAAACATAGCGCTTGCAGCGACGTCCGGCGGGAAGCTTCTGGGCCTTGAACGATTGGCAGAAGTAGGCCTGTATGCGGCCGACCCTATCGTGCGTCGCGCGCCAAGTTTGCAACAAACTTCTGACGCCAAACGTCATATGGCTGAGGTCCATCCTGAAACGCTGAATGCCTTGGGTATAGCGGCGGGTGCTTGGGTCGACTTGGCGGGCACGCAAGGTGCCACCGCCAGGGTGCAATTAAATTCGAGTGAGAAGGTTGCCGCGGGCACCTTGCGCCTGCCCATCAATACCCTGACGAGCACCGAGCTTCCATTATCAGGAGTCTTGCAAGTGGCGAGGGGGGCGTAAGCATGGAGTTTTTCTCACTCGCGAATATTCATGCCATGGGTAATCAGTACCTGGCCGGGGCTTGGCCTGTGGTGTGGAACATCATGAAAATTGTGGGCATAGTGGCCCCCCTCATGGGTTGTGTGGCCTACCTCACCTTATGGGAACGCAAGATGATCGGTGCCATGCAAATTCGCATCGGCCCGAACGTGGTGGGCTACGGCTGGTTGCAGCCGATTGCAGACGGACTCAAGCTTCTGCTCAAAGAAGTGATTGTTCCGAGTCAAGCCAGCAAGGTGCTCTACATCATGGGCCCGATCATGACCATTGCCCCCTCATTGGCGGCTTGGGTGGTAATTCCTTTTGGCCCTGAACTTGCATTGGCTAATGTCAACGCCGGTCTTTTACTGTTACTGGCCTTAACCTCGATGGAGGTCTACGGCGTGATCATCGCGGGCTGGGCGTCCAACTCGAAATACGCCTTCTTGGGTGCCTTGCGGGCTTCGGCGCAAATGGTCTCTTACGAACTCGCGATTGGTTTCGCGATGGTGGTGGTGTTGATGGTGTCCGGTAGCCTCAATATGACGGATATCGTGCAGGGCCAAGATCGCGGCTACTTCGCGGAACGCGGCCTGAATTTCCTGTCCTGGAACTGGTTACCTTTGCTGCCGATTTTTGTGGTGTATGTCATTTCTGCGGTCGCCGAAACCAATCGTCATCCTTTCGACGTGGTAGAAGGCGAATCCGAGATCGTGGCCGGTCACATGGTGGAATACTCCGGGATGGGGTTCGCAATCTTCTTCTTGGCCGAGTATGCCAACATGATTTTGCTGTCCTGCTTGGCCGCTGTCATGTTCCTCGGGGGCTGGCACGCTCCTATCGATTCCGTCGTGTTTAACTGGATTCCCGGTTGGCTCTGGTTGGGTCTCAAAACATTCTGCGTGGTCTCCATGTTTGTCTGGTTCCGCGCCTCTTTCCCACGCTATCGCTACGACCAAATTATGCGCTTGGGCTGGAAGATCTTTATTCCGGTGACCTTGGTTTGGTTGGTCGTCGTGGCCTGCTGGATGCAGACCCCCTTCAATATCTGGAAATAATGGAAGCTACCCATGGAAGTCGTTAAAGATTTCATCTCGAGCTTCATGCTGACCGAGCTTCTCAAAGGTTTGAAGCTCACTGGTAAGTATTTCTTTGCTCGCAAAATTACGGTGCAGTTTCCTGAGGAAAAGACACCCATGTCGCCACGTTTTCGGGGTCTACATGCCTTGCGCCGCTATCCCAATGGGGAAGAGCGCTGCATCGCCTGTAAGTTGTGCGAGGCGGTTTGTCCAGCCATGGCGATTACCATCGAATCCGATAAGCGCGAAGACGGTACACGCCGCACCACGCGCTATGACATCGATCTGACCAAGTGTATTTTCTGTGGTTTTTGCGAAGAGTCTTGCCCTGTCGATTCGATTGTCGAAACTCACATACATGAATACCACGGCGAGAAGCGTGGCGATCTGTACTTCACCAAGGACATGCTGTTGGCTGTCGGAGATCGGTATGAGTCGGAAATCGCAGCCAACCGTGAGAAGGATGCTAGCTACCGCTAGGCAAAGACCCTATGGATCCCCAAACTCTATTCTTCTGGATCTTCGCATCCATCACGGTGCTCGCGGCCTTTATGGTGATTACCTCACGTAATCCGGTGCACTCGGCGCTTTACTTGGTGCTGACTTTTTTCTCCTGTGCGGGAATTTGGCTCTTACTCAAGTCCGAGTTCTTGGCCATTACCCTAGTGCTGGTGTATGTCGGCGCCGTGATGGTGTTGTTCCTGTTCGTGGTGATGATGCTCGATGTCAACATCGACAAACTTCGTCAAGGCTTTTGGAAAAACTTCGCTGTCGCGGGTGTAGTGGGCATGGTCATTCTGATCGAGCTCTCCTTGGTGCTGTTTCATAGCTTCAAAGGGGTGCGCGAGGCGGATGCCCCGGCCTTGCCGGCCAATTACAGCAATACCAAGGCCTTGGGCGCTCTGATCTACACGGAATATGTCTTGGCCTTCGAGGTGGCCGCGGTGATTCTCTTGGTCGGTATGGTTGCGGCCATTGCCTTGACTTTACGTCGTCGCAAAGACAGCAAGTATTTCAATCCCAGTGAGGCGGTTCGCACCAAGGCCAAAGATCGGCTGCGTATTGTCAAAATGCCGTCCACCTCCGCAAGAGCCGTCGCGGCGCAAGCTGCGAACACGGGTGGGGCAGACTCTCTTGATACGCAGACTTCGAATGCTCCTGCCGCTGGCATAGTCCCAGGTGCCGTAGCCACCACACCCCCTGCGCCTGCTCCGAAAGCCGGAGGTGCAGCATGACGCTTTCGCTTGCTCACTTTCTCGTTCTAGGGGCCGTGCTCTTCGCTTTAAGCGTGGTGGGCATTTTTTTGAATCGCCGCAACATCATTCTGATCCTGATGTCGATTGAGTTGATGCTCCTGGCGGTGAATCTTAATTTCGTCGCCTTCTCGCATTATTTGGGTGACGCCGCCGGACAAATTTTTGTCTTCTTTATTTTGACGGTTGCCGCTGCTGAATCCGCTATTGGCTTAGCGATTTTGGTGGTTTTATTCCGTAATCTCGACACGATCAATGTCGAGGATCTCGATAGCTTGAAGGGTTAATCGCAGCGATGAAAACCGCGTATCTCTTGGCTGCTTTTTCCCCCTTGCTTGGGGCAATCATCGCAGGTTTCTTTGGCAAGACTGTGGGTCGCACCGGTGCTCACTCAGCGACCATTCTCGGCGTATTGGTGTCTTTCTGCGCGGCGCTTTGGACATTGTTCGACGTAAATGCGGGTCATACTTTCAATGGCACCTTGTACGAATGGGCCAAGATTGGCAGCTTGAAATTTGAAGTCGGTTTCTTGATCGACTCTCTTACCGCCACCATGATGTGTGTCGTCACCTTTGTGTCTATGATGGTCCATATTTACACTATCGGCTACATGTCGGAAGATCCTGGCTATCAGCGTTTCTTCTCCTACATCTCCTTGTTCACCTTCTCAATGATGATGCTTGTGATGTCGAACAACTTCTTGCAGTTGTTCTTTGGTTGGGAGGCCGTAGGTTTAGTGTCCTACTTGTTGATTGGTTTTTGGTACACCCGACCGACCGCCATCTATGCCAATTTGAAAGCGTTCCTGGTCAATCGGGTCGGAGACTTTGGCTTCGTTCTTGGCATTGGTTTGGTGCTTGCCTACATGGGCAGCATGGACTACGCAGAGGTTTTTAAAGCGGCGCCTGCCGTAGCCGATAAAACCATGGAACTCATTCCGGGCGCGGCATGGTCGGTGATGACAGTGACTTGTATTTGCTTGTTTATTGGCGCGATGGGTAAATCGGCTCAGTTTCCCTTGCATGTCTGGTTGCCAGACTCCATGGAAGGCCCAACCCCGATCTCGGCCTTGATTCACGCTGCGACCATGGTGACGGCGGGTATCTTTATGGTCAGCCGCATGTCGCCGCTGTTTGAGATGTCCGATACGGCTTTGGGTTTCGTGATGGTGATTGGCGCCATTACTGCTTTGTTCATGGGCTTTTTGGGCATTATCCAGAACGACATCAAACGGGTAGTGGCTTATTCAACGCTGTCGCAGCTTGGTTATATGACCGTGGCGCTCGGTGCGTCAGCCTATAGCGCGGCCATTTTTCATTTGATGACCCATGCCTTCTTTAAGGCGCTTCTGTTCTTGGCGGCAGGCTCGGTCATTATTGGTATGCATCACGATCAAGACATCCGCAACATGGGCGGCTTGCGCAAGTACATGCCGATCACTTGGATCACCTCATTGGTGGGCTCGCTAGCCTTGATTGGCACACCGTTCTTGTCCGGCTTCTACTCCAAAGATTCCATTATCGAAGCCGCCCATTTCGCAAGAGTACCGGGTGCGGGCTTTGCGTATTACTGCGTGTTGGCTGGCGTGTTTGTGACGGCCTTCTATTCATTCCGAATGTATTTTCTGGTGTTCCACGGTACGCCTCGCTGGGGCGACCACGCCGCGACTCATGGGCATGCGGCCCCTGCACACCTGGCTCATGGTCAGGACGTCAAACATGATGCCAAAGATGACGCGCACGATGATCACGATCATCATGGTCTAGGCCCAGGCCAGAAACCGCATGAGAGCCCCTTGGTGGTCACGGCACCCCTCATGCTGCTCGCGATTCCCTCGCTGGTGATCGGCTTGTTCGCCATCGCTCCGATGTTGTTCGGCGACTTTTTCAAGGGTGTGATCGTGGTCGCGGAGCGACATACCGCGATGGCGGATATGGCCAAGGAATTTCATGGCTGGATGGGAATGGCTTTACACGCTTTTGGCACAGCCCCTTTCTGGCTGATGGCGGCGGGTATCGCACTGTCCTATTACATGTACATGATCAACCCGGCTCTGCCTCAGTCGATCGCTAGAATCTTCAAGCCAATCTATGTACTGCTGGACAACAAGTACTACATGGACAAGTTCAATGAGGTGTTTTTCGCAGGGGGATCGCGCGCCATTGGCCGCGGTCTGTGGAAGGTCGGCGATCAAACCCTGATCGATGGCGTTGCCGTGAACGGTTCCGCCAAGCTGGTTGGCTGGCTCGCCAGCGTGGCTCGCTTATTGCAAACCGGTCGTATGAACAACTATGCGGTGAGCATGATTATTGGCGTTGGAGTGTTGATGCTGTTTGTTGTTCTTCCCTTGATTCGGCGCTAGGAGGGAACGACCATGAATCAGTTTCCCGTATTAACTATCGCTATCTGGTTGCCGATTATTTTCGGCATCATTCTCCTTTCCGTTGGCCATGATAAAAACGCTCCCGTCGTGCGTAGCGTTGCCCTGATCGGTGCGGTGATCAGCTTTCTCGCCACCATTCCGCTTTTTACTCAATTTGATCGCAGCTCAGCGGCCATGCAGTTTGTCGAGAAAACCGCCTGGATCGACTCTTTCAAAATTAACTATCACTTGGGTGTTGATGGTTTGTCGGTTTGGTTTGTTTTACTGACGGCCTTCATCACAATCTTCGTAGTTGTTGGCGCATGGGAAGTGATCGAAGAGAAAGTCGCGCAGTACATGGCGTGTTTCCTTATTCTCTCCGGACTCATGATTGGTGTATTTAGCTCGCTCGATGGCTTGTTGTTCTATGTGTTCTTCGAGGCCACTTTAATTCCGATGTACCTCATCGTGGGTATTTGGGGCGGGCCGAACCGCATTTACGCGGCCTTCAAGTTCTTTTTGTATACCTTGCTCGGCTCTTTGCTGACTCTCGTTGCTCTGATCTATTTGTACTTTAAGTCGGACTCCTTCGATATTCTCACCTGGCACAAACTTCCGCTCACCCTCCATGAGCAGATCATGATTTTCTTTGCCTTATTGATGGCCTTTGCAGTCAAGGTGCCGATGTGGCCAGTGCATACGTGGCTGCCCGATGCCCACGTGGAAGCGCCAACGGGAGGGTCAGTGGTTTTGGCCGCCATTATGTTGAAGCTGGGTGCCTACGGTTTCCTGCGTTTCTCGCTACCGATTGCACCAGACGCGAGCCATTATCTGTCGGGCATGATGATCACCTTGTCCCTTATTGCGGTGGTCTACATTGGGTTTGTTGCCCTGGTGCAAGAAGACATGAAGAAGCTTGTCGCTTATTCTTCGATTGCGCATATGGGCTTTGTCACCCTCGGCTTTTTTATGTTTAACGACATGGCCGTGCAGGGCGCAATTGTGCAGATGATTTCGCACGGTGTGATCTCAGGCGCCATGTTTTTGTGTATCGGTGTGTTGTACGACCGTATGCACTCTCGGCAAATCGCAGATTATGGTGGCGTGGTCAACACTATGCCAAAATTTGCTGCGCTGTTCCTGTTCTTCGCCATGGCCAATTGCGGCTTGCCTGCGACCTCCGGCTTCGTGGGTGAATTCATGGTGATCCTGGGTGCCGTGAAGTTCAATTTCTGGGTGGCCTTTGCGGCAGCTTCAACCTTGATTCTCGGCGCAGCCTATTCACTTTGGATGTACAAGCGGGTGGTGTTTGGCGAAGTGGCGAACTCGCATGTGGCTGAGTTGCAAGACGTAAACGCTCGTGAATTCTGGATGCTTGCCGCCCTGGCGATTGTGAGCCTTTGGATGGGCCTTCAGCCCAAGCCTGTGACCGATATGCTCGGCCCTTCGGTAGACAACCTGCTCAAGCATGTCGCCGTCAGCAAGATCAAGTAGACGCTATGGACAAAATTAATATTGCCGTTGCACTTCCGGAAATCGCACTTCTGGTGGCCGCTTGCTTCGTGCTGATGGCCGAGGTGTATGTCCGCGACACCGGTCGGATCGCGATTGACCGCCTGGCACTTGGGGCTCTGTTCTTTCCCTTCGTGGCTACTTTGCATCAGTGGGGTACTGGCACACACTACGGCTACAACGGCATGTATGTCGCCGACCAGTTCGCGCATATCTTAAAACTATCCTCCTATATTGCAGTGGCCGTCACAATCATTTACGCGCGTCGTTATGCGGCTGACCGTGAAATGCATAAGGGCGAGTTTTATAGCTTGTGTCTGTTTGCCTTGCTCGGCATGATGATCATGATTTCGTCGAGCAATATGCTGATGATTTATCTCGGCCTCGAGCTTATGTCACTTTCGCTCTACTCGTTGGCGGCTCTTCGTCGAGACAGTGCAGTCGCCACCGAAGCCGCGATGAAGTATTTTGTGCTGGGTGCGCTCGCCTCAGGTTTCTTACTTTACGGTATGTCCATGATTTATGGCGGCACCGGCGATTTGCAGTTGGCTTCAATCGCCAAGGCCTTCACTGAGACCGGCACGAACAAGATGATACTGGTGTTTGGAACCGTGTTTTTGGTGGCCGGTTTAGCCTTTAAGTTTGGGGCTGTACCCTTCCATATGTGGGTGCCTGACGTGTATCAGGGCACGCCTACTAACGCGACGCTCATGATTGCGGGTGCTCCTAAGATTGCTGCTTTCGCAATTGCGTTCCGCCTGCTGGTGGAAGGGCTTGTACCCGTAGCGAAGGATTGGCAAGAGATGCTCATGGTCTTGGCCGTGTTGTCGCTGGGCTTGGGTAACTTGGTTGCCATAGCGCAATCGAATTTGAAGCGCATGCTGGCCTACTCCACGATTGCGCAGATTGGCTTTGTATTGCTGGGTTTGCTCTCGGGCGTGACTGACGGTCAGGCGCCTCGTCCTGAAGCCTATAGCTCGGCAATGTTCTACATCATCACCTATGTGTTCACGACCTTAGGTACCTTTGGTGTGATTCAAATATTGGCTCGTTATGGTTTCGAGGCGGATAATATTAGCGACCTGCGTGGCTTGAGTAAGCGTAGCCCTTGGATCGCCTTGGTGATGCTGGCCTTGATGTTCTCATTAGCAGGCATTCCGCCGACGGTTGGTTTCTTTGCCAAACTGGGGGTGCTTGAAGCAGCGATTAATGCGGGCCATGTAGGCCTGGCTATTTACGCAGTGCTGATGTCCCTGGTGGGTGCTTTCTATTATTTGCGTATCGTCAAAACAATGTATTTCGATGAACCTATTGATCGGGCGGAAATCGAAGCACATAGCGACGCACGTTGGGTCTTGGCGATCAACGGCGCGATGGTGGTTGTCTTGGCACTCGGCTCGTCAGCCTTGATCAGCGCCTGTCTGGAAGCGGTCAAGCAGGCCTTGGCAACCTAAGCTGCGCTGAGCAAATTAAGCGCTTTAAGTTTTGCCCACTCAGTCTCGTCACCTCAGTTTAGCGACCTTCGTTAATGACCAGCCAACGTGACCTTACCGAGACCACGCTTGAATCCAAGCTGGTTTACGAAGGCAAGTTTCTCCGGCTCAGAAAGGACCTCGCGCGACTACCCGATGGCAGTACGGGCACGCGAGAGTACATTGTGCATCCCGGTGCCGCCGCCATGGTGCCCTTGTTCGATGATGGCCGCATCTTGATCGAACGGCAGTTCCGCTATCCGCTTGGGCGGGAGTTTATCGAGATTCCCGCGGGCAAGATCGACGCCGGCGAAACCAGTCTTCAAACCGCTCAACGCGAGCTGATCGAAGAAACCGGTTACCGTGCTGAGCAGTGGGCCTTTATGACTCGAATTCATCCGGCCATCGGCTTTGCCGATGAGCTGATCGATGTTTATCTCTGTAAACACTTGGTTCACACCGAGCAAAAGCTGGATGCTGGCGAGTTCGTGGAGATTGAAATCGTCACTCTGGGTTGGTTGATGGATCAACTCAAGGCAGGACATTTGTCCGATGTGAAAACTCAGATCGCTACGATGTGGTTGGATAATCTCTACAGTGGGCGTTGGACCTGGCCTAGTTTTTCGTCTGCCTAAGCGCTAGTCTAAGGATTCCATTGAAAGCCGGATCGCGCCTCCACCCCTGGCTTCAGACGTTGGTCCGGCCCGTAATCTTCTGAAGGATGGAAGAATAGTGGATCGACCTGATCAAGGTTTTTAAGATGTTCGCTGTATGAGGCCAGGCTAGCAGCCCTTTCTTCGGGTGACAGACCGGCGGGCATCCATACCGGATAGGGCGGCAGCACGTCGAAGCCCAGATATCGGAAAATACCGTTGTGAATCGGCCAGAGGATATGCTTGAGATCGCCATCGATCCCGTCAGGCTCGTACAAACTGGCTGCCGTGCCCGTAGTGACACTAATCATTGCGCGACGACCCTTGAACATGCCGGTGTCGTACTTGCGGCCTTTGGCGTAAGCGAAGCCTCGTGCCATCACTCGATCTACCCAGCCCTTTAAAATCGCGGGCATCCCAAACCACCACATCGGAAACTGAAAGATCAGCAAGTCGCACCACAGCACTTTAGCTTGCTCGGCGAGCACGTCTTCCGTCGGACCATAGGTGGCCATCATGTGCTCCTGCTCCCGCGAAATGTCGAGATACCCCGGATTGTGGCGTCTGCCTTGAAAGTCATCTTGATCGAGTTCGGCCTTCCAGTTCATGGCGTACAAATCACTGACCATCACCTCATGGCCTTGCGCCCGGAATGTGGTGAGCACACATTCCTTCAAGGCGCCGTTAAAGGAGTGGGGCTCAGGGTGAGCGAATACGATGAGTATTTTCATAGCGGATTATTTGACAGTGGGGCGTCGGCAGCAGACCGGTGCGTTTGCGGAATGTCATATTGTGAACGTTTAGCCTAGCGCTAAACGTTCCGACGAGTGGAAAAGGCCAAAAATCCAAGTTCTATTACAATAGCGGCTTCAAACCCTCCCTCGATTGGAAGCGTGGCAGAGCGGTTGAATGCACCAGTCTTGAAAACTGGCGTCGGGGCAACCCGATCGTGAGTTCGAATCTCACCGCTTCCGCCACAATCCCTTATTTCATGCGGGTTACAGACAGATCGCTGGCGAAACCCACCTTCCATCCCACCATAGTGAAAATGCTTGGGGGTTGTTGGTTAAATGATACGACGTGAGATGTTGTGAGTCATAATGTTCCTACTACTGTCGGTCGCCTTGGTTCGCCGTTAGTATGTTTCCACAGTGTCTCGGCCAAGGTCGGGTCTATAGTTTGGTTGAAGGTGCGTTTACTTCCGTGGACGAGATCGTTACGGGCGAGCGGAATTTTGATGGAGTATCAATATGAGTGGATACGCATGGCCTTTAGGGGTTCCGGGCTGGCGCATTTGGGCCAAGTTAGGCTTACCTCTAACGATTAAAGTCGAAATCGCAAGGGACGATGAAGCTCAGGTCTTCGTGGCAAGCAGTAAGAACCTTCACGGCCTGCACGTTGAAGGAGAAACGCTTGATGAGGTCTCCAAGGAAGTCAGATCGGCCATTCTTGATCTGCTTCATGACAACTATCCCTTAGCCGAAAAGTTCGGGAATCAAAGAACAACTCTTGAAATCAGAACGCCTTTGGCGGCATGAACAATTTCTACCCGCTGCTTTCTGCGCTCTTGCTGAAAAATGGGTGGGCGATCAAGCGCCAGGGGAAAGGTTCCCACGAGATATGGGGTAAGGACGGTGAGAAATCTATCACCGTACCTAGAACGACGAAATCGCGCCACACCGTGAACGGTATTCTTAAGGACGCTGGGATCGACGAAAAACTATGAAGGCTAATGCTTTTTGAAGTTCTCAAGCAAGGTGTAAACGCGCGCGACTGTTTGCTAGTCCAAAAAAATCAAGAACCGCGTGCTTTCAAGCGCCGAGTTTGCACCGCCCTTTTACTGGATCACAAATCCTGGGTCGCTGATGGTATCGTGAGCGTTGATACGAACTTTTAGCGCCCATCGCCAGATGCCGAGACCCGCTGCGCAGTGCAGTGCCGCGGCGTCCATAGCGAGCCATTGCGGCGACGGGTGCTTGCCCGCGATCACTACGTTGACGTAGTGGCGACTCTTCAGGCAGTGATCCATCACCGAGAGTAAGTAGTTGGCATCAGGCGGCAAGTACACCCGCACGATCTCGGCCTTCTTGTTCACGACTGCATCAATGAAGCCGGGATCCTGATGCGTGAAGCCGTTGTGATCCTGTCGCCACACGTGCGACGCGAGCAAATAATTGAGTGAGGCAATCTCCTTGCGCCATGGCAAGCCTCTGGTGACCTTCAACCACTTGGCATGCTGATTGAACATTGAATCAACGACGTGGACAAACGCCTCGTAACAGTTGAATAGGCCATGTCGGCCAGTCAGCAGATAGCCCTCAAGCCAGCCCTCGCATTGATGCTCACTAAGCATTTCCATTACCCGCCCGGTGGGCGCGAGAAACTCGTCAGTTGCGGCAGTGGCTGCGTCCCATTGACGTACAGTGACTTCAAACAGCGCTTCCAGCCCATTGGACAGCGTCTCATCGGGGCCGAAAACGCGGAAGTTTCGCTGCTGACTGTTCTGCGCTTTACGACATCACGCAGGAAACGCCCGAGCACATGCGTGTCGCCGATGCCGCGCACGCCGGGTGTGGGTACGTCAATTGCGTAATCCCGAAAATCTGGCATGTCTAAATCCTGCAACAGCTAGCCACCGTTGGCGTGAGGATTGGCACCCATGCGCCGATTGTCTTTCGGTGCTAGTTCGGCAAGCTCGGGAAGCAGGCGACCCTGCGCATCAAACAGTTCTGCTGGTCGATAGCTCTTCAGTCACGCTTCGATTAAGGCGAGATGTTCGGGATGAGCACGCGGATCAGAGATTGGCACCTGATGCGCGCGGAACGTGTTCTCGATTTGTTTGCCATCGACTACTTTTGGCCCCGTCCAGCCCTTCGGTGAATTCAGAACAATCATGGGCCAGCGTGCGCGCTCCTTCGCACCGTTGTTGCGGGCGTCACGCTGGATTTGCTTGATGTCCGTCACCACGGTGTCCAGCGTCGCGGCCATCGCCTCGTGCATGATCTCGCCCGAAAGAGCAGGTACAAACCATGCGAAAAGTCGAAGGCCGCGAGCCGCTGGAATGTGCACAGTCTGCGCCAGCAGGCCGTGCGTTTGCGGCTTTGATGCGTCCGCTGAAGTGACGGGTGCCAAAACGCTTTTAATCCCGTAGCGGACTCTGAAAAACTTACCAATTCTCGTGCCGTTGTCGAGGCCCGAGGCCGTACGTTTGACCGTGTCAGTATCCATGATTCTTCTGGGTTAGCTACAGCACCCGCCCCTTGTCGGAGCGTTTGATGCAACGCCGACCTTTGCAACACCGTATCCGGCTTTCTCGACGGCTAACTGCAATTGCTCATGGGAGGTCTGGACTTCGTTAAATTGCACGGTTGCCTCGTGATTTTCGAGCGACACCAGCGCTTTGACAACGCCAGGGTCGGCTTTTAGCGCGGATTCAATTGCGCCAACGCAGCCGCCGCAGGTCATTCCGGTTATTTTTAGGGTTTCAGTTTTCATGTTGATAGCTTTTCGTTGGTAGGAGGTAAGAGTAAAAGGATGTTCGTTAGCTGGAGCGTCGCCTTTGCGTTGACGTTTTGTCTCAAGGCGTATCGCGACGAAGTGTTTTTGTCACGCCCAAAAGGTTTCGGGTCGATTCGGTCGGAATGACCGACCATGGACCAGGGCGAAAAATCAGTACTGCTAACAACACCGCCAACGGCAGTGCAAGCCAGGCGAAGCTCTGCCGGGCGACCGCACCGAAAAGCCATCCACCCCCCAACGATCCCAATGTTTGGCCCAGTCCAGCAGCGGCGGCAAGGCCCCCCATGGTCGCCCCGAGTGTGTGTTGGGAAGCCCCAGCCGCGAGGTAGGCAATCACTGGTAGTACCAGACCCGTGCCTGCCGAAGTAAACCCGATGCCTACGTACACCCAAGCATCATCGGTATGCACCGCCAGAGCAACAAGACCTACCATTGCCACAATGAGTCCCGTGCTCATCAACGTTCGAGCTGAAACTTTTTCTAGCAACCCTGTTAAGAAAAGCACGGCGTTGACCCCGAGCATTACGAGACTGCACTCGGCGAACATTGTGGCAATTTGGCGCGAGGACACACCGGCGTGCTCTTGTCCTTGCAACACAATACCTAACTCAAAAGCGGCGAGCACAAACGCTACTAAACCGCTCAGCGCCCACAACGGGAATCGGCTGATCAGTACTCTGCCCGCGACGTCGGGACCTGCCGACGTATTTCCTTCGCGTGACTTGGGTAAGGTGGCGGCCACGCCTAAGATCATTATCGCACCGAGTGCGGCAGACAGGATAACTACGCCGTCCGCGGCAGCAAGCGCGGCGTTCTCTGTAGTGCCGGACCATACTGCAATCCATCCGGCCAAAACACTTTAGACGGGGCCGAAGAGAAAACCAAGTAGCGACATCGCACCCAGCCACGCGAAGCGCCGCGCTCGCTGCACTTCAGGTGTGTGCTCTGCGACCAGTGCGGCAACCACCGGTATGACGGCGGCCACAAAGAAGCCGGTAGCGCCGCGCAGCGCATACATGCCCCACACCAACGATAAAGCGGGTATGAGCAGCAGCAGTGAGCTTGCGACGTAACCGACCAACCCGAGAACGAGGATTCGACCGTGCCCAACCTGGTCTCCGGCAATTCCCCACAGCGGCGCGCCCAGCAGCACCCCGACGGCATATGCAGCGCTCAAAAAGCCGACATGTCGTGCCACCTCGGCAGCTGTTGCTCCGGGCATTAACATGTTTAACCAGGCCGGCAGAACAGGCATTAACGCCCCAAAACCCGCCGAAACCGTAAGGATCGCAGCTGCCAACCATGCCATTTGGATGGGCCGCAGTTGAACAGGCTCAAGCGAATGGATCGTTGTCGGAGAGCCTTTAGATTTCATGAAAATTGATCCGGACGACGATTTGGCGCGGCAAACGTGATGCGTTCGCGCAAGTAGCACACCAGACCCACAAGCCACAAAAGCACCGGTAGCACTAACAGCCAGCGGAAGTTAGAGTTCAATAGGAAATTGGTCAGACTCATCAAGCCCACACCGACTGCTCCTGACAGCGCCAGGATGGTAAATGTGCTGAGATCGCGCCGGACGGATAAGCGACACGCCATCAGCGTGGTCATCAACCCGCTGGCGATCATAAAGCCGCCCATCACGTTGAAGACATGGCGCAACCATAATTCGAGTCCCGGTACGGCCAATCGGATCGCTTCGAGCGAGCGACCGATATAGCGCGGATCTTCCGGCAGCAAGGCGGGACGGAAGAACAAAAAGTACGCACCCAACGCGACCAACCAAAGGCCGCAGAGGACGAAGATTTTGCCGGAGAGCTGCAAGCGAGATACGGTGTGCGTCATGGTGGGCATGCTCAAGTTCGGGTGGGCCGAATCGAACTGCCGGGCGACATCGTCGGCCATCTGCTTCGTGCACCACCGCGCGTAGACCGGTCCGAGCACGCGGCCCAGCCACAATCCAGGGGCAGCCGTTGGCAAACTGTAGTCTATGAAAACACGTACCGTCGTTACCTCTCCTTTGGGCGTTAACTCGAAGCCCATGCGGTAGTGCGCCATGACCAAGAGCTTCGGCGTTCCTATCGTCTCCCAAACCTTCCTATTGGGCGGCTGGCGCTCAGTGATCACTTCTTCCAGTGCCAGTGGAATACCCATGATGCGCCCGTGCATACGAATTATCGACCCGATTACGCGCCCGTCGTCGGCATCAACGTCTATGGACATGTGTGAACCCAGCATCATCATTGACGACTCGCCCATGTGCGTCGCCAACGTTTTGGGGTCATCCAGATAGGAGAAAACACTATCCGGCGACCCACGCGCTAGGGACGAGCTTGCTTGGTGAAAAGGGAATGATCGGGTCGACATGGCGCATCTACACTGGTTTCTCGGCGAGCCGTCGCACAGTGACGTTCGGAGCATGCACGGATTTGTTCATGTAGGCGCCGCTGCGGCAACCTTCATGTCAGCCGCCTGTTTCGGGACAGGCCGCGTTGTTTTGATACCTGCAAGCTTGGTGCGCTTCAACATCAGTGCGTTGATAGCCACGATCAGGGTGCTGCCCGACATCGACATCGCCGCAATCTCTGGACTCAACACAAACGGATAGAGTACGCCCGCCGCCAGCGGGAAGGCGATGGTGTTATAGCCCACGGCCCACCACAGATTCTGGTGCATTTTTCGCAGCGTGGCACGCGATAGTTCAATCGCACCGACAATGTCGTATGGGTCGCTTTTCATGAGCACTACATCGGCACTTTCCATCGCCACGTCAGTACCGGCACCGATGGCAAACCCAACGTTGGCCTGAGTCAACGCGGGTGCGTCATTGACACCGTCGCCGACCATTCCCACCCTTTTTCCGGTCGCCTGGAGCTCTTTGATCTTGGCCGCCTTCTGGCTCGGCAACACATCGGCCAGCACGGAATCAATGCCGAGATCGGCAGCAATGCGCTTGGCGGTGGCCGCGTTGTCGCCAGTGAGCATCACCACTTCAATGCCGCGTTCACGGAGTTTAGCCACGGCTGCCTTGGAAGTCGGTCGGATAGCATCAGCAATGGCAATCAGGCCGATCACTTTACCGGCCTGCGCGACATGAACCACCGTTCGGCCATCGCCCTGCAGGCGCTTCGCTTCTGCCTCGAGTTTGCCAAGCGCAAGTTTTTGGGTATCCATCAAGAGTCGATTGCCAAGGAACACCGTTCCGCCCGCCGTCTCGGCACGCGCGCCCATGCCGTCGAGACTTTCGAAGCCAGTTGGCGGCACAATCGTGAGCTTTGCCGCCCGCCGCATTACGGCTTGCGCCAGAGGATGATCAGAGCCCTGTTCGACCGCTGCGGAAGCGGTCAACAAGACCTCTTCAGTGACCCCTTCAGCCACTAAGATCTCGACCACCTCGGGCTGGCCGACGGTCAACGTGCCGGTCTTGTCGAACACGATGACATTAAGCTTGGTGGCGTCCTCGAGCGCCGACGCATTCTTGAACAAAATGCCGTTCATCGCACCCAGACCAGTACTGACCATCACCGCCATCGGAGTGGCTAACCCCAACGCATCGGGGCAGGCGATCACGAAAACGGTAATTGTCATGGTCACGGCGAATAGTAGGGGCTGCCCGATCCACCAGAACCATACCGAGAAGGTCGCCAGACCGATGACGATCGCTACGATCACCAGCCATTGCGCGGCCCTGTCCGCCAGAAGCTGGGCAGGCGCTTTCGAGTTCTGCGCTTCCTGAACGAGCTTCACGATCTGCGCTAGTGCCGAATCCGCGCCAACTTTCGTCGCCTTGTAACGAAAGCTGCCGCTCTTGTTGATGGTCGCACCGATCACCGTGGAACCCGGCTTTTTCTGAACCGGCATCGACTCGCCGGTCAACATTGACTCGTCGACCAAGGATTCACCATTTTCTACTGTGCCGTCAACGGGAATCTTATTGCCTGGCCGTATCACCACGATCTCCCCAGCCAAGACCTCGGCCGTAGGCACTTCAATCTCCACGCCGTTGCGAACCACCGAGGCTTTCATGGGCGTCAAATTCATTAGCGCCTTAATCGCCGAGGACGCACCTGCGCGCGCGCGCATTTCAAGCCAATGCCCAAGCAGTATGAACACCAACAGTACAGCCACGGCCTCAAAGAACTGTCCACCACCTTCGAAAAAGAACGTGCTTCCAAGACTGAACAGATAGCCGGTTCCCACGCTCAGGACGATCAGTGCCGCCATACCTAGCTCGCCCTTTATAAGTCCCCGCCACGCGGAGACGAAAAAAGGCCAACTTGGGTAAAGAATGGCCAAGCTCGCCAGCCCAAACAGCCACACATTCAGCTCGATACCAAAGGGGGGCTCTGGCGGCGTGAACAGGCCCATCGGTGAGTAAAAAAATATCGGAATCGTGAAGAACAAACATATCCAGAAACGGTTGCGCATATCGCTGACCATGGCCTGCATATCGGTGCCGCTATGGCCCATCTCATGCGACATTTCTGAAGACATGGTTGACGGTGCGCCGGGGGGCGTGTGCCCCTCATGACCTTCGTGGTTCGGAGCTGCGGGAGGCGCTGTGGGAGGCGCTGTGGGAGGCGCTGTGGGGGGCGCTGTGGGGGGCGTGGGCGGTTCTGCGGGGGG
>JANOPA010000075.1:0-4295 GCA_031421635.1 Betaproteobacteria bacterium | reverse complement strand
GACAATATTCTTTGCCAAATCGATCCCAATTGCGATAACCTTATCCATGACTACCTCTCCTGTGAAAGTTGAAAGACTGCGAACCTTCATCTTGACACCTACCGTGTTACTGCGGGTAGGGGTAGTCCATATCATTCGTTAGCCACCCAAGGACGTTGCATCGTATGGTCACCGAAGATGAGTTTTATCAATACTGCCAAGAGCTGAATTCGCATTATCTTGGCGCAAAAAAAGACATTTCAAAAGCGAAAGCTATATCCAAATACCAGATTCAAAAAATTGAAGTTGCAATCGAAAAAGCAGGGGAAATTGGATGTTCAAATGGCTGTTCGCATTGCTGTCAACTTCGGGTTGTAGCATTTCCGCATGAACTAATTGCTATCTATTTGCATATAAAATTTTCATTCACCAAGGCACGCTCCGATGCAGCGATAGCTCGGGTAAAGAGCCAATTCGCGAAAATCAAAGATATGTCGATGGAGCAACATTTCGTTACAAACGTTGAATGTCCTCTTCTAGAGAATGGTCGCTGTTCAGTATATGAGGTAAGGCCAATCGCTTGCGCGGGTTATCACTCGGTCACAGAGGAACGATGCCGTTACTCGAACGAACATCCAGAGATTGTCGGCACTGAAACTGGTGGTATCCCGATGGTTTTGGAAATTCAAGATAGCTCCGGCGCTCAGGTTGGCGCGATTAGTCAAGTAATCAACGCGCACAATGATGACGTTACGCAATATGAATTGATTCGAGGCTTGAACGCTATCGCAGTAGATCCATCGGTAAATCAAAAATGGATGCGCGGTCGGAAATTCCTCAAGTAACTGTGCAGAGAAATCTTGGCGATGAATTTCATTGGTGGCAGGGCTAACCTGTGGTTGAAAAGGACCGGTTGTAAGAGCGGTTCAGCGCCCAAAAAGAGCAGGGAAGAGTCTGCTCTTCTTGGTCTTGGCGTAGCACCCGTGCCGGCCTTTTAACTCGGCCGTTAACCTTCAAGATCGACAATGCAGTGGCAAGTTGAGATATATGGGGAACCTTGGACTCTTGACAGAGTTGAGTCTCTGTTCCCGGAGGGGGATTGTTTCATAACGCATGAGGCTGGTCGCTATTCCGTTGCTTGGAGCGACTCCTCAATGTTTGCTTCAGCAGCGGATGCTCGTTTGAAGGCGGCTGAAGCAATCGAGGAGTTCTTTTCTATAGGCAGGTTGATCTTCTTGAATCTATCGCCAATCTCAATTGGTGCGGCAACGGAAATCTTGAGTAGTGGCGAAAGAAAAGTTCATCCGTTCCCGGTAAGTTCAACGGCCAGGATGTCATACTTCGTTGACGAACCCAATGGAAGTGAGATTCGAAAATTGAAGGCAAGTGCAATGCTAGGCACCGCTAAGGCTGGCGGTGCATTGCGAACCGCGGTCGTCCTTTGGGCACTGGAAGCACCGAATTGGCCGCGCCTCTACAGAATAGTTGAAGAAGTTGAAATGCATTTCGCGACAACCATTGATCGCTTGGGATTTTGCAGCGACGCAGAAAGACGGCGATTCACTCATTCAGCCAATTCGGCAGCGGTTGCGGGTAATGACTCTCGGCATGCGAGTGGAAGTTTTGCGCCACCCAAAAAGCCGCTCGAGTTGAGTGAGGCGGTGGAGTTCGTCCGAACAATTGTTGAGCGCTCGCTACTTTCTAATGCAATCGGCGGGCGAATTGAAGGCTAACTATACATTCGAGAGGACGGGTTGTAAGAGCGTCACAGCGCACAAAAAGTGCAGAAAAGAGTCTGCACTTTTTGCGCTTAGCGTAGCACCCGTGCCCGCCTCTCAATTGAGCCGTTATACAGCACTAGAAGCATAGTTGACACGCATACGCCTTAGGCGTATATTCGTCAAATGTTCACAGTAGTTGAAACCCCTACATTTCAGAAAATTTGGCCAATTTATTGGCATGAAGATGAGCGTGGTGAGTTTGCTTCGTATATTGCTCAGAACCCCAGTTCAGGCGATGTGATACCAGATTCGGGAGGCATTCGTAAGGTTCGTTGGAAGCGTCCTGGCATGGGGAAGTCGGGGGGTGTGAGGGTTATCTACTATGTTCTCAATCCCAAGGAAGAAATTGTTCTGCTTACGTTGTATGCGAAATCCAAGATTGAAAATCTGAATGCCGCTAAGCTAAAGGAAATTCGTGATGCTCTCGAAAAAAAGTCCACTGAAGGGTAAAGCTCTTGTTGAGTTCGAAGCTCAACGCGATCTAGCTCAAGAGCTTCTTGAGTCTATTCAAGAAATGAAGGCAGGAAAGGTCTCGGTTGTACTTGCGCCTGCGGCAGAGGCACGAGAAAAAACAGGCCTTTCGCAATCACAGTTTGCGAGCTTGCTGGGCGTGTCGGTTAGAACGCTTCAGGGCTGGGAGCAAGGGCGCAAGCAGCCCAGTGGGGCGGCTCGAACTCTACTCAATATAGCCCGAACAAATCCCAAGGCGTTGCTAGCAGTTGTGAGTGCCTAATGGTGTTGTATAACTTGACGTTCCAACTGACAAATTCCAGTGCCGTCGTTTTGTGGGAGCTTTCAGCGTCCCACAAAACGCCGTCCCTGAAATTTGCAGCTGAACTGAGCCGTTAGCAAGCCAGGGTAGCATTTGCGTGATCACGATGGTATGATTTCTACAATTGTACAAGTGGTGCCTTAATGGAAATCCTGCTCGACACCTCAATTTACCTTGCCGTCTGTTTGAACGAAGCTTCAAAGCCCAGAATCGTGGAGCTTACTTCTGGGGCAACCTTGGTTTCGCCAAAGTCTGTTCATTGGGAAATGGGCAATGCATTGTCGGGCATGATCAAGAAAGGTCGGCTGAGCCTATTGCAGGCGAAGGCCTGTATCGCCGCTTACGAACGAATTCCAGTTAGGTTTGTTGATATTGAGCTCGGGGCAACGCTTCAGCTTGCATATACCCACCGAATGTGGGCCTATGATGGGTATGTATTGCAGAGCGCTTTGAGTTTGAGCTTACCCTTGCTAACGCTGGACAAGCCACAGTCGAAGATTGCCGAGAAGGTCGGGGTTCAACTTTTTGAGAGGTTGGCATGAAAGTTTTTACTTATTCAGAGGCACGGCAGCAGTTTGCGTCAGTGCTAGATTCCGCGCAAAAGGAAGGTGGTGTTCAGGTCACCCGCCGCGATGGTCAAGTGTTCGAAATAAAGCCACTGAAGGTTGCGAAATCTCCGTTGGATGTCAAGGGCGTGGAAACGGGCATAACGAAGGCCGAGATACTTCAGCACATTCGTCAAAGCCGTCGTGTGTAGCTGCCTTGCTAACCAGTGGATCGAACTGACAGCCTTGGAGCACCGAGGTTCGGCCAGAAAGGGCAAGGAAGAGTTTGCCCTTTCTGGCCTCGGCAAGCGCCTGCTGGCTGCAGCTCATCTCGGCCGTTATACGTCAAAAGTTACAGCGTGAAATCACCAAGAGTACTAGGTCAAACCGGGTGGCTTGGGGCAGTTCTTGCTGCGTTGGGTTGTGCATCCTGCTTCCCATTGTTTGGTACCCTCGGAGCGTCGTTGGGCCTGGGGTTTCTCTCGCAATTTGAGGGAGTCCTCGTCACCTTCTTGATGCCATTGTTTGTTGGGCTCGGTCTATATTCTGGTATCTCAGCATGGCGTGCCCATGGCAGAATGTTGCGAGGCATTCTTGGTATTGCCGGTCCGGTGTTAGCGTTCTTATCGATGTACATTTTCTTTGGTTTTGGCTGGGGGCAGTACATGTTAATGCTTTCGCTTGTGTTCATGGCGGTAGTATCTGTCTGGGGTTTATTTAATCCGCCGAAATTGGAGCTAAAAATTGAGCGCTGAAGTGGTTTTAGAGTCGATCATCACCTGTCCGGAGTGTAGTCATATTGAGTCGGAAGTCATGCCCACCGATGCATGTCAATGGTTCTATGAATGCAAAGGATGTCATGCTGTACTGAAACCGAAGAAAGGCGATTGCTGCGTTTTTTGTTCTTACGGCACGGTAAAGTGTCCGCCAATTCAGCAGGGTGATGCGTCGTGTTGTGCTTCGTGACGCATAACTAGACGATGAAACTGACGTGGGTAGTACCGGTGTTCGGCCATAATGTGCAGGAAGAGTCTGCACTTTATGTCCTCGGCAAGCGTCAGCGGCGCGCAGTTTATCTGGGCCCGTATGGACTACCCTGTTGTCAAGAAGAATTTGATTTCTTGTTGGCTGCTTAGGTGCTATTCATAAAATTCCTGGTATCGATCTTCATGTTGGCTTGGCGTGTTGTCTGGTGATTTGATAATGGAGTGGACTGCG
>JANOPA010000074.1:0-107985 GCA_031421635.1 Betaproteobacteria bacterium | reverse complement strand
ACTGCGAGTCGCGCTGAAAGTCCACTCGCGCTGGCCATTAGCCCTGTCGGCACAGGCGGGTCGGCTTCTGGATCCACTGACCCTTCCGTTGGTAACGCGGGCGCGCCGTCTAGTACTGGCTCATCCGGTACAGGAGTTAGTGTTGGCACTGGCACTGGCACTGGTATAGGCACGGATACGGGTATCGGTATCGGCGGAGCAATTACCAGTGGAGTGCCTGTTGCCGGAGGCAACAGTGGGTCCCAAAACTCTGTGACCTTGGGAGGCGGACCCCAAAGTACCAACTCGAGCGGCGCAACAACAGGTTCTGGAAATCAA
This sequence comes from Betaproteobacteria bacterium, assembly GCA_031421635.1. Classification (GTDB taxonomy): domain Bacteria; phylum Pseudomonadota; class Gammaproteobacteria; order Burkholderiales; family Burkholderiaceae_E; genus JAPOKJ01. Next base: position 107,667 of record JANOPA010000074.1, on the reverse strand, counting down.
AGCGGGGGGCAAATCGAGGGATCAGCAGTAGGAGCAACGGGTGGCTCAACGGGTGGCGCAACTGGGGGCGCAACTGGGGGCGCAACTGGGGGAGCCGTCGGGGGTCAATCGGGAGGCCAGTCAACTCCGCCGACCTCTTTCAGTCAGGAAGTTCTGAGCCGAATTGAACATGCGGGGCAAGCCAAAGCGATCGGGAGTTGTTCTCAGCCGAGTGCCGCCGCGACGCTCAAGTCTGGCTGAAGGCGTCAATTTTAAAGGCGAATTGGGAACTATATACTTGGTGAATGAATCCACCGTACAACACAGCCACTAACTCTAAGCCACACGCTACATTTTCAAACTTGAATCAGTCGTTATCTGCGACTAATGAAATCGAACGCTTCGATGTTGTGGTCATTGGCGCTGGGGCGGCTGGCCTAATGTGCGGTTCCGTTGCAGGCCAACTTGGTGCCAAGGTTCTGGTCTTGGATCATGCCAAAAAAATCGGTGAAAAGATTCGAATTTCTGGAGGAGGGCGCTGCAACTTTACTAATCGCTCCGTCGGTGCCGAGAACTTTGTTTCGAAGAATCCGCATTTTTGCAAAAGTGCGCTTTCGCAATATCAACCAAGTGACTTTGTCGAGCTGGTCGAGCGCTACGGAATCTCCTATCACGAAAAGCATAAAGGGCAACTGTTCTGCGATTCGTCCAGCCAACAAATAATCGATATGTTATTTCGAGAGTGCTCCTTGGGGGGAGTCAAGGTAGAAGCGTCGTGCATTGTGGAGGCTGTGCATCGACGACCCCGCGACACCGCAGTGAATATCCCCGCAGAAAATGCAGATTTGAGCCCAGGTGCCGCACAGTTTGAGTATTTAATTAATCTTCGTCGCGCCGGGGCTGGCGATCAAGCCGAAGCAGTGAAGTCGACGGTGCGAGCAAAAAACTTAGTAATCGCCACCGGAGGACTTTCAATTCCGAAGATAGGTGCAAGCGATTTTGGTTATCGCCTCGCGAAGCAGTTTGGACATTCAATTATTCCGATCGAGCCAGGCTTGGTGCCGCTAACTTTCGATGCTAGTAAGCTACCTAGCCTGCCGGGATTAGCTTTGCCTGTGCAAGTGATTTGCACTTCCGAATGGGCGGCCAAGGGTAAGCAGAGATTTTCGGAAGATCTCTTGTTTACTCACAAAGGTTTGTCAGGCCCAGCCATTCTGCAAATATCCAACTATTGGGAAGCGGGTGAGCCTCTCACTTTAAACTTTGTACCCGAGATCGTCCTATGGGAGCATTTAAAGGCAATTAAGGCGAGTAGTCGGCAAAGCCTAGGTCAGGTGCTGCAAGCTCTAATACCGAAACGGCTTGTTGAGGTCATGGTGTCCCCTTCGCATTCCTCGCTGCGTATCGCGGAGACCTCAGATCAGATACTGCGAGAGATTGCTCAAGTTTTGCAGAATTTGGAGGTCACTCCAACGGGCTCTGAGGGATATCAAAAAGCCGAAGTCACTCGGGGTGGGGTGAATACCCGAGAGCTTCATCAGGCGACGATGGAGTCGCGGTTGAATCCGGGGCTCTTTATGATTGGTGAGGTTGTAGACGTGACTGGATGGCTGGGTGGTTACAATTTTCAGTGGGCCTGGTCAAGCGGAGTAGCTTGCGGCAGAGAATTAGGACGTCGTCGTTCTGCGATAACCTCATTTGTAAAAGTTTCGCACGATTATTAATTTGTTGTTTCGGCGAGTCTTGAATCGGATGTTTGCTTTTTTCGCAAGTGCAAGTAACTTCTCCGCAAATTTGACAACTTTTGTCCCGACCAACGGTCGAATTGCTATTCCCAAATGGTGGCCTTAGTGCTATCTTTTCAGTGCGAGTTGAGTGGGTGCAAAAGAGGCGAGTTGAGCATGACAAATTCCAGAGGACCATTGATTGCTCGCCTTTCGGCCAGCGTAGTTCTGGTCGGCCTGAGCGCCGTTCTAACAACGGCACATGCTCAGCAAGGCTTGTCTGTCGGGTCAGATCGAGGCTCGGTCAGCACGCCTATGCTCCTTCAAACCCAAAATCGTGGGGCGGACGCAAATACACGCGGCGTATTTTCTGGTATTTCCTTATCGGTGTCTGAAAAGCTTTCAATCGAGAGTTATTTTCGAGGTAACTCCACCTTAAGTGCTGGCGCTCTCGGCTCGCCTCCGCGAGTGCAGAGCTATTCACTCACGGGCCAAACAGTGATGGGTCAATACCGGTTCGGGGACGATCAGAGTAGCTTTCGACCCCGGCTTGGGGCGGGCCTTGCTTACAACCTCACGAATTCTGACCAATCGCTTGGCATTGCCAGTGCACTTCATGGTGACTCTTCATCGCTCGAACGAGGACAAAGTAGTCGTAGCGTCAACGGTTTAGGTGTAGCCCTCGAAGTCGGTGCAAGTTATGCCCTGTCTAGGAGTTGGTACATGGAAGGTTCGGTCATGAAGTCGTTTATACGCTCCTCCGGAAGCACTTTGAGTGCGGGCGCTGCACCGGGGATGCCCGGCTTGAAAATCGATCCCCTGATGTTCAGTTTTTCGGTCGGCTTCAAATTCCAGTAATGTGGCGGTTGGGTGATTTCACTGGATTCCGATATAATGCGCAGCTTGTCCAAGCGACAGGCGCGTAGCTCAGTTGGTTAGAGCACCACCTTGACATGGTGGGGGTCGTTGGTTCGAATCCAATCGCGCCTACCATTTTGAAAAATCGGGTTCACCCATCCGATTCGTCCGGGAAATTTATTCTCGGACCATAACGTTTATTTGTCCTCTGAGGTAGTCGTAAACCTCCTGTCGCGGCAGTACGTTTGTTCACACTCGAAGCTTTATGTCAGGCTACAGTCGAAGCTTAAGGTAGGTAATTAATCTCGTATTAACCTGCCCGTAGGTTTAGAGCCTTGCGCATTTCGTGAGCACTTTGAGAGTCCTCCAATTTCCGGGCCAGGTTGATTGGCGGAAAGCTAAAATTAAGCTCTGAGACGGCCTGCGGCATTGGTAATCCTGAAGGAAGGTAAAATCGAAAGCTTTCCCTCTTGATTAGTTGACCATGCTCCAGATCACTCTGCCAGACGGTTCCGTCCGTGAATTCCCCCAAGCGCTCACCGTAGCTGCAGTTGCGGCTTCGATCAGCACGAGCCTGGGGAAGGCTGCCCTAGCGGGCAAGGTCGATGGCAAGGTGGTCGATACCTCTTACTTGATCGACAAGAATGCCTCACTTGCGATCATTACTGATAAAGATAGCGAAGGTCTCGAAGTTATTCGACATTCCACCGCACATTTGCTCGCTTATGCCGTGAAGACTCTCTTTCCGGACGCTCAGGTGACAATCGGACCCGTGATTGAGAACGGATTTTTCTACGATTTCTCCTATAAGCGTCCCTTCACACCTGAAGATCTGGCGGCGATTGAAGCCAAAATGATTGAGCTGGCCAAGAAGGACGAAAAGATCGAACGCGAGGAATGGAATCGCGATGAGGCAGTGAAGTTTTTTCTGGATCAAGGAGAGAAGTACAAGGCCGAAATTATCTCGGCAATTCCCGCTGACCAAAAAATATCGCTATATAAGGAAGGCAACTTCATCGATCTTTGCCGAGGCCCGCATGTCCCCTCTACTGGTAAGCTAAAAGTCTTAAAGCTGATGAAAGTGGCTGGAGCCTATTGGCGCGGCGACTCCAAGAACGAGATGCTGCAGCGAATTTACGGTACGGCCTGGACCAAAAAGGAGGACCAGGAAGAGTACTTGACGATGCTCGAGGAAGCCGAAAAACGTGATCATCGTCGCCTCGGTCGTGAACTCGATCTTTTTCACATGCAAGACGAGGCACCAGGCCTTGTTTTTTGGCATCCAAAAGGCTGGACGCTGTGGCAGGAGGTTGAAAAATACTTGCGCGCCGTGTATCGAGACAACGGTTACCAAGAAGTCAAAGGCCCGCAAATTCTGGACAGGAGTCTGTGGGAGCGCACGGGTCATTGGGAAAATTATCGTGATGGCATGTTTACAACGGAGAGTGAAAACCGCGATTACGCACTCAAGCCGATGAACTGCCCTGGCCACGTGCTGATTTACAAACATGGCCTTCACTCTTATCGCGATTTACCATTGCGCTACGGCGAGTTTGGTCAGTGCCACCGTAATGAGCCATCAGGCGCCTTACATGGAATTATGCGCGTGCGCGGGTTTACCCAGGACGACGGTCATATTTTCTGTACCGAAGCGCAGATTCAGGCGGAATGCGCGGCTTTTACCCAACTTCTTCAGAAGGTCTATGCCGATTTTGGCTTTGAGAAGATTATTTATAAAGTAGCCACTCGTCCGGCGAACCGAATTGGTAGCGATGAGTCCTGGGATCGTTCGGAAAAAGCCCTGATGGACGCTTTAAAAACGTCTAATTGTGAGTTTGAAATCTCCGAGGGTGATGGGGCATTCTATGGCCCAAAGATTGAATACACCCTGAAAGATGCAATCGGTCGCCAATGGCAATGCGGCACGATGCAGGTCGACCCCAATATGCCGGAGCGCTTGGGTGCCGAGTATGTCGCGGACGACAATAGCCGCCGTCGCCCGATCATGCTGCACCGGGCAATTGTGGGTTCTTTAGAGCGATTTATTGGAATCCTGATCGAAAATCATGCTGGAGCGCTACCCATGTGGCTCTCTCCATTGCAGGTCGTCGTTATGAATATCAGCGAGGCTCAGTCGGATTATGCGAAATCTGTGGTGGAAATCCTGAAAAAACAAGGATTTAGGGTTCAATCAGATTTGCGCAATGAGAAAATTAATTATAAAATCAGAGAGTTTAGCTTGCAGAAAGTTCCTTATATCCTCGTCGTGGGCGACAAGGAGAAAGAGCAGCAAGCGGTTGCGGTTCGCGCTCGGGGCGGCCACAATCTGGGTGAAATGCCAATTGAGCAATTCATTTTTCGCCTAGCGCAGGATGTGAGCGCCAAGCGAAATCAACCCCAAGCCTAGTGGTCTGTCACCTTTTTTGGTGAAGTCTATGAGGTTTTGTTATTTTTCCCCGAGCAAGATTTAAGGAGAGCCCAGTATCGCTACGGAACGTTCCCATCGCATTAACGGTGAAATTAATCATCTTCAGGTGCGGTTGATTGGTGTTGAAAACGAGCCTTTAGGCATTGTTGCTGGTCGCGAAGCCCAGCGCATGGCCGACGAGGGAAATGTCGACTTGGTAGAAATTTCCCCAACGGCGGACCCTCCGGTTTGCCGCTTGATGGACTACGGGAAGTTCAAGTACCAAGAGCAGAAGAAGGCTCACGAAGCCAAGCTGAAGCAAAAGATCATTCAAGTCAAGGAAATCAAATTCCGGCCCGGTACCGATGATGGCGATTACAACGTCAAAATTCGGAACCTGACCAAGTTTCTTGAAGAGGGTGATAAGGCGAAGGTCACTTTGCGCTTTAGAGGTCGTGAGATGGCTCACCAGGAACTCGGTGCAAGACTTTTGGAAAGAGTACGGACCGATTTGGAGGAAGTAGGCTCAGTCGAGCAATTTCCAAAGATGGAAGGCCGTCAGATGATTATGGTGATTGCGCCCAAGAAGAAAAAGTAGGCCAGTCATGAAAGTTTTAGGCTGTAGCGGTTCACTGTTGCAGTTCTAGAAAATTTCGTAGTTTAGAGAACCTTGACTCATTGAGGTCTTTTGAACTTTGAAAATAAGCCGAGCGGGTTACAAAGAGTTTCTCTGGTGAGAAACCACCTGATAAGGCATTAAAAGAGAGTATTGAAGGCACCATGCCTAAGATGAAAACTAAGAAGTCCGCTGCGAAGCGCTTGCGTGTACGCGCAAGCGGTTCCGTTAAGCGCGGACAGGCGTTCAAGCGCCATATCTTGACCAAGAAGACCACCAAGAACAAACGCCAATTGCGCGGTACGGTGACTGTCCACGAAACAAACATGGCCTCAGTTCGGGCCATGATGCCTTACGCGTAAAGGGAGGGAGCAAGCATGGCACGAGTTAAACGTGGTGTGACGGCCCGAGCCCGTCATAAGAAAATTATTGCGCTGGCTAAAGGTTACCGTGGTCGTCGTAGTACGGTCTTTAGAATTGCTAAAGAAGCGGTTATGCGCGCTGGGCAATATGCTTATCGCGACCGCCGTAACAAAAAGCGTGTGTTCCGCTCACTGTGGATCGCCCGTATTAACGCAGCAGTGCGTGAACACGGTATGACCTACAGCGTGTTTATCGCTGGACTAAACAAAGCCGCGATTGGCCTCGACCGTAAGGTGTTGGCCGATATGGCAGTGAACGATAAGCCCGCATTCAAGGCCATCGTTACTCAGGTGAAATCAGCGATCTGAGATACTGCTGAATTGACCTGTTGAGAAAAGGGCCGTCGGCCCTTTTTTCTTTGCTAGGCATCAACCCGAACCTCACAAAATATGAATGATCTCGACACCATGCTCGCGGCGGCGCAGTTGGCTTTTTCGGCCGCTAAAGATGCCGCAGCCCTAGCCAACGCCAAAGCCCAATTTCTCGGAAAAGAAGGCCAACTCACGGCTCAGCTCAAGCTCCTTGGTAAGCTTCAAGGCGAGGAAAAGTCGCTTGCCGGCAAGCGACTGAACGAAGCAAAGCAAGGCATTGAAGCTGCCTTGAAACAGCGCGAAACCAGCCTCGAAAACGATATTTTATTTGCCAGACTCGCCGCCGAGTCTTTGGACGTAACCTTACCCGGTCGCGGCTTGGGCAAGGGCGGTTTGCATCCCATTACGATGGCGATTGAGCGTATTGAGGCAATCTTTCATTCGATTGGCTTCGATGTCGCCGATGGCCCTGAGATTGAAGAAGATTTCTATAATTTCACGGCTCTAAATACGCCAGAGAACCATCCCGCACGCTCGATGCACGACACCTTTTATGTAGAAGGGGGCCATTTGCTGCGCACTCATACGAGTCCGATGCAGATCCGTTACGCGCGTATGAACAAGCCACCCATTCGAGTCATTGCTCCGGGGCGCACATACCGGGTAGATTCGGATGCGACCCACTCGCCCATGTTTCATCAAGTTGAAGGCATGTGGATTGATGAAAATATTAGCCTGACGGATCTGAAAAACGTCTATGAAGATTTCATCAATCAATTCTTCGAGCGTGACGATATTGATGTACGTTTTCGCCCCTCTTACTTCCCGTTTACGGAGCCTTCTGCGGAAATCGATATTCGCTTCAGCGACGGTCCGCTCGCCGGGCGTTGGCTGGAGGTTTCTGGCTCAGGGCAAGTGCATCCTAACGTGATTCGCAATATTGGTTTGGACCCTGAAAAATACATGGGCTTTGCTTTTGGCAGCGGTATTGACCGACTAGCCATGCTGCGTTACGGCGTCGCAGATTTGCGTCTTTTCTTTGATAACGACTTGCGTTTTCTCGCGCAATTTAACTTATGAAATTTCCTGAAAGTTGGCTTCGCGCCTATTGCAATCCGGCCTGGACTTCTGAACAGCTTGCCGATCGATTAACGATGGCAGGCCTCGAGGTTGAGGAGTCAAAATCTTACGCTCCCGCCTTCTCCAAGGTGGTGGTCGCCCAGGTGTTGTCGTTTGAAAAGCATCCTAATGCGGACAAACTCAATGTCTGTCAGGTGGATACTGGGCAGGGCATCAACCAAATTGTGTGCGGCGCACCCAATGTGAGTGTCGGCATCAAAATTCCATGTGCCTTGCCTGGAGCTTTATTGCCGAATGATTTCTCGATTAAGCCGGTCGCAATGCGTGGCATGGAAAGCAACGGCATGTTGTGCTCCGCAACCGAGCTTGGATTAACCCAAGACCATGACGGCTTGTTGATTTTGCCCGCCGACGCTAAGGTTGGGCAAGATTTTCGCGACTATGGGCTCCTGGATGATCAGGTGCTGATGCTGAAGCTTACGCCCAATCTAGCGCATTGCTTAAGTGTGTATGGCGTGGCTCGCGAACTCTCCGCGATCAGTGGCGCTCCGCTCGCGCCCAAATTATTCAAACCCGTCGCCGTGAGCTTGACGGATCGCGTGGCTGTCAAGGTCGAAGCGTCTGACTTGTGCGGTCGTTTCGCGGGGCGCGTCGTTCGTGGAGTCAATGCAAAGGCTATTACGCCTCATTGGATGCGCGACCGCTTGGAGCGAGCCGGGCAACGTTCGATCTCGGCATTGGTCGACATTTCCAATTACGTGATGTTAGAAATTGGTCGACCAACCCATGTTTTCGATCTTGACAAGATCCACGGCGACTTAACAGTGCGATGGGCGACACCGGGAGAAACGCTCAAGCTTTTGAATGGTCAGACTGTGAGCGTTGATCAAGGAGTTGGCGTGATTGCCGACGAGCAAGGCGTCGAAAGCTTGGCGGGCATCATGGGCGGGGACCGAACTGCCGTAAGCCTGGAGACCACCAGTATTTATCTGGAAGCGGCCTTTTGGTGGCCCACAGCCATTGCAGGACGTTCGCGCAGATTCAATTTTGCAACAGATGCCGGCCATCGCTTTGAGCGTGGAGTCGATCCGGCAAGCACGGTAGATCACCTCGAGTACCTGAGTAGCTTGGTGTTGGAAGTTTGCGGTGGACAGGCCGGGCCCTTAGACGACCAGTGTCTAGGCACGGTGCTGGCTGGCGGCGTCATCGATCGCCCGCCTGTGGCACTAAGAGCAGATCGCGCACGCAAGCTGATCGGCGCGAACATCAGCAATGACGAAATGGCCAAAGTATTGGATCGCCTTGGCATAAAGTACCGAAGCACAACGACTGGGTTCGAAGTGGAACCTCCCAGTTATCGTTTTGATATGAGCTTGGAAGAGGACTTGGTCGAAGAAATCGCCCGAATCTGGGGTTATGACAATCTGCCCACTCGTCCACCTGTGGCTAGTATGCCGATGCGGCCTCGTAGCGAGTCGAAGAAGCGCATGATCGACCTCAAGAGAGCCATTGCCTCTTGTGACTTTCAGGAGATCGTGACTTATAGCTTCGTCGACTCAAAACTTGATGCGCAGCTCTCGGGCATCGATAAAGGGCAGGGCGCGATTGCCTTACTTAACCCGATTGCATCCAATCTCGACGGTATGCGCACCACGATGTGGACGGGCTTGCTCGAAACTTTACGAAGTAATCTGGCTCGCAAAGCCAATCGCGTTCGCATTTTTGAGATTGGCTCTGTTTTTCGTCGTAACGCCCTAGCCTTGGCGGGTCCTTTATCGGTCCAAGGAATCGATCAACCTCTTCGAGCTGCTGCCCTGGCCTATGGCCCTTACGTGGATGAGCAATGGGGAGTGGCAGGTCGGTCGGTCGATTTCTTTGATCTGAAAGGCGATATTGAGAAGCTCCTAGGGCAAGCCTTAAGGTTTGAAGCGACCGTGGCTACAGGAGGCCTACTGCCTGGCTTGCATCCAGGGCGCAGCGCCAGAATCAGCAGGATCTCAGGCGAGTTACTCGGCTGGATCGGCGAATTGCATCCCAAACTTCAGCAAAGTCTTGGATTGCCCTTGGCTCCGATTCTTTGGGAGCTAGATGCCGATGCTTTATTGCAACATTCTGTCGCTAAACCTCAGGCGCTTTCCAAGTATCCACCCGTGATTCGGGATTTTGCGGTGCTGGTCTCCCAGGACATCACGGCAGGTCAAATTTTGGCCGGTTTGGATCAAATTCGGGCCCAAAAACCTGAATTGCAGGCTGTGAAATACATCAAGTTGTTTGACGAATATCGCGGTAAGGGATTGGAAAATAAGGAAAAAAGCCTTGCATTCCGAGTTTTTATGCAAGATACTGAGAGAACGTTAGGCGATGTTGACGCCTCCACTGCGATTGATGCCCTTGTAGGGTATTTAGAACAAAGCATAGGAGCACGTTTGCGTCAATAAAGATAAATTGGATGATTTTTAGTCATTTTTGGAATGCCGGATTCAGTCACTCAAAACTCTTGGAAAGGTAGGGCGATCCTACCGACCTCTGCGCAGCCGCTCGAGGAAATCGAAGACACACTCACCAAGGCCGAGCTTGCCGAATTGCTTTTTGAGCAAGTCGGACTTAACAAGCGTGAAGCCAAGGACATGGTGGACACGTTTTTTGATGAAATCCGGCAGGCCTTGGAGCGTGGCGAAAGCGTGAAACTGTCGGGCTTTGGCAATTTCCAGTTGCGAGACAAGCCTCAGCGACCCGGTCGAAATCCAAAAACAGGCGAAGCCATCCCCATCTCGGCGCGCCGTGTGGTGACCTTCCATGCCAGTCAAAAGCTGAAAGCCCATATCGAAGCCCTTGAGGCCGTCGATGTTCTGAGGTTGGCTTCGTGAACGACAAGCCTAAGACTGTACTCCCATCAATTCCGGCCAAGCGATATTTCACGATTGGTGAGGTCAGCGATCTTTGCATGGTCAAGCCTCACGTCCTGCGCTATTGGGAACAAGAGTTCACCCAGCTTAGACCCATGAAGCGACGCGGCAATCGACGTTACTACCAGCATCATGAAGTTTTATTGGTCCGTCGTATTCGTGATTTGTTGTATGAGCAGGGCTTCACAATCAGTGGGGCACGAAACCAATTGGGTGACCGCATCACCGAACCTGATGTCGATTCGCCGGTGACTGACGCACCGGTAAGGCTCCTACGCGAGCGCCACGACGATGCCCCAGTTTTGACGGAGCGACTGGCGAGTTCGAAGAGCGTGCAAGTAGATACGGCCGCTAGTGAGTCGGACGAAGGCAATAGTGATTTAGTCGCGATGTCCGTGGATGTGCCCATGGCGCGGGAGTATTTAGCCCAAGCGTTGCGTTTTCTTTCCTGATTCAATTTCGAATCAAATTCACGCTATAATTGATATCTTCGGGGCGTAGCGCAGCCTGGTAGCGCACTTGCATGGGGTGCAAGGGGTCGTGAGTTCGAATCCCACCGTCCCGACCAAAAATTAAGGTTCACCAAAAGACTTAGATCTTCATTAATCTAGGTCTTTTGTCTTTTGTGGCGTCATGAACACTTAATAAATAAGAAGTAAATTTTGATGGATGGACTGCAAAACAAAGTGAGGTTTCGAAAGCTTTCCTCCGCTAAGACAGTCAGTCCGGCCGCTGATCGGAGCGGACCTAAAGCGTTTTAATTTAGCTTCTAGAGTGATGTCCAGAGCAGCTCAAATCTTTAACTTGAGTTGCTTCTTCGACAAAATAATCTACTCCTGGAGCTTCCGAATGAAAATGTCTCGTGTCCTTGTCAGCGCAGCCGCGCTGGCCTTCTCGGTATCAGGTCTCGGCGTGTCAACTGCCGCTACCGTATCGTCTGCATTAAACGTTTCTGCGAACGTGTTAGGTACTTGCAGCTTTAGTGCCGCAACCTACACCATGGCGTTTTCGGACTATGCGCCCGTCTTGAATTCGCCCAGCCTGAACTTGCCTGTGCAAGTCACTTGCTCGGCGACAGTTCCTTACAGTGTTGGTGTGACCGGCTTGGTGGGCGGAAAGCGCTTCATGGTGAGCGGTACCGATAATCTTGAATTTAATATTTTTCAAGACGCAGGTTTAACAACTGTTTTGGGTAACACTCCCGGAACCAATACTTTTGCCGCCGTGGGAAATGCAGCAGCTCAGACCTACACCTTGTACGGAAAGATTCCTGATAACGCAGCCAACCGTGGCCTCCCAGCAGGCTCATATGCTGCAACCTTAAGCATTGATATCACTTACTAAATTGCTTTGACGGCGATGACCGTCCTTTTGATTCTATTGGCAGGACGAGACGCTTTCGGGCGTTCCAAGATGCTGGTTGAATCATATTCATAGAATAGGGCCGAGCTAGTCTCGGCCCCAATTCATTTCGACGCTTCGAGCCTTCCATAAGTTCTATAATTCTGTTCGAAGCCAATACCAATAAAAAAATAATAGATACTGTGCCAAGTGGGATTTTTCAAGAATGAAATTAAAAGAGGTCTTAGGACTATTCGCTTGTGCGATCATGACTGCAATCAGCCCGGCCATGTCTTGGGCAGCCAATATATCGGTGTATCCCTTACGAGGCGAGTTGAGCCTGACTAAAAGCACCGAAGTGTTTACGGTGCGCAACCAAAGTAACGAAGCCGTGGTGGTACAAGCTAGTGTGGTGAAGTGGTCGCAAAAGGATGGCCAGGAAGTGCTAGAGCCGACCCGAGAAGTTTTGGTAGCACCGGCTGTGATCGAGGTGCCCGGCAACGAAACACAAATTGTTCGCATCGCTGTGCGACGTCCGCCAGACGCTAGCACAGAAGACACTTTTCGATTGCTGATTCAGGAAGTTCCCAAACGTCGTGACACGAAGGATGTACAACTCACGTTCGCCCTAAATATTAGCTTGCCGATTTTCTATTCCGCGGCCTCTGGCCCGACTCAAGGGAGTCTGGATGTTGTTGGCGTAAAGTCGCGCGAAGCTGGCGCGAAAAAACAGCTTTCTTTGGAGGTGAGTAACCTAGGTGCGGGTCACGTCCAAGTGACCGCAATCCGTGCTTCTGATGAGCAAGGGCAAGTGGCGAGCTTTGCCTCGATGTTCTATTTGCTTCCAAGCCAGAGGCGCAGTGTGATCCTGAATGCAGATCGGCTACCTGCCGCCGGTAAGGCCTTGAAACTGGACTTTGAAACCACCAAGGGCCGTGTTTCAAGAGATGTAACTCTTAATTAAGTTCAAGTTCAAAGGAGCTTTTTCGACGAGTATCGAATTGAATCCCGTTCTGTCTCCTCACCGTCATTTAGTATTTGCTATGTTGTCGAGCACCTTGCTTGGCACCTCAGTGGGCTGCTACGGACAGAGTTTGCAGCAAAGCCCTTCCTCGAGCACTGAACGAGCCGAGGCTTCGCCCGGAGTAACGCGGGAGAGTCTCGTCGCAGTTATTCTAAATCGCACCCAGGTGATTGATGCGGTGCCTATGTTGCAAGTGCCTCGCTTGGGCCCGGTGATTCATATTACGGAGTTTGAAAAACTAGGCTTGGTCGATCCGAAGATCAGGATAGCTATCCGAGGCGATGAAGACTACGTTCCGCTCAATCGCGTTAAAGGCTTAGAAGTCGAGTTTGATGCTCGTAAGCTTGAACTTAAAATTCAAGCGGAAGTCGCACTACTCAAGCCTAATGTTTTGGCCGTCGGACGATCCATAGAAACTGCGGAAGCAAAGGCCGGCTGGGGTGCCTTCTTGAACTACGACCTGCTTGCCTATCGTGGTTCAACTGACCGAAGCGTGGGTGGTAATTTTGAGGCTGTGCTTTTTTCGCCGAAGGGAAGCTTAGTCAACAACTATTCTGCTCTAAAAGGTCAGGCAGAAGCATTGGGCGCGTTTGATCGGAATGTACGTCTGGAGACGTATTACCAGTATGACGTTCCAGATCGCCTTTGGCGGTTTCGCTTGGGTGATTCCTTGACCACCACGGGCTCTTGGGGACGAGCAGTCCGATTCGCAGGAATCAAGTTTGGCACTGAATTTAGTCTGAATCCGAACCTCGTCACACTTCCCTTGTTGCAGCTAAATGGTTCAGTCAGCGTTCCCTCAAGCGTTGATTTGTTCATCAACAATGCTCTTCAGCGTAATTTTAATGTGCCTGCCGGTCCATTTACGATTGATCAAATTCCCACAGTCACCGGTGCGGGGAATGCCCGAATTGTTGTGCGCAATAATTTAGGGCAAGACCAGGTGATTGAGATCCCTTTTTTCCGTGCACCTCGTCAGCTTAGTAAAGGTTTGGCGGAGTACGGCGTTGAGCTGGGCACGGTGCGGCGCAATTTTGGTTTGATCTCGAGCGACTATGGTTCGATGCTCGCTGCGGGCACATGGCGTTATGGCGTCACGAGCAACTTTACTGCGGAATTACGAGGCGAGGCATTAAAAGGTGGTGAGCGTAACCTTGGGGCGGCTGCCGTGTTGGCGCTCCCAGCGGGTTTCTTAATTAGCCCTGGTGTGGTCACAAGCCAATCTTTAGCGGGATTCGGTCACTCTGCGTTTCTATCATTGGGATATAGCGGTGATCGCTTTCGGGTGAACGCTCGCGCAGAAGGTGCGGATGAGCATTTTCGCCAAGTCGGATACGGCGCCAATGAAATTTCTTTCGCTCGGCGCAATGTCCTTACCATGGGGTTACGGTTAACCCAGACGTCCGATTTGGGAGTAACCTATATCGATAACCTGTCTCGTATCGATGGCCGTCAGCGCATTATGTCGGCGAGCCTTGGTGCACGCGTTTTGCCGGGTTTGTATGCATCGGCCAGCTTTAATCGAACGATCAGCACTCTTGCTTCCAACACGGTCTCGCTTTCAGTAAGTTGGGCCGGGCAAGACGGCGTTTCTGCAGGCCTTCTCGGGCAATCCTTCCGAGGCAACAGTTCCCAGAGCGATCTGTTGCTTGCGCGCTTTGCGCAACGACCCCCACTGTCGGGTGGATTTGGCTATGAGGTGGAGGCGGGGACTCAGCCAAGGGGGCGACTTCGCGGCGAACTGCTCGGAGAATCTGGCCAGGTCACCGCCGAGGCGGCCAAAGTCGGCCAGGGCCTAGGAAACGCTGCACGAGTAACGGCCCGCGGCGCTTTAATCGTCGCAGATGGCGCGATGAAAACCAGTCGGACTATTGATGATAGCTTCATCATCGTGAAGGCACCCGAGGTGCCAGGATCGCAAGTGTCTCGAGGTGGGGGGCGTTACTCCACATTAGATGCAAACGGACGGGCCGTTATTGACCGCGTTCAACCTTACACCGTCAATCCTATTTCGATTGTGGGTAGCAGTTTGCCTCTGGATGCCAACGTGGGGCGCTTGGAGAACAAAGTTGCGGTACCTTCCAAGGCTGGACGAGTGATTGATTTAGCGGTGAAAAGAAGTCGTTCGGTCACTATGAGACTAATATCCAATGGCAAGCCTGTGCCATCGGGTACCCTCATTGAGTACGAGGGTCAGCGTTCATACGTTGGCAATGGTGGCGTTGTTTTTATTCAGGAAATTGGGCCAGGCGGAAGCGGACGAGTGATCGAAGGCGCCGAAAATTGCACCTTTAAGCTTGTGCCTCCGGCCATTAAAGAATTGCTCGATGACTTAGGAGAAATTGTGTGTTCCGCCAAATAGTGGCATTGTTGTTATTCGTTTTTGCGAACCTAGCTCACGCACTTCCGAGCTGCACTGTGTCAACTGCCGACGCAAACTTCGGTGTTTACGACAATACGGCCGGTTCACCGCTCGACAGTACATCGGGCAGCATCACCGTCACCTGTAGCGATACCGCCCTAAGTACACCTCGTTCAATGTATTACGAGATTAAGCTGGGCGCAGGAGGAGGAGGCTCGTATGCGCCACGGGTGATGCCCAATGGAAGCTTTAACCTAAACTACTATCTATACAGAAGCGCGTCGTACAACGCAGGTAATGTATGGGGAGACGCGACCACTGGATCTTCTTTTACGCTTGCATCGTGTATCACGGTGCCGGCGGGGGGCAGTCCCTCAATACCTGCGGTGCATCTGGTGCATGGGCGCATCCCGGCCGCGCAAACGCCAGTCGCGGTTGGCCGATATGCGGACACCTTATCAGTGAGCATGGTGTTGTATGGAGATTGTGCAAGCGGAACGGCGGCACCTAGCACGTTGATTTCCTCTCCATTGTTGGCGGTACAGGCCGATGTGATTCCCAAGTGCATCATTGCTACTGGCCCGTATAACATGGACTTTGGAGATTACACCAGGGGTGGTGGAGGTAAGACAGCGGACGCGAAGATTGGTGTGACCTGTCCAGCCAACACGAGCTATTCCATTGCATTAAGTGGTCTTGAAAGTGGAATCAGGTACTTGGTGCGAGGCGCTAATCGGCTGGAATATAACCTTTACTCAAATGCCGGTCTGACTTCGGTAGTTGGCGAGACCGACCGGGTCGATACGATTGACGGCATCGGTACGGGTCTTCGCGTCGATACGACCATTTACGGCCGTCTACCAGATTCAACTGCAAATCAAACCGCACCGCCTGGGCTATATCAAGCGGTTGTGACTATCACAGTGAGCTATTGAGTTTGGAGTTGGGTCCACATTTCCAGGTCGCGCTCGGCCGTCCAGATCCTCGGGTGTTTGATGCCCTTTGCTTCATCATAAGCACGGCTTACATCGAACGGTAAGCAATGCTCATAAATAAACACCTGTCCAAAAATCGGATCCATCTGCTTGCGGGTCAAGGCCATGGCTTGCTTCAGGTCTAGATTTTGAGCGGCCGCCTCTTTGCCGCATTTGAACAAAGTTGTGACCCAGAGCTTGGTGTAATCTAAGGCTTTGTTGGCATCGGCTGCATTAAGCATCGCTTCGCCTCGTCCCGGCACAAGCTTTTCCGAACCCAAGGCACGTAAGGCCTCTAGCGTAGCTGGCCATTCTTCGAGCTGCGCATCACCCGTGTAGACACCGGCTTGGTACTCAACCAAATCGCCCGAGAACAAGACCTTTTCTGCGGCTACCCATGCGATGGTGTCACCGCGCGTATGTCCTGCGCCTGGATGCCAGATATCGACCTTGACACCGCCAAGATCGATGGTAAGTTTGCCTTCAATCACCATCGTGGGCCAAGTTAGCCCGGGCACCGACTCGGCGTTTTGAAATAGGCGCGGAAAGCGCTCCATTTCACTCTTCATATCTTGTGCGCCGCGCTCGACGATCAGATCAAAGGTTCCCTTTGATGCGATGATCTCGGTGGCGCCTTGCGCCGCATAAGCACTCGCTCCCAACACCCTTACCGCATGATAATGACTGAGCAGTACATATTTGATCGGCTTGTCTGTGACTGTACGGATATGACGAATCAGATCTTGCGCCATCACGGGTGTCGCAGTCGCGTCGATAATCATTGCGAAGTTGTCGCCGACGATCACACCAGAATTGGGATCGCCTTCGGTTGTGAAGGCATAGCAGTGCGCGCTGAGTTGCTGAAAAGTGACGTTCTTTTCAGTGAGGTCGGCTTTTGATGCAAAGGATTTGGTCATAGTGTTTGCGCTCTTCTCAGGAGGGTAAGGATGCTGGGGCTTTGACCCCAAGGCGGGCAGAAATACTGCGTGCCGCTGCTCGCAATTCTAGCGCGGGTTGAGCGTCAGGCTGGGTATTGAGAGTGGCGGACAGGCCAATGCTGGTTAAGGCAAGTACCATCTTGCCACTGTGGTCAAAGACGGGCACTGAGAGTGCGCCCAGGCCATGCAGGGCGGTATCCGCGACCGTGGCGATACCCGCGTCTTTGATGTCCCTCAAACGCTCGATCAATGCTTTGTGGGGGAGGCGAGGGCGATCCAGAAAACCTAATGGAAGGCGCTCTTTGAATTGGCTTTCTGTTTGCTCTAACCCGAGAACCTTGGCGAGCTCGTCGCCTTCCAAGTGGGCCGCAAACAGGAGACCCGTGGCGGTTTGAGTGAGTGACATCACCGAGCCGTGGCGTAATGTGACCCGAATCGGGGTGAGCGCCTCTTCGATGTGTACGATTAAGGCTTGGGAGTTACTCCACACCGCGAGTGCCACCGTATGGGCGATATTGCGGGCCAAGGCTTGGGCAAAGGGTACTGCAACCCGAACCGCGTCTAGTCGTTGCAGACTGGCAACGCCTAGTCTGAGCGCCAAGGGGCCCAAATCATAGTGCGCGCTACCCGCTACTTGCTCGACTAGACCGGCTTTAATGAGACTGACCATGTAAGGATGTAGTCGAGCGGCGCTTATGCCTGAGCGCTGTGCGATGTCTTTAAGGGGCTGCGCAGCATTGCTGGTGAGCATCGCTTCCAAGATTTGCATAGTGACTTCGACTGTTCCGACGCCACGCTGTTTAGTTTCGCTCATGGAAACATAATAGCTTGTATTTTTGTTAATAACAAATTAATTCGCTAATTGCAAATTTCGAGATTAATTGATAAGCTTGGGCTTGCGGTCTCTCGCGCGATAGGCCGAAGCAGGTTGGAGAAAGGAGGCGGACCACTTGGATACATCGGAGAGTACGGAGCAAAAGCAAAGTGTTCAAGGCAGGCGCTATCAAACACTGGAGTTTGCGTATGCCCGATCCGGTGACCAGGATGCCGGAAGAGTTGCGCGGCACCCAATAATCATCGTAGGAGCGGGGCCGGTTGGCCTTAGTCTAGCGATTGATTTGGCCCAGAAGGGCCAAAAAGTAGTCCTGCTGGATAACGACTTCAAGTTATCGACCGGGTCAAGAGCCATCTGCTTCGCTCAGCGAACTCTCGAAGTCTTTGACCGACTGGGGATCGGGGAGGAAGTGGCGGCGAAGGGTGTTTCTTGGAGCATTGGTAAGGTGTTCTTTAAGGATCGACTCACTTACCAGTTCGATTTGTTGCCGGAAGCAGGTTCTAAACATCCCGCGTTTTTCAATATCCAGCAGTTTTATGTGGAGGGCTTTTTAGTCGACCAGGCGCTCAAGGATCCACTTATCGAAATACGGTGGATGAATAAGGTGGTTGGTGTACAAGCGGGCGGCCATGGCCCTGCCATTGTAGAAATTGACACCCCAGAAGGGCCGTACCAGTGTCAGGCGGATTACCTGATCGCCTGCGATGGTTCGCGCTCGAGTGTTCGGGAGCTAATGGGTAAAGAGAGCAAGGGCAGGGTGTTTCAGGATCGCTTTCTGATTGCCGACGTCACTATGAGTGCTGATTTTCCGACCGAACGATGGTTTTGGTTTGATCCACCCTTCCATCCGAATCAGAGCGTTTTACTCCATAAGCAACCGGACGGTCAGTGGAGAATTGATTTCCAATTGGGATGGGATGCAGATCCCGACGAAGAGCGTAAACCTGACAACATTCGGCCTCGAATACAGGCGCTTCTGGGCAAAGATATCGAGTTCCAAATTGCCTGGGCGAGCGTCTATACCTTTGCCTGCCTGAGGATGGACGCGTTTCGAGAGGGAAGGGTGTTCTTCGCCGGAGATTCAGCGCATGGCGTTTCTCCTTTCGGTGCTCGGGGTGCAAATTCGGGCGTGCAAGACGCTGAAAACTTGGCTTGGAAATTAGATTTAGTGTTGCGCGGTTTGTGCCCGCCTGTGCTCTTGCAAAGTTACTGTGCAGAGCGCGAAGCCGCAGCCGATGAAAATATTTTGTATTCGACCCGAGCTACTGACTTTATTACGCCTAAATCGGAGATGAGTCGAGTCTTTCGAGACACCACACTGGAGCTCGCTCAGGATTTTCCATTTGCTCGTCGATTGGTAAATTCTGGCCGTCTTTCGACGGCCAGCCACTATTCCCGTTCCACTTTGAATTGGGCTACGCAAGAGGCTCTATTTCATGGCGGGATTGAGCCCGGCTCACCCGCTTTAAATGGCCCCATCCGGAGATTTTCACAACGAGGCTTTATAGACGCCTGGCTTTTCGATCATTGTAAGCATGGTTTTATTGTTCTACTTTTTCTCTCGTCGAAAGTGCACTCCATTCAGCGCACTGACCTGTCTCACAAAGTATCGTCTGAAATCACCCACCTTGGCAGCAAGGGATGGCCCATTCATCTTGTGGAAGTGATCATTGAAAACTTGGATGAGGCTGATCGCCAGCACATCGATAATTTTGGGAGCTCCAACGTTGATCAAAAAGACGTCTTACGGCAAAAATATCAGGCCAGTAGCGGTACAGTATATTTGTTAAGACCAGACCAACATGTGCTCGCACGCTGGAAAATGTACTCTGATAACGGACTAACAAGTGTTTTTCAAAAGTTAAGAGAATTGAATGAGTAGCGAGTATCTAGGCCAATTCAAGTTCACCGATGGGGACGGCTTCTACCAGGCTTTGATCGATAGTCATCAGGCGTTGAGTCTGGAGGACAGTCATCGTTTGAATGCGCGTTTAGTTCTAATGATGGCGAATGAGATAGGTCAGTTAGAGGTACTAAAAAGTATCTTGATTGCCGCGCGCGCGAACTTGACGCAGCTCTGAGAGTTATGTGGCCGAGCGTGGTGTAAATTTGATGAAGGAATAGAAGATGTCTACGCTGAATTATCAAAGCGGCTTCAGAAACCACTTTGCCACTGAGATTTCTCCGGGACTTCTGCCCCTGGGACAGAACAGTCCACAGCGGGTAGCGCAAGGCCTTTTCGCCGAGCTACTTTCGGGCACGGCATTCACTTCGCCCAGGCATCAAAATCTTCGAACCTGGATGTATCGCGAAGTGCCTTCGGTCGTCACGATGCCTTGCGGGCCCTATCGACCCGCCGATAAAGGGCATGATTCGATGTGGCTGAGTGAGGCGAGCTCGGTTCCATCATGCCCACCCAATCCAATGCGTTGGGCGCCCTTTAATTATCCTAATTTGTCCTTGGATTTCGTCGATGGCCTATTTACTTTAGCGGTCAACGGCTCTGCCCAAGCGCAAGTGGGCATTGCGATTCACATGTATTTTGTAAAACGCTCAATGGAAAAACGAGCGCTGCGAAATGGGGATGGTGAGATGTTGATTGTGCCGCAGGAAGGACGCTTACTCACTACCACCGAATGCGGACGACTTGAAGTGACGCCCGGTGAAATCGTCGTAATTCCCCGTGGCATGGCTTTCAAGGTGGACTTACTGGATCCGCAGGCCCGCGGCTATGTATGTGAGAATTTCGGGGCTGCATTTCAGTTGCCTGAACTCGGTCCTATCGGATCAAACGGACTAGCGAATCCGCGCGATTTTATGAGCCCGGTAGCTTGGGTTGAAGAGTCGAGCAGTAAGGCTGGTGAGGCTTATGAAATGATTCGAAGAAGTGGCGCTCAGCTATGGTCAAGTACGCAAGCCCATGGCCCTTTTAATGTGGCTGCGTGGCATGGAAATTTAGTACCGTACAAATACGATACTGCCAATTTTATGGTGCTCGGCTCCATTAGTTTTGATCATCCCGATCCGTCCATTTTCACAGTTTTAACTTCTACGTCCGATACTCCGGGTACCGCGAACTGTGACTTCGTAATTTTCCCGCCACGTTGGCTGGTGGCCGAGAATACTTTCAGACCGCCCTGGTACCACCGCAATATCATGAGTGAGTTTATGGGTTTGATTCACGGACGCTATGACGCGAAGGAAGAGGGCTTTCGACCCGGAGGCGCGAGTCTACATAACTCCATGGTGCCTCATGGACCTGATGGTGATGCGTTTGCAAAAGCCTCCGAAGCAAGCCTCTCGCCTCAAAAGCTAGATAACACTCTGGCAATTATGTTTGAGAGTCGGTATCTGCTTAGACCCACCGAATTTGCGCTAACGAATCCGAGTTTAGAGCAAGGGTATTGGCAATGTTGGCAAGGACTTAGCGGGCCAACATCATTTGAGTGATGCGCTGACTAAGCCATTGGCAGACTTCGCGCCAATCTGCTTCATCACTGAAAGTGTGATCCGCCCTTGGGTGTCTAAAAGTGTTTTCTGGCGAAAAACTTTCCTGAAGTCTTTCATCATGACCTATCCATTTCGAAAAAACCTGTGCGCTCAAGTCTAGCGAAGAAAGTACTGCGAGAAAAGTCGTGGTCGAACCCGAGATAGCATTGATCAGCGACAAGCCCGACGAGTTCTCCTGCGCGATTTGCAGAGCATATTTAGATGATTGAAGCGTCCTGCCGACAGGCTTGTCGCTTGGGGAACCACGACTCAGAAGTTTCCCCCAAAATTCTTTGGACTTGAGCCGCCCAAAATACCGCTTTGAAGTTTTGTCGGTTGTAGCTTCGAACTGACTCTGATCGATCCAAGGGTTGATCAAGATCATCGCCAGAACTCTTCGATGATCGGCTTTTAACAAGGGTAAGCTCAATAAAGATGCCGTCGCCCCATCGCACAGGCCTGCGATCACGATCTGCTGGTCGGGGTCGTCGCGAAGCACGGATTGCACAACCTCCAAGATATCGAACCGGGACTCTTCGTAGGCGCGAGTCGGACCCAGGCTATCGCCCCAGCCGGAGCAATCGAAGCGCAGACTTCTGATGCCGTCTTCGGCTAAGTGCCGAGCTAGTTCGACAAACATTCTGTGCGGACCAACTCGAGTTTGCGGCTGTCCAGGCACAATAATCACAGTTAATGACGGCTTTTGGGTGGCCCGATTCGGTGAGCAAAAGATGCCAAGAAGCGGCCCTGCCAAAGCACGAACTTGAAAACAAGTTTCTTGGTAAAGGACGAGGTCTTGTGGTGCGTTCAAATTTTGCCACCTTCGAGCGTCGAAAGCAGCCATTTCTCACTGGCGCCGTAAAGAGACTCGGGCTTCGGGGATCGACCTGAACGCCAAAAGTATTCGCTGAAAATTGCGCCTGAATAAACTTCGTAACCTGAGCTGCGCCATGTCGCGGAGATGGTTTCAAGCGCGGGCGGCACTTTCGTTTGGGCGCTTGCGTATCTGTAGTTATTGGTAGGTTCAAGACCGATGAGTGCCACTTTAGCAGTCGCCCCAAAGCTGGGTTGCCTCCGTAAAGGCGCTAGACTCAAATTCTGTAGCTCGGTGAGCATCGAACGACGGAACGTCGTGCCTGCGAAACTGCACAGAGCATCTTCCCCATCGGAGTTATCGGTCGAAACAATTGACTGAGGGCCAAAGAGTACGGCGGAATCTTCTTGAATGACCTCATCCATAGGTGGTGCTTGAAATGACTCTGAAGTGACATGGGTCGGTTGCGCCACATCGCTGGAAAAAGAGCTATCGCGCTTTAGCTGATCTACCCAGGTGCGACCATGCGCTAACGGTGCCCACATTAGCAAACCGGCGGTGTTGTCAGACTGGCTAATGAGTAGGTCCGTTGCGAGCAGGGTTCCCAAGCGAGTGCCCCAAATATAGAAAGGAAGGTCGTAGCGCACTCGCATTTGGTGAGACACTCGCATAAGATCGCTCCGCCAATCTTGGAGTCGAACGTCCGAGGTTTTTCCGGCTGAATCACCGACCCCATAGGGATCAAAAACGAGCGTGGCAAACCCGAGTTCCGCGAATCGGCTTGCAGCTTCAACGGTAAATCTGCGACTAAGGTTATTTTCCTCGCCCGCTGTTTGAATTGCCAAGATGATACCAATGGTCGGTTGAGCATTAGGTGTCACCCAAAGTCCGAAGCGATGTCCTTTCGGGAAACCCTGAAAGATCTCGGGCTCAAAAAGGTTTCGCGGACCCAAACCAGTACAACATTAATTGAAGGTTTTTACGCGCGGCTCGTTCACTTGGTTTGTGTCACCAAACTGTAGGCGAACGATTCTGATTAATTTCTTGAGCATACTATAGGTCGTCGTCGTTGACGCTTCAAGCATTGCCACTCTTTCCTCAAGTTGGGCGAGTCTTTCCCGCATCTGCAAATTACTCTCGCTACTCGATGCCGACGACGCTGGGTTCAAAACCGTAGGTCTAGAACCATTGGAATGGTTCTCGAAGTGAGCAGAATTACCAAGCTCGCTATTTAGCTCGTCCGATACCTCGCGAATATCTTGCGGGGTAATGTTGCGCTTCTCAGCCAAGTAAATACCCAGTAACAAGCGATCACAATGGGTGTTGATTCTTCGAGGGACACCGGCAGTCACTTCATGAATGACCTCAAAACAGGCTGGGTCAAATGAGGGCGCTCCGGCCCACCCCACATGATTTAATCGATGTTCGATGTAGGCTTGAGTTTCGCTACGATCGAGCGGACCGAGGTGATAGGACGCAATAATTCTTTGCTTGAGCTGACGCATCTCTGGCCTCTGCATCACCTCCCGAAACTCTGGTTGGCCGATTAAGAAGCTCTGGACAAGGGAGCGCGTATCGATCTGAAAGTTCGACAGCATCCGTAACTCTTCGATGGCTCTCGGGGACAAATTTTGAGCTTCATCGACAATGAGTAGCGCCCGACGGCCTTCAGCATGGAGGTATCGAAAGTGATCTTCGAGCCGCATGAGTAAAGCTGATTTTTCCAGCCCCTCATGGGGAATGCCAAAACCGCCGGCCACTAATCTGAGCAAATCGTCGGCATCGACCTGAGTACTGACGATTTGCGCAGCACTGACTGTCTCTTGTGGAATACGCCGAATTAGATTTCGGACTAGGGTGGTCTTGCCCGCGCCGACCTCACCCGTAATGACGATAAAGCCTTCACCTTGATGAAGCCCGTATTCGAGGTAAGCCATAGCCCGCTTATGACCCCGGCTCCCAAAATAGAAGTCAGGATCTGGGTTGAGTTGGAACGGCTTTCCTGATAGACCGAAATATTCTTCGTACAATTTAAAATCTCACATCAAGAATGCCAAATAGGGCGGTTTCATCGAAATTCACCTGCCCGGTCTGGGACGTGTGTCGTAAGCCAAAGACTGCTGAAGTATCCGCGGTAAGCTTGGTACGATAAGTCGATTGAATCGAGTTCACAGCCGATTTTCCGAGGCCAATGGTGGGCCCATTCGTCTCAATGTTGACTCGAGAAACTTTGATTCCAAAAGCGTTTTTTGAATCTAAGTTATGCGTCCAATCCAAGGTCAGGCTATTGGTGTTGAACGCACTCAAGTTCACTGCAGAAAGCGTGGTTGGCCCATTCGGCGAAAGAAATGAAAACGTGGATTGAGCTCGGGTCGCGTCAGTATCGCGTCGCGACCGTACACCCAGTAATACCAGGCTGTTGACTGGCGAGGCGTAGGCAATACTCGCCGTCAAGTTATTGTTTAGCACCACAAAGTCGCTGAGAACGCCGCCGCCGACCAAGGAGGAATAAGTTTGCACTAAATTCTGAGCAGCTAATTGATTGAAGACAGGATTTAAGTTGGACGCAAAACCGCCCGCAGCGAACAAAGCCGATGGTGAAACCGTAAGTACCGAAGCGTCACTGCTGGTGAGGACATTTCGATCGAAGCTGAGCGCACCAGTGAAAAAGCCAAAACGATGCGACATGCCAACTCGTCCGACCGTTCCATAATAAAGCCTCTTCGCGGACGCCGAGATGCTTGTTCGATTTGAGGGTGTCCAGTCTGCGAACAAACCGAGGCCGGTCCCGCTGGTTTTTCCGTTGACGCTAAAGTTGCTGATCTGATCGAAGTTAATGGAGGCACCAACTCTCAGTTCTGGAATTGGCAATAAAAAAGCAGATCCATATGCGCTGTTTCGGGATTGAGTCGGGATGGCATCAAAAGTCCTGCGCTGGATCTCGCCGCCGGTCTCCCAACCCCAGCGATTGAATTGTGGCCCACTCTTGAGCGACCCCGAAAACCGTTGATCGAGCTTGGCGAGCACGACGTCAGCGTTTGTGCTCGAAGTTCCAATGGAATAGCGCGCTTGGTAGTCCGCGAAAGTACCGACTCGGCCTTGGATGTATGGACTCAGTTGAAGTTGCCGAAACTGAACGCTTGAAGCGTTTGCCGCCGAAGGATCAAAGGTCACGGCGCTCAAGGGGTTCGGGGCAAGTGAATACACGGAGGCATTTCCACTAATCCAAAGCCAATCGCCTATCAGTGCGGTCTGTCCGGAGGCTCTCAAATCTGGCGTGACTGAGGCCCCTCCTTGGGTTCTAAAAAATGTACGCAAGGTCGCATAGACTTGCGCCTTGGTGCGATCCGAATCGACAGACCCTTCAAAGTAGGGAGCGACTTCGGCCACAAACCCCGATGAGCCCCCAGGGGTTCGACTAAGGTTGGAAGAATAGGTCACGGTGCTGCGAACACCGGGAAGAAATTTTACTTCTTCTTTTCGGTTCAATATTTCTGAACCGCCGATCGCGGGCAGTTCGGCTGAAGGGACCGCGACTGTGGGCGGGGAGCCGCTAGTCTGAGCAAGTGTAAATGAGGTCCCCATCAGGATCCCAACGCCAATTGCAGTTCGATACCCTCTAGAAAAAGAGGTCAAAGATACCAAATTAAACACCGTAGCCATACCCGCCGTAACCACCATAGTACCCCTGTTCAGCAGCTCGAGCTTTATTGAGCACCAAGCCAACAACCTCAGAAGACCCAATAGTAGCAAGAGCCTCTTGGACCGACTCGTGGGATGTTTTTCCAGACTCAACGACCAATACTACTTGCCCCATATAGGAACTCAACACGCGGGATTCGGTGGTGACCAAAAGTGGGGGAGAATCGAAAATCACCACTCGGTCAGGATAACGGGCCGTGATGAGCTCAAGCAAACGGCTCATAGAAGTACTTGCAAGAAGTTCTGTGGCCTGCTGATGGCGGCGACCGGCCGGCAAAATCATGAGCTTGTCTACATTGGTTGACAGCACAAGCTGGGAGATATCCAGATTGCCATCAATAAGCCAATCCATGAGACCAGCCTCAACGGTAATTCCGAGCTCTTTGGGAATCGAGGGCCGTGCAACGTCGGCATCGACAAGTAACACTTTATTGTCTCGCTCGGCAGCGATACTCATGGCCAGATTAATGGCACAAAAGCTCTTTCCTTCACCAGGAAATGCACTGGTCACCATGATACGTTTGCCGTTTTTGACGGCGGAGACTCCACGTCCAAACGCGTTGGCGAGGAGTGGACGCTTAATGACTCGGAACTCCTGAGAAATTTGGGTTTGATTACCGTCGGGAGTTACGAAGCCACGAGCTCTTAGAGACTCAAGATGAATACGAACACCCTCCCGTTTGCTCATCTCGTCAAGGCGATTCGGTTTGGGCGTATTAGTTCGAGCGGTGGCGGCCTGATTGGCTGATCCACTGAGGCCGAACGCGGAGTTGGCGCCGTTGAGTTCACTCAGTCGTTCGATGGTGGTGCTTCGCTTATCGACAGGATTCTGTGCAGCTCTTCGAGCCTCCGCGTCCGGAAGTGCGATGGCGTCGCTTGATACGTTGGTCAGCTTACTGACAGCTTTTTCGATGAGACTCATTTTAATTACCTAACTCTTGATGTTCAAAGTCTTACTTGACAGCCGTCAATACAGTTTGATACATGATTAGCCCCAAAAACGCACTGATGTACAAGGCAGACATGCCCGCAAAAGTAAATCCACTGATGCGTGCCTTGCTTTTCGCTTTGGTGTCGGTGAAGAGAGATACAGCACCAAGTATCGGCACCTGCGTGATGTTTCTAAGCGTACGGAGATCGAAGAACGTTGGGCGACTTTGATCTCGAATGAAAGCAGCCGCTAGACCGGCGCCGATGGATGACAATAGACCAAGCAAAAGCAGCAGGTTACGGTTTGGCCAGACCGGCTGGGCGCTTACTCGAGGTGGATCAACCACCCGGAATTCGGCAACACCGGCGGCTCCGTCCATTTCAGTGGAAGTTTGAGCTGATTGCCGACGCTCAAGAAGTTGCTCGTAATGCTTTCGATTCACTTCGTTGTCGCGGGTCAACTGAATGTACTGAGCCTCCACTTTCGGAATCGTTTGAGCGGCTTCTCTGGATTGCGCCAGGCGAATTTCATAGTCAGCGACACGGGCACGCAAAGAGGCGATTTGGGCCTCGGCATCGGCGAGTGAGATCTTGAGTTGTTGGAACACAGGATTTGCGGCTTGCTGTGCCTGCCGACGTTGTTGCACCGGAACCGGTTTAGCGGCCTCAGCTTTGCGTTCTGCATCGCGTTGGCTTTCAAGTTGCTCAAGAATTCTGCGAGTACCTACAACGTCAGGATGCTCTTCGGTAAAACGAGACCTGAAATCGTCGAGTCGTTTGCGGGTTGATTCCACGCGCTCATCCAGTTCGGTGGGGCGTGCGCGTGCAACTTCAAGTGGGCTTAGGTCGCCGCCGGGGAGGGCCAAGGTTGCCGCTTCGCCATTGAGCTGATTCTTGATGGCATCGCGGGCGTACTCTGCCTGACGGAGCTCAAGTTTCGCCTGCGTGACTTGATTTTGGAATTCACCCGACTTGGCAATATAGTCTTGCGCCAAGTTCGGCATTAAATTGAGGTTCTTGATTTTGAACTCCTTTAATGCTTCTTCGGCTTGCAGAAGTCGCTGTTCGGAACTCTTGATTTGTTCGTCCAAGAATCGGCGCGCCGTATCGCCATCCGTGTTCTTCTTGATTAAGCTACCCTCTACGAAGATTCCGAGAAGTGCCTGTACTACAGCTTTGGCGGATTCAGGTTTTTCGTTACGATAGTTGATGAGATAGAGGTTGGCAGCTCCTGGAACGGCTTTAAACTCGACCTCCTTCAATAAACTATCGATGTACTGTTCGCGTTCACCGGCGCTCTTTACTTTAAGATCCAAGTCGGCCATACGCATCACACGATCAATGTTTGGCCGACTGATCAAGGTTCGACCCATCATTGCAACTTGCTGCTCAACGTTAGGCTGAACCGCAAGCCCAAGCATCAAGGGCTTCAGGATGGATTGCGTATCCACAAACACCCTGGCTGCGGCTTCATACTTGGAGGGAATTACGAACGCCGCAATCACGCCAGCAATGCCAAAAATGACAGTGGTTATGAAACCCCACCATTTGTAAAACCATAGGCCCCTTAGTACGGACCGTAATTGTTCGACGATTTCTTGCATGGATAGCTCTTTTTTGCTTGGATCAGCGGTGGATTTTGTAGGGTCGGCTGCTAGATGACTTTAGAACCAGCTCTCTGGAATCATGATGACGTCGCCCGGCTTGAGTTCTATATTGGCTGAAACATCGCCCCGCTTAAGTAAGTCGCGTAAGCGCAAGCCAAATTGCTTGTTGCCTTCAGAGGAACGGATTAACACGGCACGATTGCCCGCAGCGAAATCAGTAATGCCACCCACGGCAATCATGACGTCCAGCAAGGTCATATTTTGACGGTAGGCGAGCGCCTGCGGCTTTGCAGCCTGGCCGACGACACGAACTTGTTCGCTAGTGGGTCCAACAAAGTTCTGTACGACCACGGTGACGACAGGATCTTGAATATAGCGTTTGAGCTTCGCTTCAATTTCACGGGCAAGTTCAGAAGGGTTCTTGTTGATGGCGATCATGTCTTCGATCAACGGCGAGGTAATTTTACCATCGGGTCGGACAGGCACAATTGCAGACAATTCAGGATTTCGCCACACAATAATGTTCAGGCTGTCACCGGGTCCGATCAAGTATTTGTAATCAGGCGTCGCAGCCTGTCTCGGCGCAGGCGGGAGGTTACTTGCGCATCCAGCAAGAGCTGCGAGCGCTAAAAAAATCAAAAATATTCGTTTCATGGGCAAGTACTCCGTCTTTCAAGCAGAATTTAATATTAAGGATCCAACTTATAGCTGGCATGGACAAGGGATGTTGGACAGGAAGTGAGATCAACCGATAAACGGGAGTTTGAAGCTCCCCAACGAGTTTGTAGTAGGAAATATCGCACTACATGCTCGAAGCTTAACGTTTCAAAAGCTCGGATCGTTGAATATTTCATTCATCGCTTTGATAGAAAAGCGCTTCCTCCTACAATTTTCGCATCATAAGCGTGAAAATCCCGGGGGTAAAGAGCTCTGATCTTTTGAACATAGGCCATCGTCTCACTGTAAGGGGGGACACCTTTAAACTTATCGACAGCCCCTTCGCCAGCATTGTAACCAGCGATTGCCAGCCATACGTCACCTTTAAAATAAGAAAGTAGCCACCTTAAATAGGCTACTCCGCCTCGAATGTTTTCCTCTGGATTCCAGACATCAGAGACACCAAATCTTTCGGCTGTCTCCGGAATGAGTTGCATCAGGCCGAGCGCCCCCTTGGGTGAGCGCACTAATGGGTCGAAATTAGACTCGGCGAAGATGATCGCAAAAACCAACCTTGGATCCAGTTTCGCGGCTCTGGCCCTAAGAGTGACCAACTTGACCAATTGCTTTCTCTCAATGGTCGTGGGCCCGGTTCGGAACTGCGCCGGATTTTGTACTGATGGCGTTGGTCCACGATCCGAAGGTCGAGTCTGTGCAGTGGGCGGATTCAACAAAGTGGCGACAAGGGTATCGATATTCGCTTGCTGTTTTTTATCGATTAGACAGGCCGGAAGTTTTTCTTCGTTGGCGCGTACCAGCTCCGCAAGTCGGGAAGCCATTTCGCTTCCGAGGTCAGCCGCTTTTTTGAACAGAGTGGCCGCAATGGCATCATCTCTTGGAACGCCCCGAGCATTGGCGTACATCCATCCGAGTCGAATCAAAGCGTCAGGATGCCCCTCGCGAGAGGCCGCGCAATAAAACGTCTGAGCCTTGCTGTAGTCTTTTTCGACGCCTTCTGCATGCTCAAAACGAACACCGTACTCCGTTAACTCCGTCAGCCGACTGGTTTTAGACAGGGGATCTGAGCTACCTTGACTCCCTTGTGCAGAAACAAGCGCGCATGCTCCCAGCATTGCTCCGATCAAAATGATCTTGAGCGCATTCACGGAGCGGCCGTTAGTGCTCAAAAATGAATCCTTAAATCAGTGTGACCTCTAAAGCTTCGTAGAAAGTGCTTTTGCAGCATCACCGACGGCGCCTTTTGGGGCATCTTTGAGAACGATATCCAGCTCCTTGCGCGCCGCCCCCTTGTCGCCAGCTTTCGAAAGTGCCTCGGCCAGATGCAAGCGATATTCGGACGCTCTAGGCGCTAGGCTTACAGCTTGACGAAGCAATTCTATTCCTCTTGACGTATTACCACTTTCAACCAATAAGTAACCCAAAGTATCAATTACAGGGGGTGACTGAGGTGCCAATGCGTAAGCCTGCTCCGCTAAACTAATGGCACGAGGGTCTTTAAGTTTGTTGAGTGCCCAGGCGACATTATTCAGGGCGGCTGCGTGCTTTGGGTCGATCTTTAACACGGCGTCGTAATGCTTAACGGCTTCCGACCATCGCTCTCTTGCGATTTCGTGTTCGCCCGCGTACAAGCGCATCGCGATATCGTTTGGCGCGGCTTTAAACCAGTCGGCGAGAAGTGTCTCGGCCTCTGCAACCTTGTTGGATCGGCTGTACGCCTGATGGAGCTTTACCCCAATCGATACTGTTTTTTCTAGGTCAAAGGCCTTTTTATAGGAGATGGTCGCTTCAGGCCATTTATTCTCCACGCCGAACAAATCCCCCTCAAGCGCAAGTCCCGCAGCCGAATTGCCGATGTCTTTTTGAAGTTGTGCCGCAACGCTCTTTGCATCGGCGATTTTTCCTTGCCGAAGGAGCATTGAGGCAATCGCAATTTTGGGTTCAATAGCCTTCGGCTGCAGCTCGGATGCGCGCTTGAAGTTCTGCAAGGCACCAGCCTCATCCCGCATAGCCGCCCGAAGTTCGCCAAGCCGGTATTGGAGGGGTGCTGAAGTAGGATTCACTTTGACCATTCGGTCAAATGTGTCCATCGCCTGCTGACGCTCATTGAGCTGCAAATACGCGGAACCCAAAACATCGAGTAACTCAATACGATTGGGGTTGGCCGTCAGGCCTTCCTGGATCACTGGGATCGCCTCACGAGGCAGTTTGTTCTCCATGTAGAAGTTTGCGAGCGCCAATACCGCGCCTATTGCGCCAGGGCTTGAAGCTTTGGCTCGTCTAAGATATTCAAGCGTGCTCTCTTTAGAGCCGCCAAGCCTAGAACTTAAACTTGCCAAGGCAATCAATGCTTGGGTGTGTTTTGGATCTTTTGTCAGAAGTGTTTCATAACGTTTTTTGGCCTCTTCAGGCTTATTCTCGCGCATATCTAGGCTAGCTAAGTTTGCTGCCGCTGCGAAAAAGACGGGGTCGATATCGAGAGCTTTCTGAAAAGCTGATCGCGCCCCGGCCGGGTCATTTTTGGCCATGAGTACCATGCCCCTAAGGTTGTGGGGCAAAGGGTTTTTAGCGAGTTTTTTCTCAAGCCTGTTGACGGCCTCGAGGGCCTTGTCATACTGTTTTTCCTTCACTCGTCCCATGATGAGAGCGATGTCGGCTTGGTAACTATTGCTATCGATTTCGACTGCTTGCTCGAGTTCACTAAAGGCGCTGGTTTGATCACCTGAGGCCATCTTCGCCAATGCAAGGCCAGTCCGTTTGCTCGGATCGTTTGGGTCGAGCTTACTTGCTTTGTCGAAGTAACTCGCTGCTTTCACGGGTTCATTGAGCTTCAGGGAGGCTTCTCCGGCGATCGCCAGAATTGCCGAATCAACGGTGTTCTTGTCGATCATTGGCTGAACAATTTGCATCGCTCTTTCGGGCGAATTCATTTTCAAGTAGGTTGCTGCCAGAAGGCGCTGTGCCTGAATCGTTCCGGGGGCTCTCTCGAGAGCCATTCGAGCATGCTTCTCAGCTTGCTCGTAGGAGTTCAGCGCAAGATAAATGTTTGCCGCCAGAATCAATGTAGGCACGTAATCTGGAGAAACTTTGATTGCAAACTGCACCGTCTCACGGGCGGCATCAAGCTTGCCATCTCTAAACTCAAGAAGTGAGCGCAGATAGGCCGTCCCGGGACTCGCGCCATTGAGCTTAGCAAGCTCTTTCCATTGTGCGCGCGCGGAATCAAAATTTTTAAGATCGATCTCGATCGCGGTAATTTTGGCGCGTGCCAGGATACTTGAAGGGTTTCTGGTGACAATTCCGGAGAACAGATCGCGCGCTTCAACCAGCTTGCCTTCCAATAAAATTAAGTCGGCCTTAAGCATCGCTGCGTCTTGCGAGTTAGGATCCTTGGCAAGTATTCCTTCTGCTGCTTTGCGTGCGCCAGCTTTGTCGCCCCAAGAAGCCATAAGCGATGCCATGCCCGCTTGAGCTGGAAGATGGTTGGGTTGCAAGGCTAGAGCCTCTTCGAAGGCTTTTTTAGCGAGATCAGACTTGCCAAGACTCAAATAGGAGCGGCCAATTACTGTGCTCACCTTTGCTCTGGGTTCCGCTTGATCGACCGTTAAATTTTTAGAGTCGTCAATAACCTTTTGAAACTCGCCCATGTTGAAGAGCGTGTCCAAAAGATCTGGTACAACGAGATTGCGATCGGCGCCAAGCTCAATGGCGCGTCGGAGCTCCGATTCGGCAGCTTTGAAATCGGTCGTGTCGCGATAAATACCGCCAAGTAACATACGTGCTTGTGCCGAGTCTTGTTTCTGTATGGCTGTTTTGAGAAAAAGCTCGGCCGCCTTCAAATCCTTGGCTTGTAAGGCCTGAGTAGCTTTTGCCATCTGATCATCGGCTCCGCCAAACTTTCCGCAGGCGCTCAGTCCGAGACTTATTGCCAATAAGATGACAAAAGCCGAATGTTTTTTACGAAATCTCATTTCAGTTTCCCTACATGACTTGGCGTTTTGGCCGAATAATGAATTTAGCAGATTGTTAATGAGGAACACGCCTCTAACGCAACCCAAAGCGATTGAGCAGGTCATAAAGCGTTGGGCGGCTAATGCCCAAAAGCTCGGACGCTTTAGCAATATTGCTATCGCAGTAGGCCATGACTTTAAGCACGGCACTTTTCTCGGCGTCTTCGCGCACTTGCCGCAAGTTGAAGATCGGTTCGCTCGCCCCTACCGTTAACCCGAGATCATCTGCAGTTATGGAAGCTCCATCGGCCATGATGACGGCTCGTTTCACACAATTTTCGAGTTCTCGGACGTTACCCGGCCAGCGGTGATTCTGGATCGCATCGAGCGCATCTTCTCGTAAAATGAGGCGATCACGCTTGTTTTCAATAGAAAAGCGGTTGACGAAAGAATTCGCGATGAGAATGGCATCTCCCGTCCGCTCTCTTAGAGGGGGAATCGCCACGATAATTTCACCAAGCCGGTAAAACAAGTCCTCTCGAAATGTGCCCTGAATAATGCCTTCACGCAAATTGCGATGCGTTGCGCATACCACGCGAACATCGACTGCGATTTCTTGTCTTCCACCGATGCGCTCGATGACCCGTTCCTGCAAGAACCTTAAAAGTTTTGCCTGGAGGGGAAGTGGGAGATCCCCAATTTCGTCGAGAAATAGTGTGCCACCATCAGCAACTTCGATCTTGCCAGGGGTCTGCTTTACGGCCCCGGTAAACGCGCCTTTTTCATAGCCGAACAGCTCAGCTTCGAGTAGGGCGTCTGGAATTGCAGCGCAATTAATCGCCACGAATCGTTTGTCCACTCGACTAGAAAGATCATGTAAGGCTTTGGCGAGAACTTCCTTACCAGTACCGCTTTCGCCGTTGAGCATGACCGTAGCGTTGGTCGGGGCTAAGCGTTCAATTTGTCGGCATAGCTTGAGCATGCCTGGGTCGCGGGTCAAAAGGCCTTGGAGTGGTGCATTGTTCAGCGAAACCACCAAGCGACGATTCTCGCTTTCAAGATCGGCGACTCGAAAGGCGCGCTCCAAAGCGAGGGCAAGAATGTCGGCCTCGAAGGGTTTAGAGAAAAAATCGTAGGCACCCATGCCAATGGCTCGAACAGCATTTGAGCGATCATTTTGACCCGTCACGGCAATGACTTTGGTTGAAGGCTGCAGACTCAGAATTTCTTGCAGAGTCTTGAAACCCTCGCTCGTACTATCTTCGTCAGGTGGCAAGCCCAGGTCCAATGTGACAACCTTGGGTTCGATGCGACGCAATTGTGCAATGGCTTCGTCGCGATTTGAGGCGAAATGCACCTCATATCGTTCAAACGACCATTTCATCTGTTTTTGCAGACCAAGGTCGTCTTCAACCATCAATAGAACTTGTCTTTCTTGAGTCATCTTCTCAGGATCCGGTAAATTTCAAGAAATATCTAGTTTTTAGTGCGGAGCGGTCGTTAATTCAATCTTGAAGGTCGTCCCGATTTGCTCATGACTACTTACAGTCAGAGCGCCACCGATTTCCTTTAAGTACTCGCGACTTTCAAAAGTGCCGATGCCCATTCCGTGGGTTTTTGTTGAATTAAAAGGCTTAAAGAGCTGTGTTTGAATAAAATTGGCGCTCATGCCGGGCCCGCTGTCCTTGACTAAAATGCTTACACGGCTCGCACTAGTTGCTCGAGCTGAGATTTCTAGCTCACCGGCCGTGCCGTGCATTGCTTCGCAAGCATTTTGAATCAGGTGGCCGAGAACTCTCTCGAGACGATCCGGGTGGGCTAAAATTTTCAATTTAGTGACTTCTTCGGGAATGATTAACGTGGGCACCGGCTTCAATCCTTTCTTTGACTGAACGGCTCGGCTTAATAAATCGGCGAGCAAAATTATTTGCGGTTTTTCAATCGGTTTTGTCCCCAGCCTTAATTGCAAAAGCAAGCCCTGCATCTTCTCAAGCACGTTTTCGACCGTTTCAAGCATATCCTCCTGAAATTCCGGGTCGTGCTTGTGGGTGGAGGCGTTTCGCACCAATAGAGCCAACTGGGACACGAGATTCTTCAAATCGTGCACGACGAAGGCCGACATTTTGTTGAACGAGTCAAACTGACGCGATTGGACCAGGCTTTCTACGGCGCTTTGCAAGGAAATTAAACTAGCAATTTGTCGCGCGGCGACCTTAAGGATGTCACGAACCTCCCAGTTGAGCACAGTTTCGGAAAGCGGCCTATTTAAGCCGAGAATGCCTTCAAGACGGCCCGTATTGGACAGCGGGATAAGTACCCATAGTTCCTTGTTAATAAGCAGATCGTTGGGCAGATTGATCGACTCGTAGGCCGCCCTGTTCGAGCGATATTCATCAAGGTCGATAATCCAATCTCGGCGAATCAGGAAATCGAGCAAAGGGGTTCCAGCTTCGAAATCGACCCTAAAATGATCAAGTCCGACTTGTCCCACTAAAGGGAAGTCCTCGTCTTTGCGTTGCCAAAGTGCGCCACCGGTACTGTCGACAATTCGACCCAGCGATGTGATCAGCGTTTCTGCTGAAATGGCCTGCGCCGATTCTGTCGCTTTGGAGGAGTGCAGCGTGTCTGTCAAGCGCAACCATTCCTCCCGATAATCAAACCGGTAATTGAAAAAGTTCTTTGCTAAAAACACCTTTAGCCGCGCCCGCATCGTACCGGAAAGCAGGACCATAATTAGGCTGACCAAGGCGCCAAAGACGACCACTGCTTGAGCGACTTCTCCCCAATTTCCACCGACGAATCGAACGTAATACCCGGCCAGCGAAGCAAGAACCAAATAGGCCCCGGCGATCAGCAAGGCTGTCGAGTGGAAAACCATGTTTCTGGAGACCGATACCTGAGTTTTCCAGTCGCGATTTCTCACCGCGGCCATGATAATAAGCGGCAAAAGCAAGGCGTTCACGTAGCCTCGCGCAGTCCACCAATTGAAATTGAGCCGGGAAAACATGAGGGCTTCGCTATACATCACGAGATCAAAGGCAAAAAGTGCCGCCAAGGCAATCATCAGAAACTTTAGTGCCCAGCGTCGCTCAATAGCGGTCGCCCTGTAGGTTTGCTCGATACATACAAGCCCTACAACGGACGCGAGGGTTTTCAGCATGAAAGTCGATTGATCGGTCTGACCCATCAAATCAACGATTACGCCTGTCAATGAAATTAGAACGCTCGCCGTAAGGGCAATACGAGGTACCGATAGTGAAAAAGGTTCCCTTTGGTTCTTTTTGGGATCTAAATCCCGTGAAAACACACCTTCGACAAGTGCGACTGAAAAAATTGTCCACCCTACGGTTCGAATCGCCTCTATCGACGCAAATATGTAGGGCGGGGGCGAAAATTTGGTGAAGGCTAGCGCCATCGTCCACGCCCAGAGCGCCTGAATGAGGTTGATTGCGAGAAACAACCTACCTAAAAGAACGGTAGGCCGACGAACTGCCAGCAATAAGGAGAGTGCAGTAAACCCAAGTGCAGTAAGTAAGAATCCAAAAAAGCCGATGACCTGCAGGCTCATCGAGCTCCTTTGCCGAGCAGGACCACTTGCACGGTATCGACCAAGATCAACAAATCCAGGAACAGTGAATGGTTCTTGACGTAGTAGAGGTCATATTGAAGTTTTTTCAGCGCATCTTCTTTCGATGCGCCGTAGGGATAACGAACCTGTGACCAGCCCGTGACACCTGGCTTTACGCTATGACGAACGTCGTAAAAAGGAATTTCATCAACTAATTGATTCACGAAAAACGCTCTCTCTGGGCGTGGTCCGACAAAACTCATGTCGCCCTTTAGCACATTGAAAAGCTGTGGTAGTTCGTCGATTCGGGTTCTTCGTATGAACTTCCCGACTCGGGTCACGCGAGCATCATTCGCGCCGGCCCAGCGTGGTTTGCCATCTTTTTCCGCATCTTGGACCATTGAACGCAATTTGTAAATCTTGAATGGATGCGAGCCCTGTCCAACCCTTTCTTGGCTATAAAAGATCGGAAAACCGCTCTCAATGACGACCGCGATCATCGCTGCTAAATGGATAGGTAAAGTCAGGATAAGCAGGCTCAAGCTCGCCATGAGGTCAAAAATTCGTTTTACTACGTCTCGAAACATTCCCTGATCGAACCCTGAGCCAAAAATTAGCCAGCTCGCCTTCATATTATCGATCTGCAACAGGCCAAGCTCGCGCTCATAAAAACTGGCCAAGTCGGACACCTTGGTGCCCTTGAGCTTTGCATCCAATAGCTGGCGAAGCGGGAGTACGCCGCCGCGCCGCTCGCGAACTGCAATGACGATTTCGCTGACGTTCAGCTCATTGACAGTACGAAGCAAGTGATCGTGATTGAACTGTCGTTCTTCCTTGCCGTTACTGCGCTCGCCAGTGACCGGGTATAGGCCTGCGTATTGAACGGTTCTACCGCGCTCGCCATCGTGCAAGAATCGGATCAGTTCCTCTGCTTCGCGACCGTTCCCAAGAATAAGAACGCGCCGACGTGGTAATCCCACGTCCGATACGCGAAACAAGACGACTCGAACCAGGAGCAAACTTGCAACTGAAAAAACCGAGGTCAGCGCGAATACGCCGCGCCCAACATAGGCCTGCGGGATCAGATAAAACATCACGCTGAGCACGACTAAGGTCATCAAATAGGCCACGATCACCCGCTGTATCGTGGCTCTGAATTCCTCCGCAAAGGATTCGTAAAGGCCCAAGGCGGTCATCATTAATAGCATTACGACCGTAAAACAGAGGGCTTCAATGATCGGAAAAGGAACACTTTGACCGAAGTACCTGACCTGAAAACCGAGGACCATCGCTTGGAAGAGCACCAAAGCTTCGATCGCCGCTAGGATGAGGACACGGGTTGAAAGATAATGATTAAATACGCGAATCATCGTTTTGAGCTTTGGTTTCTGACATGCGCCGGTTGTTAATATTGTTATAGAAGCGATTGAATTGACAGGAAAAAATGCTCAACGGCCAGGTGATTTTGTCCACCTGTTGATCCTTAGTTCGTGGTGTAAGATTATCCGACATTTTCCCTGACGAACAATGCAAAACACCGGGTTTCTTTTTTGAACGACCAGCAAATCACTCGAATGGATGATGTTTCGGCCCCGGTGGTCGATGAAAATGTAGCGTTAACGCAACTTATTTCTCTCCTTGAGGGAAGACTTAGGCGCGCCCCGTCGCTGCCACCTGAGTTTGTGCAGACGGCCGACGGTCTCCAAGACGATTTCCAAGTTGATCCAGCCGCCGCGCGAGCGCTACGAGTGGACGTGATTTTATCGGGTGCTCATGTCGATGCAGCGACACGTATTTGCGCAATTCTCGGAATTTGTCCGAAGATTTCAGAGGCTTCCGGGTCGGACCAAATCGCTAAACTTTATGGCTCTGAGGTTGCCACGCTCGTAGTCAACATGACACGGGTCGGCTCGCTCCATGCGCGTTTACCTGGACCGACAGAAGGGGCCAGATCGGGCGCGCAGGTGCAACTATCCCTTGAGTTACTGCGTCGCATGTTGCTCGCCATGGCCGAGGATATTCGGGTCGTCATCGTGTTTTTGTCGATTCGCTTGGATCAACTTCGGCAATTTGCACTAGGCGCTGAATCGATCGACCAAGCGACTTGCTACGAAACTCGAGAAGTCTTGGTGCCCTTAGCCAACAGGCTGGGGCTCGGTTTCCTGAAATGGGAGCTAGAAGATCTCGCTTTCAGGTTTTTGGAGCCGCTTGAATATAAAAAACTCGCGAAAGCCTTGGACGAGAAGCGCGCGCTTAGGGAAAACTTCATCGATGAGGCCGTACTTAAGTTGCAGCATGCATTGACGAACCGCAAACTAAGTGCCATGGTTTACGGACGCCCAAAACACCTCAGCAGCATTGCTCAAAAATTGAAGCTAAAACGCTTGACGGTGGACGAAGTACACGATCTTCGCGCCTTGCGGGTGATCGTCGTCAGCATTGAAGACTGTTATCTAGCCCTGGACGTTGTCAATAATTTGTGGCGCTCAAAGAGCGAGGAGTTCGACGACTACATCGCCAAGCCCAAACCCAATGGCTATCAATCGATTCATTGTGTGATGATTGCTGAAGACGGTCGTAGCCTTGAGGTACAGATTCGTACTGAGGCAATGCATCGCTTCGCTGAGTACGGGGTGGCCTCGCACTGGCGCTATAAAGAGCGTGGCGGCACACCCCCCGCCAAAGGCTCGAGCGCCTCAAGCCAAAGCTCGCACGAAGCACAACTTAACTGGATGCGCCAGCTTCTCGCTTGGCAGCAAGACCTGGCGCGAACGCTCGAAGCCCAGCGGCCCGTTGATGGTGAAGTAGGGGTGGTCAATTCTCAAGGGGGTATGGCGCCCTTACTTCATCCCAAGCGCCCATCAATGCCAGAGCAAGCGCAGGATCGCGTTTATGTTTTGACGCCTCAGGCGCGCATTATTGAATTACCGTCGGGTGCCACCCCACTAGACTTCGCCTACCACTTGCACAGTGGTCTCGGACATCGTTGCCGAGGGGCGAAGGTTAATGGGGTATTGGTTACCCTTTCAAGACCACTGCGTAACGCGGAGACTGTCGAGGTGCTATTAGCACCAAAGAACCAGTTCGATGCTGGGCCATCACGCGA
Organism: Betaproteobacteria bacterium; assembly: GCA_031421635.1. Taxonomy (GTDB): domain Bacteria; phylum Pseudomonadota; class Gammaproteobacteria; order Burkholderiales; family Burkholderiaceae_E; genus JAPOKJ01. Next base: position 68,048 of record JANOPA010000074.1, on the reverse strand, counting down.
TTGGTTGGGCCGCGATCCGGTGTATCTCGTAAGTGCTCGAGCCAAGGCTAAAGTACGCCAGTGGTTCGCAGCCAAGGAAGCCGAAACGCTGATTGGGTCGGTGGTTTTAGAGGTCGGTCTTCGGGCCGATGTGAAAGCCGAGAATCATAGCGGCAAACGAACTAGGGGAGCTCCCGATTTAGAGCAGCGGAGCGCTCAACCAAGCGAGCGTGCGGCCAGTAGTTCTGCTCCAGATACGGGCGTACTGGTCGTCGGGGTGGATGCCTTGATGACACGGTTGGCGCGCTGCTGCCGACCGATTCCTCCAGATGAAATTACCGGTTACGTGTCGATGGGCAAGGGGGTGACCGTGCATCGGAGTCAGTGTTCAAGTCTCACCCGACTGGTCGGCGAAAAGACAGAGAGATTGATCTCGACCAGTTGGGGGGACTGGGAAAAGTATCGAACTGAGCGTCGCTATCCGGTGGATATTGAGTTGATGGCCAGCGATCGCCCCTCACTGTTGAGGGACGTTTCTGAAGTGTTCGCCAAAGGAAAATGGAATGTCCTTGCCGTGAAAACTCTGTCGCGTAAAGACCGTGCGAGCATGCGCTTCACGTTCGAAGTGGCAAGTCTCCCGGCGCTGCGCGACGTCTTGAGTCAGCTAGCTCAGGTTAGCGGAGTGGAATCTGTGCGTCGCAGGGCAGATTTAGGGCGGAAAGCACGGCATACAGACTCAACGGTCTCAATATAAGGGCCCCCGATGAGATCGATACAGTAAGGAACTGCAGCAAAAATTCCGTTCACGACGCTGTTGCCCTCTTTGTCTTTCAAGCCTTCCAGGGTTTCCTTGATGGATTTGGGTTGACCCGGTAAATTGATGACGAGGGTATGTTTACGGATGACCGCCGTTTGTCTCGACAAAATAGCGGTAGGCACAAATCGCAAACTGATTTGGCGCATTTGCTCGCCAAAGCCCGGCATCACCTTGTCGGCGATCGCGAGCGTAGCTTCAGGGGTAACGTCGCGCGGCGCAGGCCCCGTTCCGCCTGTCGTGAGCACAAGATGACAGCATTCTGTGTCTACCAAGTCGCACAAATGATTTTCAATATCGGTCTGCTCATCCGCGATTAAACGCTCGACGAAAGTGATGGGATTCTGAATCGCCATCTGCAACCATTCCTTTAACGAAGGCAGGCCAAGATCTTGGTATTGGCCTTTCGAGGCGCGGTCGCTGCAGGACACCAGCCCGATCTTTACCGCTTCAAGTTTGAAAGGCTGATTCTCCGGGAGGGGCGGAAGTTGTGGCGGGGGCGAGTTCATGACAATTTCAAGTTTGTTTTTAAGATGTCTTCTAGCCGGATCATTTGTACTTCTTGTTCACGTCAAGCGTGCCTTTTTTCACCTGACCGCGCTTTTCCAAGTCAAGGATATACGCCTGAATAGCGTCTGGATCTTCTGCACGCATAACTTTGCCGAGGTACTGACCTTGGCGGCGTTTGCCTTCATGGGAACGAATCGCTTGAAATTCTTGCACGCTGGCTAATAGGCCTTCAGAAATGGGTGCCTTCGCAAGCTGATTGGAATTGAGAAGCGCCAGAGTTTCGGCCAAGTCTTGCAGCCGATGCATGTCTCGCTTTTTAGAGCTTTTGCTGGGCTTGTCGTAGGTCAGGTCCGGCGCTTGACCATGTTCTGCCTCGGGCGGGGCTGGAGACTTTCGTATCGTTGCGTTCATCAAGGTATGATACCGCGAGGCCGAAGCTAGGCGAATCCAATTGTTTTTCTTGCCCGCCGAAGAGGAGCCGCGTGATTATTTCAAGCGAGTTTTGAGCTGATCGTTGGCTTATTTTGGTCCGGCTTCTCCCGCCTGCTCCTTTAGTTTTTACTCATTTCGAACTCCGCAAGGTGCTGCATATTTATGTTTGATTATTCCCCTGACACGCTTAAAGAACTTGCTCAAACCGCACTCGACGAAGCCAAAAAACTGGGCGCTACGCAAGCCGCGGTTGAAGTCAGTGAGAGTCATGGTTTGAACGTCAACGTGCGTAAGAAAAAGCTGGAAACAGTGGAGATGAATCGTGATAAGGGCTTTGGCGTGACCGTACATTGCGGGCAGCGGCGTGGCAATGCGAGTAGCGCAGATTTTTCGACCCGTTCCATCCAAGAAGTGGTCAAGGCGGCGTTCGATATTGCGCGCTACACGGCAGAGGACGATTGCGCCGGCTTGCCGGAGCTCGAAACACTGGCCACGAAGTTTAAGGATTTCGACCTCTTTAAGCCCTGGGCAATTGACGCGAGCAAAGCCGCTCAAATCGCAATTGAGGCTGAGGAAGCCGCTTTTGCGGTGGGGCCCCAAATCAAGAACTCTGAAGGTGCCAGCGTATCCAGTAGCCACGGCCAGTTTATTTTGGCCAATAGCCATGGATTTATGGGCGGCTATCCCTACAGTCGCCATTCCATAGCCTGCTCACCGATTGCACAGCTGGGGAGGGCGATGCAACGTGACGATTGGTACTCGTCGGAGCACGATCCCAAGAAACTTGCCAAACCCGCGCAAATTGGACGTTACGCGGCGCAACGTGCCTTGGCCAAACTCGACGCACGCAAACTTAAGACGGGTACAGTCCCGGTTCTGTTCGAAAGTCCCTTGGCTTGCGGTCTCATAGGTAGTTTTGTTCAAGCCATTAGTGGTGGCGCGCTCTATCGCAAATCCAGTTTTTTGCTTGATAGTCTAGGTCAGCAGATTTTCCCGAAAGACCTCAGTATTTATGAGGACCCATTTCTGCCCGGAGAATCAGGTAGTTCCTCTTTCGATGGCGAGGGCGTCGCGACTCAAAAGCGTTGGATCGTTAAAAAAGGCCAAGTACAGGGTTATTTCTTGGGAACTTATTCGGCACGAAAACTAGGGATGAAAAGCACAGGCAATGCCAGCGGTTCACACAATTTGAGTTTAAGAAGTACCAAGACACAAGCCACCGATAATCTTAAAGCCATGATTCGGAAAATGGGCCGGGGCTTATTTGTGACGGATTTGATTGGTCAAGGCGTGAATTACGTCACCGGGGACTACTCGCGGGGTGCTAACGGATTTTGGGTTGAGAATGGTGAGATTGCCTATCCGGTAGAAGAGATTACGATTGCCGGGAATTTGCGCGATATGTACGCTCAGATTGTGGCGGTAGGAAGCGATGAAATTAGACGCGGTAATAAGCGTACCGGATCAATCTTGATTGAATCAATGTCCTTGGCCGGCGAGTAATGAACTGCTTGCGCGGCGATGAATAAAGCATTCGTCAAAGAGAGTGAAGATGGTATGGATGAGGAGGAGGACGCGCCTCCCCATCCCGATGCGCCCAAAAATCTAAAAAATTACATCAGTCCTTTGGGCCTCGCGCGGTTGAAATCTGAGCTGCTGGAATTGCTCGATACGGACCGTCCCGAAGTGGTCAAGCTTGTGTCTTGGGCTGCGAGTAATGGAGATCGCTCGGAAAACGGCGATTACCTGTACGGCAAGAAGAAACTTAGAGAAATCGACCGTCGCATTCGCTTCCTGATGAAACGTATCGACGCGGCGGAAGTGGTCGATGCCAGCCTGAATTACGGTAACGAGAAGGCTTTTTTTGGAGCCACGGTTGAAATTTTGCGTGCCAACGGAGACGAGCAAACGGTAACCATTGTGGGCATAGACGAAGTCGATACCCGTAACGGCTTAGTGAGTTGGATTGCCCCGATCTCCAAAGCACTCATCAAGCATGGCGTCGGAGAAGAAGTCGTTCTGCAGACGCCGGCCGGGCCTGAAATCATAGAAATTTTGTCGGTGATCTATCCTAAGCCGAGCTAATTCATCAGCTTTTGGATTGCTTTGCTCCTGACGATCTCCAATAGGCCATTTAACCCGGGCGACTGATCTTGAGTACCGGTGCGAGCTGCCTGAGATTACGCATTACCCGAGCCAAATGAATCCGATCTCGAACTTCTAGGATAACCTTCAAGGTGGCAAGATTTTGTGCGCCTTCCTCTGATGAAATACCGCTCATATTGGCATCAGACCCTGCGATTTCGGCAGCGATTTTTCCGAGCGCTCCGCGCTCATTTTTGACCAAAATCTCGAGGCGGCATTTGTAACTCGACTGGGGCGAGTCTTCTGACCATTTCACACCAATCCAGCGCTCGGGATCTCGCTCTTTAATGCGCTCAGCCACGCTGCAGTTCATGCGATGAATAGTTAGGCCGTGGCCCCCCTTTAACTGACCGATGATAGGCTCATCTGGCAATGGAGAGCAACAAGGCGCGAAGTGGATGGCGCCGTGTTCCGAGCCTTGAATCATTACTGGAGCTAATTTGGGCAAGAGCATTGCGGCAGCTGTTTTTCCGCCTAGCCGCAATGCGATGGCGCGCGCCTCGACTTGCGCCAGTCTTTTAGCAAGACCGATCTCGGAATAAAGCTCTTCCACATTCCTGAGGCCGCCATCTTGAGCCGAATTATCGAGCACGCTGGCGGGAAGAGCCGCGGCGTCAATGCGTAAGGAGGCTAGGGCCTGCTCCAATAATCGTTGCCCCATTTCAATGGATTCCTTACCTTGCATGCGTCGCAAGTACTGACGAATTTCCGCGCGCGCCTTACCAGTCTTCACCCAATTTAGTGACTCGGGTCCTGGATTGGAGGCGACATCAGTAATGACTTCTACAACGTCGCTATTACGAAGCTCGGTGCTCAGTGCAACATCCTTATGGTTGACCCGCGCGGAAACAGCGTGGCGACCCACATCAGTATGCACAATAAAAGCATAGTCGAGCACGGTCGCGCCGCGGGTTAGAGAGCGAATCTCGCCACGCGGCGTAAAAACGAACACCTCGTCAGGAAAGAGATCAACTTTGACGTGCTCAATGAACTCCAGTGCGTCGCCCGTATTGCTTTGAATGTCCAGCAGCGATCGAAGCCACTGGTGGGTAAGGTGATGTAAATCTGAAAAGCTCTGTACGTCAGATTTGTAAAGCCAATGAGCCGCCACACCGGCCTCGGCGAAGCGTTGCATCTCTTTGCTACGAATCTGAAACTCGACCGGTGCCCCGGAAGGGCCCACTAAGGTGGTGTGCAATGATTGATAACCATTAGCCTTGGGATTCGCCACGTAGTCCTTAAATCGACCAGGCATTGGCTTAAACAAGGAATGCAAAACGCCCAACGCAAGATAGCAACTCAAGCGATCGTCAACAATCACTCGAAAACCGTAGACATCCAAGACCTGAGCAAAGCTCAATCCTTTGGCTTTCATTTTCTCGTGAATGCTATGGAGCGTTTTCTCCCGTCCATACACCTCCGCTGACATACCGTTCTCGGGTAGGGCGTTTTGCACTTGCACGTAAATTTCGGTTAGCACCTCACGTCGATTGCGACGAGCATTTAACATGGCCTGTCGCAAGACTCTGGAGCGAATCGGGTGGAGTGCTTCGAAACCGCGGTCGAGAAGCTCACGGTACAAAGCGTAAAGCCCGAGGCGGTGGGCGATAGGCGCGTATATGTCCATGGTTTCGCGTGCAATGCGCTCGCGCTTGGATTGAGGGAGGCCTTGGAGCGTCCGCATATTGTGCAAGCGGTCGGCGAGCTTAATAAGGATGACGCGTAGATCGCGCGCCATCGCCAAAAGCATCTTCCGGAAACTTTCCGCCTGCTGCTGTTCTTTCGAGCTGAAATGAACCCGTTCCAATTTCGACAAGCCGTCGACCAAGTCGGCGACCACGATGCCGAAGCGTTCCATCAAATCTTGCTTGGAGACCGGGGTATCCTCGAGCACATCGTGCAGCAGGGCAGCCATGATCGATTCGGTGTCGAGCCTCCAGCCCGCGCAGACCTCAGCCACTGCGATCGGATGGCTGATGTAAGGCTCGCCGCTCGTGCGAAACTGGCCGAGATGAGCCTCATCGCTTTGACGATAGGCATCGCGAATTCGCTTGATGCCCTCTTCCCCAAGGTACGCGATTTTCGCGGTCAGACTACCGAGGGTAGCCACTTGGTGCGACTCAGTTTGAATAGCATAGCTATCCAGCCGAGTGATGTCATCTTGACTCGGGTCGGACGAGATTTTTGGATCTTGAGTCTGTAGTTCCATGGCTTAAGTGTGCCACGGAAACCACTAACTGTCTTGCCTCTCCGATGTAGACAAGACAGCGGTTCGGCAACTTAGGTGGGTACGCGCCGTAGCATTTCGATACCGACTTTGCCCGCAGCGATTTCGCGCAAGGCAGTGACGGTTGGTTTGTCTTTTGATTCAATTTTTGGACTGTGGCCTTGGGCCAACATGCGGGCACGATAGGTGGCAGCCAGAGCCAAATCAAAGCGATTAGGAATTTGCTTCAAACAGTCTTCGACGGTAATTCTAGCCATATTCAACAACCTCTTCCAATAACCACTAAAACGTTGATTTTACTCGATTTATTCGAGATTCTGGATTTGTTCGCGAATTTGCTCGATCAGCACCTTTAAATCGACCGCCGTTTGGCTCAAACCTATAGCGACCGACTTGGAACCCAAGGTATTGGCCTCACGGTTGAGCTCCTGCACCATGAAGTCTAAGCGTTTTCCACAGGGGCCTGGCTTGCGCATCACCGCGCGACACTCCTTGATATGGCTCTCGAGCCGGGAAATTTCTTCAGCGACATCGATCTTGATGCCATAAAGAGTGATTTCTTGACGAATGCGGGCGAGAGTTTCTTCCTTAGGAATCGCTTGATTCAGGTTTTCTGCCTTGCCCAAGGTCGCGTCTAAGCGCTCCAGGAGCTTGGTTTCATAGGCGGCCATCAGTTCAGGGGAGCGATGCTTGATCGCGTCGACCAATTTTGCGATGTCGTCAAGGCGGTCTTCAATGAAGCTGGCAAGGGCCTGACCTTCAGTTTGCCGCGCCGAAATAAGCTTTTCTACAGCAAGGTTCATGACGGCCAGTGTCGCCTCCTCAATGTCCTGCGGCAAGCTTGGCTCCGGCAAGACTCCCGGCCACTTCAAAGCCTCTGCTACTGTCAAAGGCTTGGCGCCAGGCATGTGTGCGAGCACTTGATTTTGGAGCAATTGCAAGGCTTTTAGAGCCTGCGGATCAATGGCTGCGAGCTCGCTCGACGGCGCGGCTGGCGGCAAGCGGAGCGACACCTTGCACTCGATTTTGCCACGAAGAAAACTTGCCAATAGACGATCCCTCAGAGTCTGCTCTAACTGGCGAACCTCATCGGCCAACTTAAAGCTCAAATCCAGGAAACGAGAATTGACGCTCTTCAGTTCCACTTGCACATTGAGAGCCGGGGTGTTTTGATGCTCCGAGGCAGAGCCCGTCATGCTTTGAATCGGTCTCGGCTTGGAAGGCTTGGCAGCGTTGCTCATGGATGGGGAGAGGTTCTGAGTAGGTTGAAAGGTCGGTCGAGAGTGCAAAAACCACTCGCTTACGGCTAGAATAGGGGGCAATGGGATCCCAACAAAACGCGCCCCTGCCCGATGGTCTGCTGGTCAGTGACTATCGTATCGTAAGAAAGATAGCCAGTGGAGGCTTCTCCATTGTTTATCTGGCTGATGATGCGCAAGGTAATCGCTTCGCGATCAAAGAATACATGCCGAGCACCTTGGTTAAACGTGTGGCAGGAGAGCTCGCGCCAAGAGTGCCACCTGAGCATCTTAGTGTTTTTCGCAATGGCCTAAAATGTTTCTTTGAAGAAGGGCGAACGCTTGCCCAAATTTTTCACCCCAATGTGGTTCGGGTGGTGAATTTTTTTCGGGCCAACGATACCGTTTATATGGTGATGACTTTCGAGCAAGGTCGTAGCCTTCAAGAGATCGTTTTAAAGAATCGCGGTAAAACGGCTGGGTTGGTGTTGCCAGAGCGCCACGTTTTGCGCTTGTTTACCTTGGTGATGAACGGCTTGCGTGAGGTACACGCGAATCGCCTTTTGCATCTTGATCTAAAGCCTGCCAATATTTTTGTGCGTATGGACGGATCGCCTTTGCTACTCGACTTTGGAGCCGCCCGAAAAATCCTGGATTCGGTTGGAGGCAAAATTTTTCCGATGTATACCCCGGGCTTTGCAGCCCCTGAGCTTTATCGGCGACAACCTCAGTTGGGTCCGTGGACCGACATTTATAGCCTCGGTGCGACTATGTACGCCTGCATGACGGGTGCGCCACCCCAGCCCGCTGATCAGCGCGAGCTCGACGATCGCATGCCCGCAAATATTGCCAAACTGCGCGGGTATTATTCGCATCCGATTGTCGACGTTTTGGATTGGTGTCTGAAGCTTAATAGCATGGAGCGACCTCAGAGCGTTTTCGCTCTGCAACGCGCGCTTAGAAATATTGTTGTACAAACCGATACACTCAAAGCGTCCACCAGCGGCCGTTGGTTTGACACCTTGATTGGGCGCTTTTCGGGGCGTCGCGCCGAAGCGAAAGCGAACGCCCGAAAACAGGATGCCAGTAAGATGAAGGCTGCGGACAAGGCTTTAAAGGCCGAGACTACGTAAATACTAAGAATCAAAGAATTCAGCAAGGCCTTTTAGGCGGACTTAATAAATCGAACACTAGACAAAGACTAGATAGATACACAACAGGGAAGTCAGTTGCGTTTTTCCATTTTTCAGGATTCTTTACTTGGTGGCCGAAAAGTCAACCAAGACCGTATGGGCTATAGCTACACCCGTGACACGCTACTTATGGTGGTTGCGGACGGGATGGGCGGTCACGCCCAGGGAGAGGTCGCGGCTCAATTGTCACTTCGTGCGATGGGCAGTTATTTTCAATCGCAGGTGAAGGCTTCAGTCGACGACCCCGCGGCGTTTATGGATGCCGGATTTCGCCGAGCGCACAGGGATATTTTGCGTTATTACGACGAAAGCCAATTGCCCGAGTCACCCCGAACCACATTGGTTGCTGCGATTGTTCAGCATGGCAAGGTTTGGTGGGCGCATAGCGGAGATTCGCGCTTTTATCTTTTGCGCGCAAACCGTACTCATGCTCGCACGATGGATCATTCCAAAGTGCAGACTCTGGTTAACCTCGGTTTAATTGCCGAAGGCGAGCAACACCGCCATCCCGAGCGTAATAAGGTACTAAATTGTCTAGGGTCTCCTATTGAGCCCACGGTTGAAATTGGTGGGCCAGAGAATTTGCTTCCGGGCGATGTGCTGATGCTGTGCAGTGATGGCGTTTGGTCCGCACTTGGCGACATTGAGGTGTGTACCGCCTTTGCCCGCACGCCGGTCAATGTCGCCGTACCCCGCTTGGTTCAGATGGCGATTGAGCGTGAAGGCGAAGGTGCGGACAACACTACCGCACTAGCCATGCAATGGGAGGGCGACAACTTAACCGATACTCAAGTGTCCTCGGGTGAAATGCCGGATGGCGCTGTGACTACCACCATTGGTCTCGAAGGCGTGGAGTTTAGTGAGGCTTCCGGCGATTTATCAGACGATGAAATTGAGCAGACCATCCGGGAGATCAAGGCTGCGATTGAACGTAGCGACCCCGCTTCGATCAAAGGGTCGAATAGTGATTTGCCGATCCTGGCCAATGAGTTACCTAGGGCAAAAGTTAAACCCTGAGCGTCAGACGGATGCTCTCGGTTCGCATTAATACTCCAACAATCGACAATCCCGACGCCCTGATTCGCCTCATCCGAATTCGGAGGGTGTACTCTTCGCTTTTTTAAAGTTGGAAACCCGTGTCCCAAGATTCTCAAAAGCTTCCCAATCAACGTCCCTCAGGTAGGCTTCCCGAGCAAATGCGTGAGGTTAAAATCGTTCGAGGCTTTACCAAACACGCCGAAGGCTCGGTCCTCGTGAGCTTTGGGCAAACGCGCGTGTTATGTACTGCGTCGGTCGAAGAAAAGGTGCCTGGTTTCTTAAGGGGCAAGGGACAGGGCTGGGTGACTGCTGAATACGGCATGTTGCCTCGCGCCACTCATACCCGCAGCGACCGTGAGGCGGCTCGCGGCAAGCAAAGCGGGCGCACTCAAGAAATTCAGCGTCTGATTGGTCGCAGCTTGCGTGCTGTCATTGATATGCAGAAGCTCGGGGAAAGAACCATCACATTAGATTGCGACGTGTTGCAGGCCGACGGGGGCACTAGAACGGCGTCCATTACCGGAGCCTACGTTGCCCTATGCGATGCGATTAACGGAATGCTTAAGGCGGGGCTTTTACAGATCTCACCCATTCGCGATTCCGTGGCGGCCGTGTCTGTTGGCGTTCATCAAGGGCAGGCGGTTTTAGACCTTGATTACGATGAGGACTCGGCGGCCGATACTGATTTGAATTTAGTGATGACGGGTAGCGGAGGCTTTATTGAAATTCAAGGCACGGCCGAAGGCGAGCCTTTTTCTGCTGAACAGCTCGAACGACTCCTGGCACTAGGGCGCTTGGGTTGCGAGCGGCTTTGCGACGCGCAAAAGAAAGCCTTGGTCTAAATCGCAATGAAACTTCGTTCATGAATCGTCTTGTCTTGGCCTCTGGCAATCAAGGCAAACTCCGGGAGTTTGGGCAGTTGTTGGCTCCGAAAGGTTGGGAGGTCGTCTCGCAGGCCGCCTTGGGAGTTAAGGAAACAGATGAGCCTTTTGAGACTTTCGTCGAAAACGCCTTACGAAAAGCTAAAAATGCTTCGGCGCAAACCGGCTTGCCAGCTCTGGCCGATGATTCAGGAATTTGCGTACCCATACTCGATAATGCGCCAGGAGTGTTTTCGGCAAGGTATTCCGACCGTGCTGGCCGAGGCGAGGGCGACGCGGCCAATAACGCGTTTCTGGTTTCAGAGCTTCGCAGGCAAGGTCGCAATGCATTTACTGATGGGGTCGCGACTGCTGCGCGCGCACAAGATAGGCATAACCCTGGCCTTGCCTCCGCCTATTACTACTGTATTCTGGTGTGGGTTGATACGGCTACCGACCCCTGTCCAAGAATCGCTGAAGGTCGTTGGTGGGGCGAAGTTTTGGCTGAACCACAGGGCGATGGCGGGTTCGGCTACGACCCGCACTTTCTAATTCCTCCGCTCGGGATGACGGCTGCTCAAATGAGCGTCGAACAAAAAAATCAGTACAGTCATCGTGCTCAGGCGTTGCAGCGCTTGATCGGGATGCTCTAGTTCACAAGGTTTTTATGACCAAGTTTGGGCTCAATGAAGGGTTAAAGGTTTCTCCTCCCTTATCGCTTTATATTCATCTGCCTTGGTGTATTCGAAAATGCCCCTATTGTGATTTCAATTCACACGAGCGCAGTAGCGCCGCCGTGCAAGATTTTGCGCCGTCGGAAGCACGCTATCTCGACGCCCTAGAGGTTGATTGCGATCAAAGTGCTCCTTTGGTTTGGGGCCGAACGGTAGAAAGTATTTTTATCGGTGGGGGCACTCCTAGCTTATTCTCTGCACCCTCTATTGACCGGTTGCTCGGCATTTTGCGTAGTCGCTTTCAACTCCGTCCACAATGCGAGATCACTCTGGAGGCCAATCCAGGCACCTTCGAAGCGGAGCGTTATGAAGGTTTCGCTAAGGCCGGAATCAATCGACTATCGATCGGCGTTCAAAGCTTTTCCGATGAAGCTCTTAAGCGCCTCGGGCGGGTGCATAGCTCCAAGCAAGCCTTCGATGCAATCCAGGTGGCGCGGCGCTGTTTCGAGAGCTTTAACATTGATTTGATGTATGGACTACCTTCTCAAACGTTGGAAGATCTTGAGCTCGAAATCAATCTTGCTCTTGAGCAAGACCCGCCCCATCTGTCCTATTACCAGCTCACCTTAGAGCCGAACACCTTGTTCGCAAAGTACCCACCCGTGTTGCCCGAGGAAGATCACATCAGCGAAATGCAAGATCAAATTGAGCGTTTAACTTCAGCTCATGGCCTAGAACATTACGAAGTTTCCGCCTACGCCAAGGCGGGAAAGCGCTGTCAGCACAACATGAATTACTGGCAGTTTGGCGATTATCTTGGGTTAGGCGCGGGGGCTCACGGCAAGCTCAGTTTCCATGATCGGATTGTGCGCCAGCAAAAGTTTCGCAAGCCCGACGATTATATGAACCGACTCTTAGGTCCGTCAAAATCAGACCCGAACGAGAGTGGAGGTTTGGGCTTGTTAGGAGTGGCATCCAGCCCTATCGGTACCCAATCTGCGCTTGAGCTTGAGCGCGTCTTGCAGGCCGATGATCTTTGTTTTGAATATTTTCTGAATACTCTTCGGCTACGTCAAGGAGTGCCGACCAGCATGTTTACTGAGCGCACTGGAATGTCCCTGACCCGAATTCAAGCGTCGATTGGGGAGGCAACTCGAACGGGACTTTTGACCGAGAATCCCTTCCGACACGAACCCAGTGCGCGTGGATTTCAATTCTTGAACGATCTACAAATGCTTTTTCTAGCCTGAATTTTTTGCGATAATTTAAAAGAAAGGCGATGCACGTATTTGGTGCAATAAAGGATTAGCGAATCAAATTGGTGCAATAACATAAATCGCTCAATTTCTGTGCGTAAATTAAAGCAAGCTTAAAACTGCAATTTGATCATGCCCTTAACAAAAATTGCGATTCCAAGGGGTTGAAATCTTGGCATGGCATAGAATAGCGGCGCTACTTGATGCGCGGATGGCCTAACTATTGAGCTTTGCCGTCTAAGCTTGGAGCGTCCAAGTGACTAATTCAGGACTCAGCTTGGGATGGCATGTTTTCTGCTTCTCTTGCGGTTCTCGCAACGATACTTTTACTCAATCTGGAGAATACTAGGATGAAGACGGCAAAAGACGTCATGAAAATGGTGGCAGACAACGAAGTTAAATTCGTTGATTTTCGCTTCACTGACACCAAGGGCAAAGAGCAGCACGTGACTGTGCCGAAATCTCATTTCGATGACAACAAGTTCAAAGAAGGCCATGCTTTCGACGGCTCGTCCATCGCAGGTTGGAAAGGCATTGAAGCCTCCGACATGATTCTCATGCCCGATCCAAATACCGCGAACATGGACCCTTTCCGTGAAGAGCCCACCCTCATTTTGAGCTGCGACGTCATCGAGCCGGGTGATGGTAAAGGTTATTCGCGCGATCCACGCTCGCTGGCTAAGCGCGGCGAAGCTTATCTCAAGTCGACCGGCATTGGCGACACAGCCTTCTTCGGTCCAGAGCCAGAATTCTTCATTTTCGACTCGGTGACATGGAATGTCGACATGAGCGGTTGTGGCGTCAAAATCAACTCTGAAGAGGCCAGCTGGTCTACTAGCAAAGAGTTTGAAGGCGGCAACACCGGTCATCGTCCAGCGGTCAAAGGCGGCTATTTTCCCGTCCCTCCGGTCGATAGCTTCCAGGACATGCGCTCAGAAATGTGCCTGATCCTGGAACAAATGGGTGTACCTGTTGAAGTTCATCACCATGAAGTCGCTGGTCCTGGACAGTGCGAAATTGGCACCAGGTTCAGCACCCTCGTACAACGCGCAGACTGGACTCAAATCCTCAAGTACGTTGTAACCAATGTGGCCCATAGCTATGGCAAAACGGCAACCTTTATGCCTAAGCCTGTCGTGGGTGACAACGGCTCCGGTATGCACGTTCACCAATCCATCTGGAAAGACGGCAACAATCTGTTTGCAGGTGACGGCTATGCTGGTTTGAGCGATATCGCGTTGTACTACATCGGCGGCATTATCAAGCATGCCCGTGCTTTGAACGCCATCACAAATCCTGGTACTAATTCCTACAAGCGCTTGGTTCCTGGTTTTGAAGCGCCGGTTAAACTGGCTTATTCGGCCCGTAATCGCTCCGCTTCGATCCGTATTCCTTACGTTCAAAGCCCTAAAGCTCGCCGCATTGAAGTGCGTTTCCCTGATCCAACGGCAAACTCGTATTTGGCGTTCACAGCCATGATGATGGCCGGATTGGATGGTATCCAGAACAAGATTCATCCTGGCGAAGCGTCGGACAAGAACCTATACGACTTGCCTCCTGAAGAGGATGCAAAAATTCCTACAGTGTGCAGTTCCCTGGATCAAGCGCTCGAGTATCTTGACAAAGATCGTGAGTTCCTGACTCGTGGTGGGGTGTTCACGAACGACATGATCGACGCTTATATTGGTCTCAAAATGGAAGAAGTAACCCGTTTCAGAATGACCACTCATCCGGTTGAGTTCGATATGTATTACTCGATGTAAGAGATAGTGTAAGAACGAGATGTTGCCGCGCGACCTTTTAACGCGCTGTAATTTCACTTATACGAAGTAAAAAGGGCAGCCTAGGCTGCCCTTTTTGCGTAGAATTAGCACGAACTCTTAAGAAACTACATTAAGAGATATAAAATACAGTCTCTTTCATCAAGACCAGTTGTGATGGGTATTTAGGTATGGATAAACAGCTCTCCTTTGCGAATGCCTCCGACGCAGCCTCGTCCAAGGAATTTCAATGGGCCAAATTTTCGTCAGCGGCTCTCTCGACGGGCTTGGCGTTTGTACGCCGTGCCCTTATCGTTTCTGGAGTCGCTTTGACCTGGGTCGGATCGGCGCAAGCAGAGATTTATCGTTGCGAGCTAGGCAACGGCGTGGTCGAATACAACAATACCTTGACCGCAGGAAGAGACAAGAACTGCAAAAAAATCGATCTTCCTCAAATCACAACCATACCCGCACCCAAAATTCCCGCAACGCAAGCCGGTGGTGCTCGAGCCGCTTCGTCTGTGACCCAAACAGCCGCCAAGTCCTCACCGAGCGACTTTCCAAAAGTGGATGCCTCTACTCAAAAAGCCCGCGATACAGATCGCCGTCGCATCATTGAAGATGAGTTGAAGAAAGAGGAGGGCAAACTCAGCGAGCTCAAAAAAGATTACAACAGCGGTGAACCCGAGCGCCAGGGCGACGAACGCAATTTCCAAAAATACATGGATCGCGTCCAAAAGATGAAGGAAGACATTGCCAGAGGCGAGTCCAATGTTGGCGCCTTAAGGAAAGAACTCGGTAGCGTGAAAGAGTAGGGGACCCAAATGGCAAAGGGTTCACCGGTCGTTCCACTGGCTTCCCATGAAGCAGGACATCTTGTAGGTGGGCTGCGAGAAGTTTTGCAGGATCGACGACAGAGTGTTCCTGCGCAACTTGCAGGACTCCACCTACTCGCCTCCGGGGCGGTTGTGCTGGATGAACTTGGCCACACCGTGTTCTTGAATCAAGCGGCAGAAGTGTTGTTTGAGACTTCATTAAGCGGTCTCAAAGGAGGTTTTTTTTCGCGTTTATTCACGAATGGCCATTTGATTGATAAGCTCCTTGAGGAGGCTTGCAACTATAAGTTCGGGCAAAAAAGCACCGAAATAAACCTCGAGCGTCATGGGCGCGAAGTCCTTCACTTGCATCTCACCGCGGTGGTGCTGGAAGGTTCTCTCGGCGCGCTACTCATGGAGTTTTCACAGCGTGACGCACGTGATCGTCTTGGTCGTGAGGAGCATTTTCTAGACTCGGCACAAGCTAACCGGGAGTTGGTTCGAAATCTAGCGCACGAAATCAAGAACCCTCTTGGCGGTATCCGCGGCGCGGCACAGTTGCTGGAATATGAGCTCAAACTACCGAGCCTGAAGGAATACACCCAGGTCATCATCAAGGAAGCCGATCGCTTGCAATCGTTAGTGGACCGCCTGCTCGCCCCGCATCGACAGCCTCGAATCGTGAGTGATGTCAATATTCACGAAGTTCTAGAGCGCGTACGCTCGGTTTTACTCGCAGAGTTTTCACAAGATTTGGAGTTTGTCCGCGACTACGACGCCAGTCTGCCCGAGTTCCGGGGTGATAAAGAGCAATTAATTCAGACTTTTTTAAATCTTGCTCGCAACGCTGCCCAGGCGATGCAAGGAAAAGGAGCCATTACTCTGAGGACTCGTGTGACCCGGCAGGTGACGATTGCAAAGATTCGACACAAGCTGGCATTAGACTTGCATGTAGTTGATAACGGACCAGGAATTCCTGAGGAAATAAAAGAACGTATCTTCTTTCCCTTGGTTTCTGGGCGCGAGGGCGGCAGTGGCTTGGGGCTTACTTTGGCTCAGACCTTTGTGCATCAGCATAACGGTTTGATCAATGTAGAGAGTGTTCCTGGACATACCGACTTCAGAGTATTGATTCCACTTCCCTAGGCTTGTTCATCCGTTCGTGAGCAAGCTGCCTTAAAGCGTGTAGACCAACTCATGAATACAGTCTGGATAGTTGATGATGACGATTCGATCCGCTGGGTGCTGGAGCGAGCCTTGGCTCGTGAAGGTTTTATCGTGCGCTCTTTTGGCACCGCGAAAGAAGTGCTTGCGGCTTTAGAAACCGCCCAGCCTCAAGTCTTGGTGAGCGATATTCGCATGCCCGGTCAAAGCGGTATTGAATTGCTGCAAGCCGTGCGTCTGATAGCACCGGCCATGCCTGTGATTATCATGACGGCGTTTTCCGACCTGGAGAGCGCGGTCGCGGCCTTCCAAGGAGGAGCTTTTGAGTACCTTCCCAAGCCCTTTGATCTACCCAAGGCGGTGGAACTAATCCGCCGAGCCTTGCTGGAAAACCAGCGCGAAGCAGCCGCCGAAGACGTGCCAGAAGGCGCAGAAGATATGCTTGGGCAAGCTCCCGCGATGCAAGATGTATTCCGAGCCATTGGTCGCCTTTCCCAATCTGGTGCAACCGTAATGATCACGGGCGAGTCGGGCAGCGGTAAGGAGTTGGTCGCGCGCGCCTTGCATCGCCATAGCCCAAGAAGCAAAGCTGTGTTTGTGGCGTTGAACACGGCAGCAATTCCCAAAGACTTATTGGAGTCTGAGCTCTTCGGTCACGAGCGCGGCGCCTTTACGGGAGCACAGCAACAAAGGCGAGGTCGCTTCGAGCAAGCCGAGGGTGGTACCTTATTCTTGGATGAAATCGGCGATATGCCGGCTGAGTTACAAACCCGTTTATTGCGGGTTCTGAGTGACGGGCAATACTACCGAGTCGGCGGCCACCAGCCGATCAAGGCCAACGTTCGGGTCATTGCGGCGACCCATCAAAATCTCGAAGAACGAGTGCGTCAAGGCTTGTTTCGTGAAGACCTTTTTCACCGACTGAATGTCATTCGATTGCGCTTACCGCCTTTGCGTGAACGTCTAGAAGATATTCCCTTGCTAGTAAGGCATTTTTTGCAAAAAAGCTCGCGCGATTTGGGCGGCGATACCAAACGTCTCACCGAGGCGGCCTTGCACAAACTCAGCGTCTTTGATTGGCCTGGAAATGTTCGTCAGCTTGAAAACGTGTGCAACTGGCTGACCGTCATGGCACCCGCTCAAACGGTCGACGTTTTTGATCTTCCGCCTGAAATTTATCCTCCCAAGCAGTCACTCGCCGCAGGGACAGGCACGCCGTTGGGAGTGGCAAGCGATTCGCCGTCCTCGCGTACTTCTTTCGCCCGACCTGAGGCTTCTGCGCACCAAGACGGTGCCCATATTACGAACGGTGGTGCTGAGTTAAATCAATTGCTGCCCCATGGTGCGCCCAGCTCAGACGCGTGGACTCCAACAACGGTGCAACATTTGCCTAGCCCAAGTATTGGAGGCACGATTGTCGGCGTCCAAGCTACGCCATCGGCCGCGAATGCGAACTCCCCAGCCCCTCTAGTGTGGATGGAATTGCTTGAGCAAGAAGTGTTGCAGCGCTTAATTAAGCAAGTCAATCCACGCGGCAAAGGCTCTGACGCTCTAAATGATAATTTTCATTCGGAGCTCATGGACGAATTGACTCAAGCCTTTGAGACCGCCGTGATAAAGACTACCCTTAAAGTCACGCGAGGTCGAAGGATTGATGCGGCCGTTCGCCTTGGCATCGGTCGCAACACCATCACTCGGAAAATACAGGATCTGAAGCTAGAGGCCAGCGAAGAACAGCACTAAGAGTAAGAAATACTCGCGCGCCCAGCCCCTAGAGCATTAGTTCCGTGACGACCGGGGTATGGTCCGATGGTTTTTCCAATTTGCGCGGCGCCTTGTCAATGTGGCTTGCCTTTAAGGCGTTGCGCAACATCGTGTCGACCAGGATATGATCAATTCGTAGTCCGGCATTTTTCCGAAAACCAAGCTCTCGGTAGTCCCACCACGTAAAACTTTTAGGTGCTTGTTCAAAGGCACGAAAGCTATCGATCAAACCTAAAGCAATTAATTCTTGAAACCGCGCGCGTTCCGGCGGAGAGCAAAAAATTTGACCCTCCCACTTGGCTGGGTCGTGAGTGTCAATCGACTCAGGCGCAATATTGAAATCACCCGCCAACACCAGTGGTTTAGCGTCCGGCTGGCCCTTGAGCTGCTTCATATACTGAATTAACCCGTCTAGCCAAGCCAGCTTGTAAATATATTTGTCCGAATCCAGGGATTGGCCGTTTGGAACGTAAGCACTCAGAAAATCGAAGCATTCAAATCGTGTGCGAACAAGTCTCTTTTGCTCATCTGGAAAATGAGGATTGCCGATCTCAACCGCATGCGCCGCGCCAAGAGTATCCATACGGCTCAAAATAGCGACGCCGTTATAGGTTGGTTGCCCAACGTAATAGCAGTGGTAGCCAATTGCTTCAAGCTCAGCTTTTGGAAATTTATCGTCAACCAGTTTGAGCTCTTGCAGAGCAAGTAAGTCAACCTGGGTGGCGTTTAACCAATCGCAAACATGAGCGATCCGAACCCGTAAGGAGTTCACATTCCAGGTGGCAATTTTCATGAGGTATCCCGTGCGTCAAGCGCACCATGATACCTATTTAGAAACGCAGGTTGGCGTTGGCGTTGGCGTCGACCATTACAGGTTGAGCTGGCACCGGTACTTTTCCCTTTGGATTGGGCTTGACGTCCTTCTCGGCCTTGACCTGATCGCTTGCCAAGGGTTTAGTCAAGGTGTCGGCATTAGCCTGCTTGAAGTTCTTCGGGAGTACAGATGACTTGGGATAGCCCGCTGCATCGAGCAGATTGGACCATGAACCGGCCTCAAAACCGACCGTCTTTTCCTTACCTACGCTCACCGCGGGTACCGTGCCTTCGGAAGAAATGTTGGCCTTAAATGCCTTGACGTCCTCAGACGTTTTGACAAGTCGTTCGGTAAACGGGATGCCCCGCTTGTTTAAGTATTCTCGCCCCTCTTTACAAGGGCCGCAATCGCCTGAGCCAGCGTTCCCGGTATAGAGCACCACTGGGAACCGAGTCGAGGCTTGCTTCAAAGCATAAGGTAAGCCTGAACCATCGGCTTCGGCGGCCGCTTGCGGGGTGATTTCTCCGCTAGGGGTCTTGAGCATCTTGACTTGATGTGCCGGCGGCAGATCACCATAGCCTATCGTGCCGTCCGGGTTTTGCCATTTGAACTGAGCGAGCGCAGCCCCGGAAAACAAGATTCCAAACGAGAGGGCAAACAAACCAAACGATCGAGATGGGCTAGACACTTCAAGACTCCAGGAACACTTCTTCAGTCATTCCATTATGACGAAGCAGAGCATCCATCTTGGGATCCCGTCCTCTGAACGCGCGGAAAGAGTCGATAGCCGGTCGACTGCCACCCATGGCGAGAATTTCTTTCAAAAAGCGCGTTCCAGTCGCAGCCAGTTCCTGTTCCGAATTGGGCTTGGACTGAGCCTCCTCGAACGCCGCATAGGCATCCGCCGACAGAACTTCCGCCCATTTGTAACTGTAATAACCCGCGGCATAACCTCCTGCAAAAATATGGGAAAAGCTGTTTTGCATGCGATTCTCGGGAGGCGTGGCCGTGACCGACACTTCAGCCCGAACCTCGTCTATGACCCGCTGAACGGCCTGGCCGTCTTCATCTGCAACGCCATTTTTTGCTTCGTCTGCAAACAACGCTTCGCTATGTAAGCGCATGTCCAACAACGAAAACTCCACCTGACGCAGAGTCTGTAAGCCGCTCTGAAAGTTTTTCGCGGCAATCATCTTGTCAAATAGTTCTCGAGGCAGGGCGTGACCAGAATCAATGTGGGCTGTCATGTTTTGCAAGATGTCCCATTCCCAGCAAAAGTTTTCCATGAATTGACTGGGCAGCTCAACGGCATCCCACTCCACCCCCGAGATCCCGGCCACACTAAGCTCATCGATGCCGGTCAGCATGTGGTGTAAACCATGACCGAATTCATGGAACAAGGTGATCACTTCGTCATGAGTTAATAGCGCCGGCCTGACCTGGCTAGGACTCATAAAGTTGCAGACCAAATACGCCACGGGTGTTTGCAGTCTCTGGGGCAGGGCGCGTCGCCCACGGCAATCATTCATCCAGGCGCCAGCACGTTTGTTGGATCGTGCAAAAAGATCGAGATAGAACTGACCCACTAACTGCCCGCTACTCTTTTCAATCTTGAAAAACTGCACGCTCGAGTCCCATGTGCTGGTTTGATCCGCGCTGATCTTGACGCTATACAACTTCTCAATCAAGCCAAAGAGTCCCGCCAATACCTTAGGCAACTGAAAGTACTGCTTGACCTCTTCATCAGAGAAGGAGTAAAGCTCCTCCTTAAGCTTTTCGGACACGTAGGTGCGATCGCTTGCCTCGACGTTGAGCAGGCCCAATTTCTCACGCGCGAACTGCTCAAGGGCAGCGACGTCTTTTAGGGCAAAGGGCTTGGCTCGCCGCGCAAGATCCCGCAAGAAATCGGTCACCTGCTTGGGAGATTCCGCCATCTTTGGGACCAAGGACACATCCGCGAAGCTCGGGTAACCCAGCAATTCGGACTCTTCCTGACGAAGGCGCAAGAGCGCATCAATGACGCCGGTGTTGTCGAGCTTTTTCTTACTCTCCAAATCGCTCGGCGCAAGTGCATTTAGAGAAGCTTTGGTGGCGTAGGCGCGCGCCATCTCCCGGCGCAGGCGCGGTGATTGAGCATATTTCACGACTGGCAAATACGAGGGGAATTGCAAGGTAAAACGATAACCTTTTATGCCCTTCTCTTGCGCGGATTCGACGGCCGCTTCGATGACATCGGCGGGTAGTCCGGCAAGTTCTTTTTGATCGCTGACGAGCAACTCAAAGGCGTTGGTGGCGTCCAAGGCATGTTCCGAAAAACTCTGTGCTAGAGCCGCGTGTTCTTCTTGAATCTTGGCGAAGCGCTCGCGCTTGGACAGAGGCAGGGCTGCGCCCGCCAATTTAAAGCTGCGCAGTGCATTGTCGACCACTCGCTTTCGCGCGGCTGAAAGCCCAGGGAACGCACTTGAGTCGCGAAAACTTTGATATCGAAGATATAGGCCCTGATGCTGCCCCAGCATCGTCCAAAACTGCGACATGCGCTGCAAGTTGCCGGTATAGGCCTCGCGCATCTCTGGACTATCCGCTACAGAGTTGAGGTGGCCAATCGCGCCCCAAGCCCGTCCGAGGTGCTCGATGGGGCTTTCAAGAGCTTCAATGAGATTGTCCCAGGTGGGTGCTGCTTCGTTGGCTGCCACTTGATCTACAGCCGCTTGTGCCGAGGCCAGAAGTTGATCGAGGGCGGGAGTTGCATGGGCTGGAGTAATCGATTCGAAAAGAGGAAGGTCCGAAAAATCAAGAAGTGGATTGCTCATCAGGGTAGGGTGCATTTCGGTCCGTTTTTGAGTGGGTGGCATAGTTGCTTTAGGCGTCGAGGCTTCGAAGATAGGGGCTAACTTGGGGCACGTTGTGCCGATTCAAGAGTGTTCACCAGCAGCATAGCGCGAGTCATGGGCCCAACACCACCAGGAACCGGTGTGATCCATGCAGCTTTTTTGCTTGCGCTCTCGAAATCAACGTCACCGCACAGTTTGCCGTTGTCGTCACGATTCATGCCCACATCGATAACAGTGGCGCCTTCTTTAATCATGTCACCCGTAATCATCTTTGCACGACCGACCGCCACCACAAGAACGTCTGCGCGGCGAGAATGGGCCGCTAGGTCTTTGGTCTTGGAGTTGCAAATCGTGACGGTCGCACCCGCTTGCAAGAGCATCATGGCCTGGGGCTTGCCGACAATATTGCTGGCACCGATCACCACCGCCTCTGCACCACGCAGCACTGCTCCCGCTTTTTCTAAAAGCTTCATGACGCCGTAAGGAGTGCATGGTCGGAATAAGGGATGTCCCGTCATCAATGACCCTGCATTAACCACATGAAAACCATCCACGTCTTTGGCGGGGTTGATGGTTTCGAGGACCATGCGAGTGTCGATCGTGGCGGGGAGGGGAAGCTGCACCAAAATACCGTCAACTGTCGGGTCTTGATTCAACTTGTAAATCAGGGCTAGCAGGTCGGCCTGGGGTATTGCCTCTGGCAGACGAAAGAGGGAGGATTCAAAGCCAACTTCCTGGCAGTCGGACACCTTATGCTTGACGTAGATTTCTGAGGCAGAGTTGTTTCCGACCAAGATGACCGCCAGGCCGGGTTTGCGGCCAATTCTAAGTAAAACAACTTCAGCGGCTTGCTTACATTGCAGCCGAATTTCTTTGGCTAGGCCGGCACCATCCAGGAGATTACTCATGCTCAACTTTACAGAGATTTAAAAACGGGTTATTATCTCAGGCTCCTTAGGTTAGTAACTAAAACCGATGTCGCAGTAGGTCTAAAAAATTTAGGCCGCGCTCGAAGTTTGTTTGAGTTGTGAAATTAAGGGCGTATCTGATTTGGAGATACATTGTGGGGGTATAGCTCAGCTGGGAGAGCGCTTGCATGGCATGCAAGAGGTCAGCGGTTCGATCCCGCTTATCTCCACCAAGTTTTACCTGCTAGTCCCGTTCGTCTAGAGGCCTAGGACACGACCCTTTCACGGTTGTAACAGGGGTTCGACTCCCCTACGGGACGCCATTTGTGTTCGACACAAGTGGCTCGCAGGTCGAAAAAAAAGTTGCCGCGACTTTTCGCGCGTAGCGCAAGAAAATCATCTTAAGGGGCCCTCGCGAAGGTTGTGCCTTTAAGGGTTTGCCTTTAAGAGATTGCCTTTAAGAGATTGCCTTTAAGGCTTCTCTGTCAAATTCTTTAGCAACAAGTCGAGCGGGTCCGGAGATTTTTCGGCATCAGCAGGCTTAGTCTCTGCGCGCCGGTGGTTCTCTAACAAGACATTACCAGTATTTCCAACCAAAACCTCGGCGCCGTGGGCAAGCTCTGGTGTCACGCCACGCACCGTATTCGCGTGATCCTCCACGCTCACCATACGACGAGCGCCTTGATAGCGCTTGCTCCAATACGGTAGTGTCATGCTTTCAATACGCACCACTCCACCTGTTGACGGGGAATGCAAGAACAGGCGGTTTCCAAGGTAAATACCCACGTGTGACAAGGGTCGATTCAGTGTATTGAAAAACACAAGATCGCCTGGGCTTAAGAGAGCGTCGCTGAGTTTTTCGCCGCCGCGTCCTATATCCTCAGCTCGCCCGGGAAGGTTAATACCCAACACCTCTCTAAACACGAAGCGGATCAGGCCACTACAATCAAAACCGGTTTCAGGGCTACTGCCCGCGAATTTATAGGGTATCCCCAAAAGACCCTTGGCACGCTCGATCAACTGCTCACTTGGGCTCAAAATGGGCTTAGAGAAGGGCGGCATGGGTGGAGGCACCGTTAGTCCAGTTGGATTGCCCTGAACCTGAGCTGCCACCGCCTGCGCCATAAGCCCTGCGCCTACGACGAAAGTACAGCGAAGGATTACACACATTTTCCAATGAACTGATTTTTTGTTCACATGGTGATGCAACATGTTCTCCGATTAGATGCGCCAAAAATGGCATTATCCGACGCTTTGGTATTCTCGACCTGAATTTTATAGGAAGAGGGGATTCGGATGACGCAGACACAGAAGCCGTCGAGTGCGGCGACCCAAGAGTTCGCCGCCTTTCAGCGTCGCTCGATTGAGGACAAAGAAGGGTTTTGGAAGGAGCAGGCGGCACTGATTCACTGGCATCAGCCTTTTGAAAAGGTCTTGAATTACAGTAACCCTCCTTTCACGCGGTGGTTTGAAGGTGGACTCACTAATCTTTGCTACAACGCAGTGGACCGTCATGTGGCTAGCCTGGGCGATAAGCCGGCCTTGATCTGGGTGTCGAGCGAGGTTGACCAAGAAAAGATCTACAGCTTTCGCGCTTTGCAAGAAGAAATTGAACGCATGGCGGCCATCTTCATTGAGCAGGGTGTGGGCCGCGGGGATCGCGTCTTAATCTATATGCCCATGATCCCGGAAGCCACTTTTGCGATGTTGGCGTGCGCCCGTATTGGCGCAATTCATAGTGTGGTGTTCGGTGGTTTCGCAGCGCACAGCCTGGCCTCGAGAATTGACGATGCACAACCGATACTTATTGTGAGTGCCGATGCGGGTTCCAGAGCGGGGAAGGTAATCGCCTATAAACCTTTGTTAGACGAAGCCATCGCGCTCGCAACCAGTAAGCCCAGTAAAGTGCTGCTCGTGAATCGCGGCCTCGCTGCCCTGCCAATGGTCGCGTCGCGCGATCTCGATTACGGTCTGGAGCGACACAAACATCTCAACGCTAAAGTGCCCATTACTTGGCTTGAGTCGAACGAAATTAGTTATACCTTGTATACCTCGGGCACAACCGGCAAACCCAAGGGAGTGCAGCGTGACGTGGGCGGTTATGCGGTTGCTTTAGCAGCTTCCATGAAGCATATTTATTGCGGCAACCCAGGGGAGACCTATTTTTCTTCGAGCGATATTGGTTGGGTCGTCGGCCACTCTTACATCGTCTACGGACCGCTTATCGCCGGCATGGCGACCATTATGTTCGAGGGCACACCAGTGCGACCCGACGCGGGAATCTTGTGGCAACTGGTCGAGCGCTTTAAAGTGACCGTAATGTTCTCCGCGCCCACTGCAATTCGCGTACTCAAAAAGCAAGATCCTGCCTTCCTTAAAAAATACGACTTATCCAGCTTGCGCGCGTTGTTCTTAGCCGGGGAACCGCTCGATGAGCCTACCTCGCAATGGATCTCCGAAGGTTTGGGCAAACCCATTATTGATAACTACTGGCAAACGGAAACAGGTTGGCCGATCCTTACGGTAGCCCCAGGCATCGAAAAAACCCCCACCAAAATTGGCAGTCCCGGCATCCCGATGTATGGTTACGACGTTCGGCTTTTGCACGAACAAACCGGTGAAGAGCTGGGTAGTAATGAAAAAGGGGTCGTGGTCATGGTGCCGCCTTTGCCGCCGGGCTGTATGCAGACGGTTTGGGGTGACGACGAGCGCTTTGTGAAAACCTACTTTGAGTCGGTCCCTGGGAAATTGGTTTACTCGACTTTCGATTGGGGCATTCGAGATGACGACGGCTATTACTACATTCTGGGTCGCACCGATGACGTGATTAACGTCGCCGGACATCGCCTCGGTACGCGCGAAATCGAAGAGAGCATTTCGAGTCACAGTGCAATTGCGGAAGTCGCCGTGGTCGGTGTAGCGGATTCGCTGAAAGGCCAAGTCGCGATGGCCTTTGCGGTCTTGAAAGATGGCGATTTAGTGAGCGATATGAACGCTCGGCTTAAGCTTGAGGGCGAAATGATGGCCGTGGTCGATAGGCAATTAGGTGCGGTCGCTAGGCCATCACGGGTACTGTTTGTGAATGCCCTTCCCAAGACTCGTTCGGGAAAAGTGTTGCGTCGATCGATTCAAGCGGTGGCCGAAGGACGTGATCCCGGTGATCTCACAACCATCGAAGATCCAGTGGCTTTGGAGCAGATCCGTGTGGCACTAGGTCGGACCAATGCGTGAGCGATAGTTCATTGGAACTCTTGTACTTGTTCAAACGAGTGGTGAGCAGTTTGGTACTGCCACCGTTTGGGTTTTTTGTTTTGAGCGGCCTTATATTGCTTTTGGCGATGCGCCTTGCCAATAAACGCCTCGCCCTGAGAATGGCCTTAGTGTCTTTGTTGCTTGGTCTATTTGCGTCGACCAATTTGGTTTCAAGGTATTTGCTAGCGTCGGTTGAAAGTCTCGCGGGCGCTGCTTTAACTGTAGAAAGCACCAAAACCGTTCTAGTCGCGCCGAACCCGCCGCAAGTTGTGGTCATTCTCGCTGGCGGCCAATCCTATGATGAGCGCGAGCCAGGAGGGCCAGTCACACCAAGCCCGCTTACCTTGCAACGAACCTTATACGGCTCACGATTGACTAAGCTAACTGGGCTAAAGGTGCTGGTGACCGGCGGAGCACCACCGCCGCACACGGTACCGGAGGCTCAGGCGATGGCCCAGCTCATGTCCAGTGATCTTGGGCTTACGCCCGACTGGGTCGAAACTGCCTCGCTTGACACGCGTGGCAACGCGCTGTACAGCGCAAAGCTTCTTCTCCCGGCGGGCGTGAGACACGTATTTTTAGTCACGCATGCAGCCCATATGGTGCGCGCACGCATTGAGTTTGAACAGGCAGGATTCAAAGTGACCGCGGCGCCGATGGGATTCCAAGCCGGGCAGGGGGCTCCTCGCTCGATGTCTTGGCTACCAAGCCCCGCAAGCGCGGTGAGTACCTGGTACGCAGTTCATGAACTGGTCGGGCTCCTGTGGTACCGTCTCACTAGCCCTGGATTGGGCTCTACAAGCAATTTTTTAACCCCAGTGATCCTCGAAAAAAAATGAAAACTAAGTCTTACCTCACCCATTCCGACGTCGAAAAAATTCTGGCAGCCAGCAAGGCCGAAGCGCTGAAAAACAATTGGAACGTTACCATCGCCGTAGTCGATGATGGTGGTCATCTCTTGGGGCTTTTGCGGCTCGATGGCTGCGCCACAATTTCCTCTTACATTTCGCAGGAAAAAGCCAAAACGGCGGCCCTAGGTCGCCGTGAAAGTCGCGTCTACGAAGACATTATTAATAATGGTCGGACCTCCTTCCTGAGTGCGCCGGTGTTGCAAGGTATGTTGGAGGGTGGGGTCAACATCGTCGTTGATGGCAACACCATTGGTGCCGTCGGTGTGTCGGGCGTGAAGTCCAATGAAGATGCTCAAGTCGCCAAGGCGGGAATTGACGCTCTGAGTTGAAATTTACCGGATCAAAGTCATGCAAGAAAATGCGCTTAACCCTGGCGTTGCCAAGCGAGAACTCTTCGGTTGGGCGATGTACGATTTTGCCAATTCGGGCTACACCACGGTGGTACTCACGGCGGTCTTTAATGCCTACTTCGTTTCTGTCGTGGCCGCCAAAGCCGAATGGGCAACCTTGGCTTGGACTGCAACTCTTGCCTTCTCTTGCCTACTGGTAGTGTTGACCGCCCCAGCCATCGGTGCCTTAGCCGACGCCCGGCGTAGCAAAAAGTTCTTTTTGTTGCTTGCAACTGTGGGCTGCGTGGCGGCAACGGCAGGACTGGCTTGGGTTGGGCCAGGCAACGTGGCTTTGGCGGTTATTTTGATTATCGTTTCGAACTACTGCTTCTCGATTGGGGAGACTTTGAACTCCGCCTTCCTGCCCGAGTTGGCGCATCAGGATGCGATGGGGAAAGTCTCGGGCTGGGGTTGGAGTTTTGGCTATCTCGGTGGCATGGTGGCGCTTGGGCTATCGCTTGCCTATGTGTTCCATGCCCAAAAGACTGGCGCAACTGCCGCCAGCTTCGTGCCTGTGACGATGCTGATTACGGCCGCGATATTCGCGATTTCAGTAGTTCCCACCTTCTTGCTCCTGAAGGAGCGCGGCGCCCCTGGCAGCGTAAAAAATTCTGGCGCGGGGGTGCGCGACTCCATCGAGCGATTGAAACTGACCTGGCGAGAGTCAGCTCGCTATAAAGATTTTCGCATTATTCTTGCCAGTGGTGTGTTTTATCAAGCAGGTATTTCGGTCGTCATTGCCTTGGCAGCGGTCTACGCCGAACAAGCCATGAAATTCACCTCGACTCAGATCATGATGCTTGTGTTTCTGGTGAATATTGCCTCGGCCGTCGGTGCCTTTGGCTTTGGCTATTTTCAGGACAAAATCGGACATAAAAAAGCACTTTCCATGACTCTGGTCGCCTGGATGTTTATGACGGTTTTAGCCTATTTGGCAACCGAGCCCATCGTGTTTTGGATCGCTGCAGTGATTGCTGGTTTGTGCATGGGTTCGAGCCAATCTGTTGGGCGCGCCATGGTGGGCGTGCTGTCGCCGCCGGATCGTCTCGGTGAGTTTTACGGTCTATGGGCTTTGGCTACGCGCATTGCCGCAATTATTGGTCCGCTGACCTACGGATTAGTCACTTGGATGACCAATAACAATCATCGCCTTGCAATTCTCAGTACCGGTTTGTTCTTCGTGATCGGCTGGCTGATTTTGCGCGGTCTAGGCGATATGAAACGCCCAACGGGCCCTAAGTATTGCACCGAGTAGTCGCTAAAACTAGCCAAGCATGGATACTTAAGAACTGCTTGCCTAGTGTACCGCCGCCACTAGAGTTAAAAGCAGCTCGAGCCTAACCTTCCTGCGCCATTTGGAACAAACCTTCGAGCACTAGATTTTCTCGGTACACTGATTCAATCGCAAGGCGTGGTGCCAAGGTTCTTGCGGCGCCACCCGAGATGAGACAAATAAGATCCGGGTGATCCTTTTGATGGAGATGGTACATGCGCTCCACCGCACCCGCTTGCGCATGGGCGCAGCCTGACGCAATGGCGTCCACAGTTTGCCTGGGAAAGTCCACATATTCACCTTGCGCATCGGGCAAGGTCGCCGTGTTCTGATGCAACACACGCTGCATTAATCCCAGACCGGGCATGATGCCGCCGCCCAGAAATTTGCCGTCCGCGGTGAGTAGATCCATCGTGGTCGCCGTACCGCAGCACACCACCAGCGCCGCCCGAGGCCCGAGGATGGCGCGTGCAGCGATCAGCGCGGCCCAACGATCACAGCCCAGCGCACGCGGATTCAGATAACCATTGGTGATGCCGCACTGTACTTGCTTTGAGCTAATCCATTGCGGCTCAGGTGCATTGTCCCAAGCCTCCATGGCGCGTAAAACTGGGTTGGCAACAGCGGTACCCGCGACATTCGAGACGATCACCTGTTCGGGAGTGTCGAAGCTGCGCCAAGCCCGCATCACGGAGCCAATTTCGTCCAACAGGACGCGGCCGAAAGCGACGGTATGGTCGGGCGCTAAAGCTTTCGAGCCAGGTGGCAATTGCTCACAAAAGCTCCACTTTAAAAAAGTATTACCAATATCAACGAGAAGGATGTGCTTCAAAAAAAGATCTCACGCAAAAACAGGTCCGAGGGGTTTGAGGCGCAGGCCCTTGCGTAGCTTGGTCCACTTGAAATCAGTGGGGTCCGCCAACGCGGGGCCGGGGGCTCGCACAACGAGCACTTCACGTGCTATCGGTTCGAAGTCGGCTCGGAAATGCACCGAGCTTTTGACGGCCACGATTCGTTGGCGAATCGGCTCTACGCCGAGATGCCTAAACATCTCCTGATCACCCGCTTGGCACTTTCTAGAGGCCAGCAATACGCGCACACCGTCCTGTCGCAACAAGGCCATAGGTCCTAAGGTCATATTAAAACCTTTGAACATTGGGCCTGTACAGGTAAATTTGCCATCGCCAAGGCGCTCAACGGTAAAGCGTCCGCCCAAAGGACGGGTACCCGGAATGCCTGAGATTTCCCCCAGCTCAAAATCAAGACTTGTGCCTTGCCCCGCTTCGTGAGCGCGTAGCGCCGAGGGACCGTCGATCAACAGTCCTAAGCAGGCATCTTGAGCTCTCTGCGCCAGCATGGCGCGCAGCAGGCCAGTGGTGTCGCCATTGCCGCCTGCACCAGGGTTATCTTGAGTGTCGGCCAGAATCACCGGGGCGCCAATCTCACCTTTGGCTATGGCGCGACGCACGGCGTCGTCTGGGCTGAGCAAATCCATCTGAAAGTCTTTTTCGCAGGCATTAACGGCGGCGGCAAGCTCGGCGACTGCTGCGTCGACCTTGCCTTTTTCACCGTAACCCAACACCGACATGCCACAAACCGCGATATCCGCCATCGGAAAACCAGTGGCGAAGGAAAGCGCGATACCGCTTTGTTCTTCGATCTTGTCCAAAAGCTCATATAGGCCTTTGGCTGGCTCACGAAAAGTGCACTGCGAGGGTAGACCCGTTAAGAAATTGAGAGGGGTAAAGGCTTTCTCGAAGGCCTTGCCAGTCTTCAGCATACGCAACAGGAGCCCAACCGCGCGAGCACCCGTCTCCGCCATGTCCACGTGAGGATAGGTACGATAAATAGAGAGTGCGTCTGCATAGTCGACCATCTCACGCGACACGTTGGCATGTGAGTCAAGACTTGCGACCATCGGAATACGCGGCCCGATGATTTCCCGCACTCTCCGTAAAATCTCCGCTTCCCCATCATCGAACGAGTCGGTGACCATGGCGCCGTGTAAATCCAGATACACAGCTTCGATACCGCCCGAGGCAATGGCCGCATTCAAACCCTCAGTGAGGCTGCCCACGATGCGCTCAAAGGCATCATCGCTCACCTGTGCTGAAGGGGACGCGGCGGCCCAGGTGAGAGGAATCACCTGATGCCCCGCCGTTCTCAGCGCCTTAACGGCACCTTCGGCAGGAATGTTGGCTCCGGCAATTGAGTCCAGCATCTTCTGGCCGGAGCACACTCCAGGCCAACCTCCACCTTGCTCGAACATCGTGTAGGTGGCTTTGGACGGCGCGAACGTATTGGTCTCATGCTGCATGCCGCCGACGGCAATTCTTGCCATGCTGATCTCTCCCGAGCGAGGCGTATTGTAAAAGGGGGCGCGATTTCTGAGGCTAGTGTACGAGATTAAGCCACAGTGACGGGAATCTTTCCGATCTTGGCTTGCCATTCCTTCGGCCCGGTATTGTGTACCGAGGTCCCGGCCGAATCGACCGCAACGGTTACTGGCATGTCGCGCACGTCAAACTCATAAATGGCTTCCATCCCCAGATCTGCAAAACCTACAACCTTAGCGGACTTGATCGCTTTCGATACCAGGTAGGCCGCGCCGCCGACAGCCATTAAATAGGCCGCTCGGTGCTTTTTAATGGCCTCAATGGCTACCGGGCCGCGCTCGGCCTTACCGACCATGGAGATCAACCCGGTTTCGGCCAACATCATCTCAGTGAACTTATCCATACGAGTCGCGGTCGTCGGGCCTGCGGGCCCAACCACCTCATCGCGCACCGGGTCAACCGGCCCGACGTAGTAAATGACGCGATTGGCGAACGACACGGGCAATGACTCGCCTTTGGCGAGCAAGTCTTGAATACGTTTATGGGCGGCGTCACGACCAGTGAGCATCTTACCGTTCAGGAGCAAGGTTTGTCCCGGCTTCCAGGAGGCTACTTCTTCCTTGGTCAGGGTGTTCAAATCGATTCGCTTACTGGTCGCCACATCGGGCTTCCAATCCACCTTTGGCCAATCGTCCAATGACGGTGACTCGCAGTACGCCGGGCCGCTACCATCCAGCACAAAATGTGCATGGCGGGTCGCCGCGCAATTAGGGATCATCGCCACGGGCTTACTGGCGGCGTGGGTGGGGTAGTGCGCAATCTTCACGTCCAACACCGTGGTGAGGCCGCCCAGGCCTTGGGCACCGATGCCCAGCGCGTTAACCTTCTCAAACAGTTCAATCCTGAGCTCTTCGTATTTGTCCCGTGGACCGCGAGCGAGTAGCTCATACATATCGAGCGGCTCCATGAGGCTTTCTTTGGCAATTAACATGGCTTTTTCAGCCGTTCCGCCGATGCCAATGCCCAACATTCCGGGAGGACACCAGCCCGCACCCATGGTGGGCACGGTCTTGAGCACCCAATCGACCAGCGAGTCAGACGGGTTCAACATCACAAACTTGGCCTTATTCTCTGAGCCGCCGCCCTTGGCCGCCACCGTGACTTCAATAGTGTCACCAGGCACCAATTCCATGTTGACCACCGCAGGCGAATTGTCCTTGGTGTTTTTACGTTCAAAGTGTGGGTCCGCCACCACCGAGGCACGTAGTAGATTGTCCGGGTGCAAATAGCCCTGCCGAACACCGAGGTTGACGGCATCTGTGACCGAGCCTTTGAAGCCTTCAAAGCGAACATTCATGCCCACTTTCAAGAACACGTTCACAATGCCGGTGTCCTGGCATATCGGTCGATGGCCTTCGGCGCACATACGCGAATTGGTCAAAATCTGGGCAATAGCGTCTTTGGCCGCCGGGCTCTTTTCAAGCTCGTAGGCGCGCGCCAAATGCTGAATATAGTCAAGCGGATGGTAGTAGCTAATGAACTGAAGTGCCGCCGCGACGGATTCGACGAGATCGTCTTGTTTGATGATAGTCATAACCAGGGTCCAGGAAGGGATAAGACGCTTTTAATGCTTTGGATTAGGCAAAGTAGAGGAGGGCAATTCACGACCATTTGTACTCGATTCTTGATCGCTGACCGTAGCTATTTGGGGCTTGGCATGGCTCATCAGTCGGTCGATCATGGCGATAGCGATTGCAGAGAATAAGAACACTACATGAATCACCGTCTGCCACAGGAGAGTTTTATCACTCAAAGTGCTCGTCGCAATAAAACTCTTCAACAAATGAATCGATGAAATTCCAATAATCGCCGTCGCCAATTTTACCTTCAGCACATTGGCGTTCACATGCGACAACCACTCCGGCTGGTCGGGGTGGCTTTCGAGTCGCATTCGCGACACAAAGGTCTCGTAACCGCCTACGATCACCATAATCAGCAGGTTGGAGATCATCACCACATCAATCAGCGAAAGCACGATGATCATAATCACCGTCTCCTTGCTATGGCCGGTGATACCCAAACGACCCATCGAACTCGTCAGCGCGGAAGGGTTCCAAAGTAACTCCACCAAATGAATCAACTCCTCGGCGAACAACACTACATAAACGCACTGCGCCACAATGAGGCCGAGGTAGAGCGGCACTTGGAGCCAGCGGCTGGCAAAGATAAGACGAGGGAGAAACTGAAGAGGCTCGGTAGACTTCATGCGTGGTTTTGCTTCGGTAGGGATTGATTTCAGGTCAATGTTCGGGCTATTTTAACGTCCTGAACGATGCTTACCTGCGATGGAGCGACGATCAGACCCGTTTTTACCAGAGGTTTGTTCCATTCCGAGAGCTAAAGCGCCCAAGGTGGTATCGAAAACAAGGCGATAACGCCTCCGACCAATGGAGCACCCGGCGCTCAAAAGCTTCAGGTACAATGCGCGCCTCACGGCAAAACTGTTCGCAGCTTGCCGCTGACAAGAATTCTGGAGAGATGGATGAGTGGTTTAAGTCGCATGCCTGGAAAGCATGTTTACGAGCAATCGTAACGGGGGTTCGAATCCCCCTTTCTCCGCCAGTAGCCCTTATTCCATGCGGGTTTCCAGCCTGTTTTAAATAAAACCCACCTTCTTACCCACCATTGTGGAAATGATTGAAAGGTGTTGGCTAAATAAGACGGCCTGAGATAGCATGAGTCTTGCCGTTTGAACCAGCGAAGCCATTCCACGGTCATCTGTCATTGAGTTGCGCCACCCCTTGTGATAACGTCCAATTATGAGTTTCAGTGAAATCAAAGCTGCGCAGGTTGCGGCCTTCTTTGCGTTTAAAGCCGACGGGAGTATCAATGTCCTTAAGCTGATGAAGCTTATGTACCTGTCGGAGCGCAAATCCTACGAAGAGTTTGGCGAGCCAATCATAGGCGACCACCTTGTCTCCATGGATCAAGGCCCTGTTCTTTCTAAGACGTTTAATTGCTTCAATGGAGCCGGATCGGAGGACGTGTGGGGCAAGTGGATAAGCGCCAAGTCCGGCTACCAGTTGGGTTTAGTACCTACCATTAAAGATCCTTCGAAGCAGCTCGAACTTTTGAGCCGTGCTGAGCTAAATGTCCTAGATTCCATATGGCAGCAATTTGGCCCGATGGATCAATGGGCGCTGGTCGCCTATACCCACGACCATTGCGACGAATGGGAAGACCCTCATGGCTCATCTGCGGGGATCCCGCTTGAGCGATTACTCAAGGCGCTTAAGTTCAACCATGACGACCGGAGCGCGCTTATTGCCCGAGTCGATGAGCATAGTGCGGTAGATCGCATATTGGCAGCGGCACGCTAGTTCACAGTGTTCTTCCCGGGTGACACCTTCTTCATAGAGTCTGGAAATGTGGGCGAGCATTTGTTCGTCATTGCACTGCCATTCGCGGATGTTGCTGGTCATCCAAAGCAATCAACTGTATTGTTGTCTGTGTGTACCACGGTCGCTAAGTGCGACAGGACATGCATTCTCAGTGTTGGTGATCACCCTTTCATTCGTCACGAATCCTATGTCGCTTATAACCATGCGCGGCTTTACACCCATCAAGAACTTATAGATCGAGAACAAAAGGGAGTATTTAGAAAAGGTGATCCGATTGAGCGCATGATTCTCAAGCGCATCGTCGATGGTCTTAGAAATTCATTAAGAACTCCCAACTACATCATCGACGCTTTTTTGGAATAGTGCTCCGCAACTGATGAAAAGCGGTACAAAAATCACTGGCAGGAAAATCACTAACCAGTTTTGTAGACTACTTTTGGAGATTGTATGACCTTAAGGCAGGCGGCGGACACCTGGCATGAAATACTAGCCGAGAAAGTTGACGGGTTCAGGACTAAGTTGGCTGCACTTGGTGTTCCAGTGATTGACGGAAGTCTTGAAGGCGACGGTCACACGCTTGTTACCTGCAATCTTTTTGATGGAATTGACGACACGCTAATAAATCAGCCGAACTCATTCGGGGTGGTTGATGTCGTTTATTGGGATGATGAAACAGAACTGAAGTGCATGAGAGCGGCGACGTTTTACGTTCGGGCGGGCTTGACTAACACTTGGTTTTGTTCAGTTTTAAACCTTGCTTTGCCCGATGATCTTGATGAAGAGTTTGAGTCTGAAGTAGGTGAGGGCGACGAAGAGTTAGACCCCGAAACTATTTCTAAATTGGCTCTTCTTGTGGCGCAGTCTGTAGGTTTCGGAGCACTGAAAAATCAAAAGCAGCGCCGGGACTTCGTGGAAAATTTTCTGACCAAACCTGAGCATGCTGAAGTGCCCGATTACCACTCGGGCTCTATCTCAGCTCGTGCTGAAAGCCTTTACGATTTTGGCGTATTGCCGAAAAAAGTTAGGAAATTAATTGCGGACGGGAACGCCCTCGCAGAAGTTGCGAAATCATTAGGAATTTCAAAGCTAAGGGCCGAGAGAGCTTCCGCAGTCGAGATTCCTGAGTTTATCGAAAAAATGATGAAAACTTGAGTGTCATTTAAGCAACTAGGCCAGCTTAAAAGGAAAGTAGAGGTGTTGTTGGACACAAAACGGTGCCATTTAATGGCACCGCTTCCTTCCAGCATTCAGCCTCAAATTGCATATCAGAGAAGGACTAGTTTGAGATCCAGCTGACGGATTTAGAGCGAGCTGATCGATACTGAGGTGGGTCATCATCCGACGAGTATGACAAATATCGTACACAAGTTTAGACCTTAGGAACGGGTTTGCGCCCAGGTTCCTGTCCCGACCGTTTCGTCTCACAGATTTGAAGCCCACCCCTAATATTCACACTTTAGCCTCCGCTTTTCGCTCTGCTCGGATTTTCGGTCCGGAGAGCCTTGCGAAGCAAGCGTCGGGCCATCAAGGATTGTGATGTAGTCGCTTTTGGCTAAATAGACTTTCTCGATAGGCCACCGGTTGCAATATGAGCGATCTTCCGATCTGAAAGGACTTGGCCGACTTTGGGCCTAGCCATTGTGACGCTTACCGCAGCAAAGCCCCTGTCGCTTGAATTCGCGTTGGACGGCGCAGACTCTGGTGCAGCGACTGGGGGCATGCTTAGGTTTGAGGCCACGGACGGAAGGCCAGCATTTGAAGCAGTTTGTGTTGCACCCGCCAATAAAGTCATGCGCTCGGCATCGGCTCGTCTTAGGGTTCCCGCCCGTACTGTCTCGCTCGAGCTAGCAAACAACTTGCTATTGTTCGCCACCTTGTAGTCCTGAACCGCGTTGATCATGTCAGCCCCTGACATCTGCTCGGCGCTCTTACCCTTGAGAGCATTGGAGATCAACGACGGTGCGCCACCACCTTTTTTATCGCTACCAGGGCCAAACTGAACGGATGTTGACCACAACATATCCTTCACCGCAGGGTCTGCACCCGATAGGTCAATGCCCTTCTTTTTCAGGGCGGCCATGGCGGGGTCGTAATGGGTTTCCTTGATGAATTGATGCTGTGCCTGCCCAAACGATTTGTCGCTGGCGCCTAGTTCCTTCCACTTGGCGTTGAACTCTTGCGAGCCTGGTGTTAGACCCTCGAACTCGGCACCGTAGGGTGACTTCTTGAGGAATTCTTGAACTCGCCCCTTGGAACTTGAAAGCTGGTAGGTGCCATAGCTTGCCCCGCCGAGATCGCCCTTACCAGTGGATACGGCTGCAGCGCCAGCATTGCCAGACTCATACTTCTTGACCGAATCGCCCAAGGCCCAATCCTTTGCCTTGCCAGCAGCTTCCACGACCGCCTGCACGGGCTGAGACTCCTTAATGGCCTGTAGACCCTTGCCCGCTGCCTCAACGGCAGTAGTAGCGCCTTCTTTGAGTAACTGAATTGGCTTTGATTCTTTCGCGATGTTGTAGCCACGCCCAGCCATGTCCGCAACATAGGCCGCAGCCTTGGTGCCACCTTCAATGATGGCTTGCGCTGGCTTGGAGTCTTTCAACATTGTGTAGAGGCTCATCGAGCCGCGGTATGAGCCAGAGCGACGCGAATGCAGGTGTACAAGTGATCGCCAACTGCTTATGTTGCCTGCTATTTTGGATACGTGCTTGTGCGTTGAGCAAGCGCTCGAAACTATCACTGACCGCGCGCTGCAAGATCTGACCCGCCTCGGTCAGTGTAATGGCACGATAGTGTCGCTCAAACAGGGGAGCATGAAGATTATCTTCAAGTTGCTGAATTTGACGACTTACTGCTGACTGGGTCAATGCGAGCTCATCGGCAGCCTTCGTGAAGCTCAAATGACGAGCCGCGGCTTCAAAGGCATAGAGCAAATCGATTCTGAGTAACTCGCTGCTGGGCATAATTCATGACGTTGTCTTAGCATTCCTAAAACGCATGCGAAACATTCCATTTCACCGCTTGAGAACGATCGCTGGCATGAGTATATTCAATTCCACACCGAACCAGAAAGGATAATCATGAACATCGATGCAAAAGTAATGGAGTTGCCTCTCACAAAAGGGAGTTTCGTAAGAATCGACGATATTTCTGAGGTCGAGGTCACCTGCCTGGACGGAAGCGTATGGCTCACAACCGACGATGACCCTCGCGATACTGTACTTACAGCGGGCAATTCCTTCATCTCCAACGTGCACCGGAGAGCCATCGTATCCGCGCTCGGTGCGTCCAGAATTCGGATAGATAAAGCCTCGTTCAAGGCAAGTGGCGGTCTGGCGTCTGGGCTGGCGGGACTTTTTGCGCCAAGAGGTAAGGCTGCACCATGTTGATCGTCGCTCCGTGCCGCCAAGAAACTGTTTCAAATGCGCAAAGGCTTTGAAACGCGCTTTCAATATCTTTGTTGGTTATTCACTGTGAACATTCAGCATGAAACCGGCAAAGAATTGAGCTAAAGTTTCTTGGTCGCTCATTGGCAAAACGTGTGCGATGTATTGGTCAGGACGCACTACGACCAGGCAGCCGCTATCCTTGTTAACGTGGCGTATGGCATAAATGTTTTGACTTGCATCTTCCAGCGCACAGAACGCCTTTTCATAATCGCGTAGGCCGAATCGTCCTTTGTGTGGGAAAAGTATTTCCGACATTGCAGTAATGGCAAGCAAGTGATGGCTTTTTTGAAACACAGCACGTACGTCGAACACGGCGTCTACGTCCGCACCCCGAGGGGTGTAGCGCTTGAGCGGGGACTCCAATGATTCCACCAGGAAGCTGCAAAGCTTGCCCAATGGTGAGTCTGGCGTGGCTGTATCGCCAAGGCCCGCGAAGGCAATCAATCGCCAGCGACCGTCGGCCGCTAATGTGTCACCAAGCTGAATCAGCCTTCCATCGCCCAAGCGTGTTACGGGTGCAGAATGGAAGCGCGTGCCAATTTTAAATCCCTCAGCTAGTGGCTGATAAGTGGGTGGGCCTATGAGCAGTCCAGGCTTGTAGTGCGTTGCGGTTCCTGCTGTGTAGCGGCCATGCTGGACAAAATAGCGTTGCACTGCCGTGGGATCTGTAGCTTCAGTACCGACGCCGCTGAGCATTGTTGACCATTCACGGTCGAAATCAATCAACTCTTTAGCGACCGCTTGGCGCTCGGCGGAATAAGTATGTAGAAGGCTTGCTGGGCTACGCCCCTGCAGTACGGCGGCAAGTTTCCAGCCCAAGTTGAATGTATCTTGCATTGACACATTCATGCCCTGTCCAGCCTTAGGGCTATGGGTGTGGCAAGCGTCGCCGGCTATAAATATGGCCGGGAGGCGAGAAGCCAATTCGTCTTGCCGAAGGTCGTCAAATCGGTCGGAGAGTCGCTGACCAATTTCGTACACTGACCACCATGCAACTTCTTTAATATCCAAAAGATAAGGATGGAAAATTCTCTTCGCCGCGGCGATTAGTTGCTCAATAGTGATGTTACGGCCTGAGACACGCTCGTTTGGGTTGAGTTTGTCTAGCTCCACGTAAAGACGAACAAGATAGCCTCCTTCACGTGGAATGATCAAGAGGCTGCCCTCGCTAGCCGATTGAATAAGCGATTTGAAGCGGATGTCGGGGAAGTCGGAGACGACCAACACATCCATCACTCCCCAGGCATGATTGGCAGAGTCGCCTTTTAGTGCGAGTCCCATGGACTGGCGTACAGCGCTACGCGCGCCGTCACAGCCCACAACATACCGAGCGCGTATGGTTTCCAACTTGCCATCGTGACCGTCGTCCTGGCGCTCAAACTGCGCCGTGACAGGATATTTAACGGACTCATCTGTGTTTCGTTCAAGCTTTGCAAGGCGTCGGGAATACTGGGGTACAAGTCGGGTGGCGGACTTTTGCATCGTCTCTAGGTAGAAGTCATGTACTCGCGCCTGATTGAGAATGACGTGCGGCATGTGCGAGAGACCTTCTTCCACGTCAGGCACGCGACCGCTGCGCACAATCTGGCTTTTGTCAGCACCCTGAGCATCATCAGGCTTCCAAAAGGTAGTCTCATTTACCCAATAGGCTTCTTTCAAGACTCGGTGTGCAAATCCGAAAGCCTCAAACATTTCCATTGTGCGACACGCGATGCCATCGGCCTGACCTAATTGCAGAGGGCCAGGTTTTTGCTCTACGATCACTGTGTGAATGTCTGGGAATGCAGCCAATTGCGCGGCAAGCGTAAGCCCTGCTGGGCCACAGCCAACGATCAAGACATCTGCTTCGGTAGGCAGGCTTGCGACCTGCGGTTGAACCGAACCTGTTGCATCCAATAGGCAGGGATCGCCTGTTCTAAATCCGGAGAGATGAAATTGCATTTTGGTCCATTTTATTTTTAAAAGCGCAGACTATCGTCGCGCTTGACTATTCGTTCAGCGTCTATCGAGGATGTACAATGACAGGGACCCTTTACAACGTGGATTTTAATGCACTGCAACGAGTCGTCCTATAATCCGACAGCGCTTCAAGCCCGACGATCTGATTCGATCCCAAAGTCGATAAAACCGCGTTCAACATTGACGCCAAGCAACTTTACTCTGAGCCTCTCCCCAATTTTTAGGGAAGTCCCGTTGGCCATAAGCTTGCCTTCGGCGGGCGGCGAAAGTACCCGGACCCAGACACCAACACTCGAGTTGCCGGTGACGATTGCATCGAAATGCGCACCAATTCTCGACTCAAGTAAAAGTGCTGCTTCGGACTTGCGCATCTGGCGCTCGACTTTTTGTGCAGCGTCCTCTTGAGTCGTGCAATGCAACGCTAGGGAAGCTAGCTCCGCATCGGTGTACGGAGAAGATTGTTCTTGAAGAATCGCTTTAAGCATTCGCGAGGTGATCAAATCTGGAAAGCGTCGATTGGGCGCAGTTGAATGGGTATAGTCACGTAGGCCAAGTCCAAAATGACCGATTGCGGCACCACCATGAGCCTCGACCACGTACTCACCGCGGCCCATAAGTTTCACGATGATGAGTGACAAGTCAGGAAAACGGAGTGGGTCGGCCCGGTGCCGCTTAGCCAAGAACGCTGCCAGAGCCTTGCTATCAGGTTCTCCCGGAAGTGTTTCTCCGTACTCCTGTGCCACCGCCATGATACGCATCCACCGCTCTGGAGAACGCACTACACGACGCAGTGACGAACCTCCATGTGCGGCCAGAAACCTAGCGTTACACCCGTTTGTGGCGATCATCAACTCCTCGATAAGTTGTCGAGCGCGATTTTGTTCTTGCAAGTAAATTTTAGTGATCTGTTCACCGTCGAAAACGACCCGCGGCTGAAAGGTCTCAAATTCGAGTGAGCCTTCGGTATAGCGTCGCGCCCTTAATTTCTGAGCTAGAACATCTTGCATCTGCAATTGATCTTCCATACCCGGTATGGCTGCGACTTCCGACAAAGATGGCCCTTTGCTTTCAATCCAAGCGGATACGGCGTCGTAGGCCAATTTAGCCTTGTTGAGTACTTTGGCTCGATACACTGTGGAATCAGTGAGCGCGCCTTGAGCGTCGAAAAGCATTTCAGTCACCACGGCCAACCGCTCTTGACCCTCGTTGAGTGAAGTCAGGTCGGTGGACAACCTTTCAGGCAACATTGGGAATATCCGGGCCGAGGTATAAATCGAAGTGGTATTGATGCGGGCATGGTCATCAATGGCTGACCCTTTCTTCACAACGGCATCGACATCGGCGATGGCCACCAAGACCTTAATCTTGCCTGAGCCACTTGCCTCGCAGACGGTCAATTGGTCTAAGTCACGCGAGTCATCATTGTCGATTGAACACCATAGCAAATTGGTGAGATCGCGGATCTCCGAACCGGCTTCCTTTGCTGCACCGGCAATGCTGGCGAGTTCCTGCAACACCTTTGAAGAAAACTCGGGTTCCAATCCGCGCTCGGTCATGGCAATTGCCGAGAGACCGACGAGATCGGAACGCTGATGGTGATGGCGGCGACGATCATTTCTCATGACAGTTAATCCTCTCGTTGAAACGTTTGCTCTCTGAAAGTTGTCACAAGACAGGATCAATCTTGTGGCGGGACCTTTAGATTAAACGATTTGCGACGCCAGGACCGATTTAAAACTGCAACGGAACACCTCTTAGTGCAACTCGCCGTGTCATACTTAATTTGAGGAGACCACATCATGAAACGAAGACGCCTTTTAGTCGGCTCTGCCGGGCTTGCTGCATCCGCCTTGTTGCCGAACGTCGGCGCGCAAACAAGTAACTATCCCAATAAACCGATCAAAATGATCGTTCCCTATCCTGTAGGTATATCGCCCGACGTGGTGGCGCGAATGATTGGCGAGAAATTGGGCCAAGCGCTAGGCCAGCCGGTCATCATCGATAACCGTGCGGGCGCAGGCGGCATGCTCGGTGCTGAAATCGCGGCAACCACACCGGCCGATGGTTACAACCTGTTTTTTGCGGTGAAGGCGGTGATGGCGATTGCGCCCAACGTCTATCCCAATGTGAAATACAACCCGATGCGGGACTTCAAGGGGGTTGGGCAAATTCTACTGGTCCCGCACATACTGACCGCAACGCCGAACGCCCCTTACAACACGATGAAGGAGTTGGTGGACTACGCTAAACGTAATCCCGGCAAGATTGATTTTGCCTCGCTGGGTGTGGGTTCACAGCCGCATGTTGCGGTCGAAGCTTGGGCCGCCAAACTAGGCATCAAACTTACCCATGTGCCTTACAAAACCAATCCTTCGCCAGATGTTATGAGTGGCGTGGTCAGCCTCTCACTCGAAGCCTCCACCACAGCAATTCCTTTGATTAAGGGAGGAAAGATTAAGGCCCTTGCGATTTCAGGGGCTGAACGTATACCGGCCATGCCCGATATTCCGACGATGACAGAATTTGGACCCAATCTCGATGTCAACGGGGTGATTGGCAGTTCTTGGCACGGAATCTTTACACCTACCGGCACTCCCGATGATATTGTCTCCCGACTCAGTACAGAGATCATCAAAATTGTCAAAACCACTGAAATTCAAGGCCGCCTCAAAGCACTTGGCCTCACGCCGACCGGTATGCCAGGCTCGACCTTGACCTCCGATGTGGCTACCGACTATGCCTTCTGGGGCAATCTGATTCGCGAACTCAACGTGAAGGTGGAATAGGGTAAACGACCGCTCAGTCGAAACTCAGTGATGAAAAACACATCGAATAACATTTCCGTAAAAAATTCCAAGGTACAGACACAACCGCCATCGGCCCAGCAAGACAAAGTTTCCGTAGGCATGATTGGGCTTGGCATCATGGGCTCTGCGATGTCGGCCAACTTGGTCAAAGCGGGCTTCAAAGTGTACGGCTATGACCCCGTGGCTGGAGCGAGGGCTCGGCTGAAAAAAGCGGGCGGCATTCCCTGTTCCAGTGTGGGTGAACTGGCCAAACATTGCTCCCAGGTCGTGCTTTCACTGCCCAGTGAAGCCGCTCTGGATCAAGTTTGCGCCGAACTCATCGCGGCTAAGCCGGGAGCAATGATCGCCGCCGAGACCAGCACCCTGCCGGAAACCGCAAAGCTGCGCGCTTTTAAGGCTCTAGCCGAGCACAAGATTCAACTCTTGGATTGCCCCCTATCCGGCACCGGGGCACAGGCGCTAACCAAAGACCTTGCCATCTACGCCAGCGGTAACGCTAAGGCCATCAAAGCCTGTACACCAGTATTCGAAGGCTTCGCGCGTGCTAGATATGATGTCGGCGCCTTTGGCAATGGGATCCGCATGAAACTGGTCGCAAACTTACTTGTGGCGATCCATAACGTGTCCACTGCGGAAG
This sequence comes from Betaproteobacteria bacterium, assembly GCA_031421635.1. Lineage (GTDB taxonomy): Bacteria > Pseudomonadota > Gammaproteobacteria > Burkholderiales > Burkholderiaceae_E > JAPOKJ01. The sequence continues at coordinate 25,212 of JANOPA010000074.1, read as the reverse complement.
CGATTTTGATGGGGGTACGCTCAGGTCTCGATGCCGCGATGATCGTCAATGTGGTGGCTGACGGTGCTGGAGGATCCCGCATGTTTCAGGTGCGGGGCCCGGCCATGGTCAGCCGTAGTTGGTCTGATGCCACGATGAAGGTGTCCACTTGGCAAAAAGACATGCGTCTCATCAATGACGCCTTGCAGGCGACCGATACACCGGCACCCCTTTTTGCGAGCACTATGCCTATCTACAACGCCGCGATGGCGCTAGGCTACGGCATGGATGACACGGCGGCCGTCTATGCTGTTCTTGAACGTCTTGTTGGGGAGAGCGTTGTACCAAAAACTCCGCGTGGCAAAGGGCGAAAAGGCAAGCCTTCAGGTGCTGCAAAGCTCGATCCCAAATAATCCACTAGTAATAAGTGGCAAAGCTTTCGGTGAAAATTGAGGTAATTACGCCCGCCGATTTAATCCGCGTCGCAGAAGTTTTGAGCGAAGCCGCCAAGTGGTTAGAAGAGCAAGGCATGGCCTTCTGGAACCCGTCAGAACTCTCGGCCGAGTCGGTGCGCCGAGATGTTGAAGCGGGCTATTTTTGATCACCTCTCTCTTAAGTCCAGTGCTTTTCTATGTCGCCGCATGGTATTTGTTGGCGAGCGTGATTTGCTTTGTAACCTATCGATTAGACAAGTCTGCGGCGCGCGCGGGTCGATGGAGAGTTTCAGAAAGCACCCTACATTTGATGAGCTTGATGGGAGGCTGGCCTGGGGCCATTGTGGCGCAACAGAGCTTCAGGCATAAATTGCGTAAGCGCCCGTTTCACAGAGCTTTTTGGGTGACGGTTACGCTAAACTTAGTTGCCTCTATTCTATACTTTTCCCCACTTCTAATGAACCGAAGTTTATGACTGCGCAACATGCGTAACTGAAGACCATCTCTCCATTCATCACCGAGATCCTAATGATTAAAAATGCTAGGTTTGTGCTGGACGTGCCCGACCTCAAGAAGTCTTCCGAATATTACCGAGACGTCTTGGGTTTCTCAGTAAGGGAGTTGGGTCCGGGGTGGATGCTGTATACCTTGGAGCGCTGTCTCATTATGGCGGGCGAGTGGCCTGGTCGAACACCCGATGCGTACTTCGCCTACATTGAGATCGATGACCTTGATAGGTACCACAAGCGGCTCGTTGCTGCTAAGGCCGAAGTGCTTAAGGCGCCGGTTTCAGAACCGTGGGGAATGAGGGAGCTACTCATTCGGACAGTAGACGGACATCGAATCATGTTCGGTCAGGATCTCGGTTAAGCCTTAAACCCTAGGCGGTCGAAATATCTGGTCAGGAGCAAAAGAGAATGTATCCATTAATCCTTAATTTCTGGTTCCAGGAAATTTCCCCCAAGCAGTGGTGGAAAGTGGACCCCGCGTTTGATCAATTGATCCGCGAGCGTTTCTCGGACATTCATCGCCAAGCATCGCAAGTGGAGCTTTTTGAGTGGCGCCTCACGCCGAGAGGTCGCCTCGCTGAGATCATTGTACTGGATCAATTTTCTCGCAATATGTATCGCGGTGAGCGCAATGCCTTCGCTGCGGACAATCTGGCCTTGGCTTTGGCTCAAGAGGCTGTAGCGGCCAAGCTTGATCTAGAACTTTCAGATGACGAGCGAGTCTTTCTCTATATGCCCTTCATGCATAGCGAGTCCAGCCTCATCCACCAAGTCGCAGAGCGCTTATTTAAAAATAGCGCTGCCGCGAGCAACTACGAGTTTGAACTGCGTCACAAGGCGATCATTGATCGTTTTGGGCGATACCCCCACCGTAACGAAATTATGAAGCGCCAATCGACGCAAGAAGAAATTGCCTTCCTCGCTGAGCCGGGGTCAAGCTTCTAAGAGGCTGGGCTGGGTCAAGCGAGTATCTGTGAAAAAATTCCTGTCGGATTTCTTTCCACTCCTGGGCTCGCGGCATTTGAAGAAGTGAGTCAAATCATAGGTTTAGTGCACATGGCATGATGAATGCTTAGACTTCACAATGCCAAACCGCCTATCCGTTTCTATTTTTCTAAGCTTTGTGGCGATCCTTATCGCCTTTTATTCTGGCTTTGTTTTTAGCGAATCTATTCCAAGTAGCGCCGCTAGACCTTTACGCACTGCGCAGGCGAGCCTATCGGTGTCAGTGACCGTGCTGTCGACCTGTAATTTTCAGGTTTACTCGCATGCTCCAACGGTCTTGGATCGCACCGCAGGTCAAAGCAGTGGATTTGCTGCCCGTTGCAGTTTGAACCAGCCCATCGTTGTATCAGGAACCTCGAGTGGCGGCGTGACCACGGTGTTGTCCTCCCAGGCTCATTTGCAAGTTTCCCAAGGCTCAGCTCGCCTCAGCTCCCAAAGCGGGACGCCTTATTGGGCAGAGACAACCGACTCCGGACTCTTCGTCACCTTCTAAGCACGCATTGAGTATCATGGGCGCTCCGTTTGATCGCCACTGGAACTTCAATGAGCACTGCACAACGCTTTCCGCCCCCCAGCCTCGACTCGCTGCCAGAGGACATTCGCGGCCTGATTCTTTCGGTCCAAGAAAAATCGGGTTTTGTCCCCAATGTATTTCTCAAATTGGCGCGTCGCCCAGATGAGTTCCGAGCCTTCTTTGCTTATCACGACGCATTGATGCTCAGAGAAAACAATCTCAGTAAGGCGGAAAAAGAGATGATTGTGGTCGCCACCAGCGGCACCAATCATTGTCTGTACTGCGTCGTGGCTCACGGCGCGATATTAAGAATTTATGCCAAGAACCCTAGGGTGGCGGATCAAGTCGCGCTTAATTATCGGAAGGCCGAGATTAGCGCAAAGCAAAGTGCCATGCTCGACTTCGCAATGAAAGTCGCGACCGATTCTGCGAACCTTACGGAGGACGACTACAGCGCCTTATTCGCTCACGGTTTCAATCAAGAAGATGCTTGGGACATTGGAGCAATCACAGCCTTTTTTGCGCTCAGTAATCGCATGGCCAACTTGAGCAGCATGATGCCCAATGAAGAGTTTTATTTGATGGGGCGCTTGCCGCGCGAGAAGAAGGCCTAGTGTGCCCAGTGGGGTGGTTCAAAACATTATGCGCCGTGGCGCGCGATGAGCCAAACCCCAACGCATATAAAGGCTATTCCAGCCCAACCCGTTCCGGTCAGTTGCTCGCCAAGCCAGTAGCGGGCGATCAGGGCATTGACAATATAGCCAATCGAGAGCATCGGGTACGCCACCGTCACGGGGACCCGGGTAAGCGCGGCAATCCACACGACTACACTGATGCCATAGAAGGAAAACCCTAATAAAAAAGGCCATTGAGTCAAGATCTTGATTCCGGTCTCCCAGGCCGCGGAGATTGAGAAGTCCAGACTTCCGGCGCGGTTCGTTCCCAACTTAAGAAGCAATTGCGCAAAAGCATTGAGGAGAACACCCGAGAGAACCAGGGCAAAACTAGTAACGTTCATGAAGCCTTGTTGGGATTTTGTTGTATGTTTTCTAAAGGTTAAACCTAAATTACGCGACGTTAAGTTGTTTTTAAAGCGCCTCGCCTAAAAATTTGGCCGAGGTGAGAGTAAAATCGCGGCCCATGACTTCTCATTCTAACCAAGGCGCCATCCCCGCGCTGACTCTTGCCGCTTTAGGCATTGTCTATGGGGACATCGGCACCAGCCCGCTTTACGCCTTCAAAGAGGCCTTTAACGGTGCGCACGCCATCCCTTTAACGTCGGAAAATGTTTTTGGCGTGCTGTCCATGATGTTTTGGGCGGTGGCCATCATTGTGGCGCTCAAATATGTGGTGATCATGCTTCGCTTCGACAATCGAGGCGACGGAGGCGTACTTGCCTTGCTCTCTTACTCTGTCAGCGTCCTTCGTGAAAAACCAAAACTCGCCTGGGCTGTCACTGTTTTGGGTGCGATCTCAGCGTCTTTGTTCTATGGCGACGCCGTGATCACGCCCGCCATGACGGTAATGTCGGCTGTCGAAGGTATTAACGTAGTCTCCAAGCATTTTGAGCATTTCACTGTGCCGATTGCGCTGGTGATTCTGATTGGTTTGTTTGCTTTTCAGCGTAAAGGCACGGCCAAAGTCGGCGCCTTGTTTGGTCCGGTCATGGTTATCTGGTTTTTGACAATCGCCGTTCTCGGCCTCATGAGTATCATTAAATCGCCAGAGATTCTTCGGGCTTTGAGTCCATCGTACGCCATCGGCTTTTCAATTGCGCATCCCGGCTTGGCGTTCATTGCGTCTTCGGCAGTGTTTTTGTGTTTGACCGGTGCTGAAGCGCTCTACGCTGACATGGGTCACTTTGGTCCTAAGCCGGTGCGCATTGCTTGGTTCTCTATGGTGATGCCCTCGCTGATGTTGAACTATTTTGGGCAGGGCGCCCTTGTGCTACGACAGCCCGAGGCCGTTAAAAATCCATTCTATTTCTTGGCCCCTGATTTCTTGTTAATCCCGATGGTGATCTTGGCGACGATGGCTGCAGTCATTGCGTCGCAGGCCACCATCTCAGGAGCGTTCTCGGCTACCCAACAAGCGTCACGCTTGAATCTTTTGCCTCGTCTACAAATCAAGCACACCTCAGATACCGCCCAAGGCCAAATCTATATTCCTATCGTGAATTGGATTCTGCTGCTATTGGTCATTGTCTTGGTGCTCGGCTTTCAAAATTCCGAAAAGCTTGCGGCTGCCTACGGAATTGCTGTGGCGGGCGATCTGGTGATCAGCAGCATTATTGTGTTATTGACCCTCGGCTTGATGCGCGGGCGCAAGCATTGGTTTCTGCTCGCGTTTTTTGTCTTTGCCTTGGCGCTGGAATTGGTCTTCTTGTTCGCAAATGCCCGCAAAATTCCCGACGGAGGTTGGTTCCCACTTGTGCTGTCGGTCGTCATCGTCACGGTGTTCCTGACTTGGCGCGTGGGGATGGAAAACATGCGCTCCAAGAAAGAGGCCTTCCCCAAAGGCGGTATCGATGGACTCTGTTTGCCCTTGGATGATGTGCCGAGGGTGCCGGGCAACGCGATCTTCTTTAGCTCGAGCAAGGGCGGTTGTCCTAGTGCGTTTTTGCATAACCTCAAGCACAATAAAGTCGTGCATGAACAAACCGCCTTCCTGACTGTGCTGTTTGCAGATGTTCCGCGTATTGCAGACGTGGATCGGGTCGAGGTTATGAAAGGTGAAAACGGTATCTATAGTATTGTTGCCCAGGTGGGGTATCGAGAGGACCCGGACATTGAACCGATCTTGCGACTTGCCGCCGAAAAAGGCGTGACTTTTGAGATGGAGGATACTTCCTTCTTTACAAGCAAGCCGACGGTCGTGTCTTTGGATCAGGGAGGCTTCTTCGCCTGGAGGAAATCTCTTTTCCGCTGGATGTTGCAAAGCTCCACCTCAGTGGCGAGTTACTTCAAGTTGCCGCCAAACCGAGTAGTTGAACTGGGCGCTCAGCTCGCGATTTAGGCGGGTCAATGCCTCGGCAAACGCCGAGACAAATGCCTTTTACAGTTGACCCGCGGTAAGTCTAGTCCCTCGCTTGCGAGGGTTTTTCATTTCAATTTTAGTGTCGTTGATGGCCACCAAGAATCAACAATATAGCGAATCATCTATTCGAGTGCTTAAGGGCCTCGAGCCGGTAAAGCAGCGGCCCGGGATGTATACCCGCACCGATAATCCAATGCACATTATTCAAGAGGTTTTGGATAATGCGGCGGACGAAGCCCTGGCAGGTTTTTGCAAAAACATCTACGTCATTCAACATGGCGATGGAAGTGTTTCGGTCGAAGATGATGGCCGCGGTATTCCCGTCGGCATGCATCCAGAAGAGAAAGTCCCGGTCGTGGAGATCGTCTTCACCCGCCTGCACGCTGGCGGCAAGTTCGACAAGGCCTCTGGCGGGGCCTATAGCTTCTCAGGCGGGTTGCACGGAGTAGGTGTCTCCGTCACCAATGCACTCTCCAAGCGATTAGAAGTCACGGTTTGGCGCGATGCTGGTGAGCATCAGATTGCTTTCCAAGACGGTGATGTTGTCAAAGCATTGAACTCTAAGCCCATTCAAAAAACAGAGCGTCTTCCAGGTGAGAGGCCGCGCGGCGAGAAGTACAGCGGTACTCGTGTTCGCGCCTGGCCTAATCCTAAGTATTTCGATGCACCGACATTTCCTTTAAGTGAGTTACATCATCTACTGCGCGCCAAGGCTGTGCTTCTGGGCGGCTTACAGGTGCATTATCTCGATGAGAAAAGCGGCAAGACCCAAACCTGGGTCTACAAGGAAGGCCTACGAAGTTATCTACAGGAGGCGCTAATTGCGGGTGGCGCAAGTGACCCGATCATTCCCTTGTTCGAAGGCGAACAATACATGGACGCCCACCATGACACCTTCGCAGAAGGAGAGGGTGCCCAGTGGGTGGTGGCGTTTTCTGAGGAAGGCGCGCTGCTGCGTGAATCCTATGTCAATCTCATTTCGACCAGTGCGGGCGGCACGCATGAGGCTGGTTTGCGCGACGGTTTATTCGCCGCAGTGAAGAGTTTTATTGAGATTCATAATCTCCTGCCGAAAGGCGTCAAACTCTTACCCGAAGATGTTTTTGCGCGATCAAGTTTTGTACTCTCCGCGAAGGTACTTGATCCTCAGTTTCAAGGTCAGGTCAAAGAGCGTTTGAATTCCCGTGATGCTTTACGCTTGGTCTCGAGTATTACCAAACCAAAACTTGAGCTCTGGCTCAACCAACATGTCGAGTATGGCAAAAAGCTAGCCGAGTTGGTGATACGTCAGGCCCAGGCGCGCAGCCGCGCCCTGCAAAAAGTCGAGAAGAAAAAGAGTTCTGGCGTCGCTGTATTACCGGGCAAACTCACTGATTGTGAATCCAGTGATATTGCGCGCAACGAAGTGTTCCTGGTGGAGGGCGACTCGGCGGGTGGCTCGGCCAAGATGGGCCGCGACAAAGAGTTTCAGGCAATTCTGCCGCTGCGCGGCAAGGTGCTCAATAGCTGGGAAACGGAACGTGATCGGCTGTTTGCCAATACCGAGATTCACGATATTTCAGTGGCCATTGGGGTCGACCCGCACAGCCCCGGTGATAACCCGAACCTCACACAATTACGCTATGGAAAGATTTGCATTCTGTCGGACGCGGACGTCGACGGCTCTCACATTCAAGTGTTGTTGCTTACGCTGTTTTATAAACATTTTCCCAAACTCATCGAGTTGGGTCACGTACATATCGCCAAGCCTCCTTTATTTCGTGTCGACGTACCGGCTCAAGGTAAACGGCCTTTACGAAAAATCTATTGCTTGGACGAGGGCGAACTCAAGCACGTGGAAGACAAGCTTCGCAAAGAAGGTATCCGAGAAGGCGTCTGGTCGATTTCGCGCTTTAAGGGGCTCGGAGAAATGAATGCCGAGCAGCTCTGGGAAACCACTATGAACCCTGAGACTCGACGCTTTCTGCAAGTGGAGTTTGGAGCGCAAGGCGCGACCCACACCAATGAACGATTCAATATGTTGATGGGGCGCAATGAAGCCGCCTCACGCCGCGCCTGGCTTGAAGAGCGCGGCAACGAAGCCGAGGTGGATGTTTGATTATGGCGACAACTGACGATTTGTTTTCTAATCTATTGCCCGAGCCTGCCTCGGTTGACGCCAAGGAGGGCAGCAGTCCCTCGAAAGCGGACCTGACTACTAGCGGTGTGAGTGACTCAGCGAATGCCGTCTCAGGTAATAGCGTTGCTACCGGTAGTAGCCTTGTTGGCAAAGGCAACGACGCCTCCAACGGCGGTGGTGGCAGCAACAGTGCCGGCAATGATCAGGCCAGAAGTGGAATCGCTGGAGGCGGAGGCGGAGGCGGTGGCAATCGCGGGGGAGCCTCGGTCAAAGACGGCGGCCCGGGCGGAGATGTCAGTCTGGCCGACTACGCGGAGCGTGCCTACCTCGAGTATGCCGTGTCCGTGGTGAAGGGACGAGCTCTTCCGGATGTCGCCGACGGTCAAAAACCCGTGCAGCGCCGCATTCTCTTTGCGATGAATGAAATGGGTTTGACCGCGACCTCAAAGCCAGTGAAATCGGCGCGGGTGGTGGGCGATGTGCTTGGCAAGTATCATCCGCATGGCGACGTGGCTGCCTACGACGCGCTGGTACGCATGGCGCAAAGCTTTAGTCTGCGTTATCCACTGATCGACGGTCAGGGCAACTTTGGTTCGCGCGATGGTGACGGCGCAGCGGCCATGCGTTACACCGAAGCGCGCCTCACCAAGGTCGCCCAACTCCTGTTGGACGAAATTGATTCGGGCACAGTAGATTTCAAGCCCAACTATGATGGCTCGCAGCAAGAACCGGCGCAACTTCCGGCTCGTCTACCGATGGTCTTGTTGAACGGGGCCTCGGGTATTGCCGTAGGCTTAGCCACAGAAATTCCTTCGCACAACTTGCGCGAAGTGGCCCAAGCTGCCATTTTGGTGATGCGCAATCCTAAGGCGACCATTGACGAGATACTCACCGTAATGCCTGGTCCCGACTATCCGGGCGGCGCGCAAATCATTAGTCCGGCCACTGACATCCGTGAAATTTATAGTGGTGGTCGCGGTAGCCTCAAGGTGCGAGCACGCCATCATTTCGAAGATCTTGCTCGCGGCCAGTGGCAATGGGTGATCGATGAACTACCGCCCGGGGTTTCTTCTCAAAAAATCATGGAAGAAATTGAGGAGATCACCAATCCAAAAGTGAAGACTGGCAAGAAGGCTTTGAGTGCAGATCAATTGCAGCTCAAGCAAAACCTTCTTTCGGTGCTGGACGTGGCTCGCGACGAGTCCGGAAAAGAAGCGGCCGTGCGTTTGGTGTTCGAGCCTAAAACCTCGAAAGTTGATCGCGACCAGTTCGTCAACACTCTTCTTGCCCAAACCAGTTTAGAGGCGAGCGCGCCAATTAATTTGGTGAGCATTGGCTTGGACGGGCGCCCCGGCCAAAAGCATTTACTAGGCATGTTGACCGACTGGTGTCAGTTCCGCATTCAAACGGTTGAGCGACGCATTCGTCATCGTTTAGGCAAGGTCGATGATCGCATCCACATTCTCGAAGGGCGGCAGATTATTCTGCTCAATATCGATGAAGTGATTCGGATTATCCGCGAATCAGATGAGCCGAAGCCGGCATTGGTCGAAGCCTTCAAGCTGTCGGACCGGCAAGCCGAAGATATTCTAGAAATCCGCTTACGTCAGTTAGCGCGCCTTGAAACCATCAAGATTGAGCAAGAACTCAAAACCTTGCGGGGCGAGAAGGCCGATATTGAGAACCTGCTCAACAACCCCAGTGCCTTGAAACGCTTGGTGATCAAAGAGATTGAAGCTGATGCCAAAACGTTTGGCGATGATCGTCGTACCTTAATTGAGAGCGCTGCTCGCGCCAGTGCCGAGGTGAAGGTGGTTGAAGAGCCGATCACGGTCATTGTGTCCGAGAAAGGTTGGGTGCGTGCGCGTCAAGGTCATGGTGTCGATACCGCCGCCTTGAGCTTTAAGAGCGGTGATTCCTACTACGGCACCTACGAGGTCATGAGCACCGACTCAGTGATTGCGGTGGGCACCAATGGTCGGGTGTATTGCTTGCCCGTCTCCCAATTGCCGTCGGCACGCGGCGATGGTCAGCCCATTACAAGCTTCTTTGAAATTGAGAGTGGAACCCGTATTGAGCATGTCTTCGCGTCATCCGAGAATATGGGAGTGCTGTTTACGAGCCGTCAGGGCATGGGCCTCCTGTGTCAGGTCAAAGATCTGGTGGCCCGCACTCGTCAGGGGAAAAGCTTCTTCACGCTCGACGAGAAAGACAGTGCCTGCCGACCCGCCTTATTCAAACCGGGTATGGCCAAGGTGCTCTGTATGAGTTCCGACGGCAAGGCTTTAGGCCTGGATGTTGAGGAGGTCAAGCTGCTTAAAAATGGTGGTCGCGGCGTGATCGTTATGGCGCTCGATAAGGGCGATAGCTTATCGCAAGCTCTAGTGTACGAGGATGCGTTTAGTGCGCCTAGTATTCGAGTTGAAGGCGTAGGCCGCGGCGCCAAACCAGCCGACAAAACCTTCTCTGCGCGGGTGTTGCAAGAATACTTTGGTGGCCGAGCTCGCAAGGGTAAATTTTTGGAGCCTCGTGTGAAAGAGGCGCGTTTAAGTTTCAGTTCTGAAAAATCATGACATCCAACGCAAGCGCTGTGGCTCCCGTAGTTTTTGACCTCATGGCCTGCGAAGGCAGTGGCTCCAACCCATTAAGCGCTGCGCTCTACATTGGTCACGCCCGGCTCAATCGACCGAAAGCGATCAACGCCTTAAACCTGGAAATGTTTGAGTTAATGCTCAAGCAGTTTCGGGCCTGGGCCTCGGATGAGTCGGTGGTGGCTATTTTTCTTGACGGCGAGGGCCCTAAGGGTTTTTGTGCAGGCGGAGATGTGGCCTCGGTAATTCGGGAGGTTAGAGCAGGCGGCCCACAGCGCTATGTCTACGGAGATCAATTTTTCGCAGTTGAATATGAATTGGACTACTTAATTCATCATTTTCCAAAACCTGTCATCTCCTACACGCATGGTGTTTGCATGGGTGGCGGGGTAGGGATGACGGTGGGTTGTAGCCACCGGGTGTTGTCGGAGTCGTCCAAGATTGCGATGCCCGAGATACATATTGGTCTTTTCCCCGATGTCGGGGGTGGCTACTTTTTGAATCGTATTCCGGGCGGAGCAGGGCGGGTCATGGCGCTCACGGGTTTGACGATCAATGAGGCAGACGCAATTTTCGCGGGATTGTCCGATTACTTCGTACCTTTAGAAGCTAAGGATTTGATGCTGGGCAAGCTCAAGTCTCTGGCCTGGATCGCCAATTGCAAGAACTCCCAGAACCATGCACTGGTGAGCAACGTTCTGCTCGGCATGCATCGCAAATATAGACTGGGCTTACCGACCGCGAACCTCCTGCAATATTTTGATGCGATTCGTTTCATTGCGCTACAACCTACCGTGGCCGAATTGCGGGATGCCTTGCAAGTGGCCGCCCAGGAAGATCCATACTTCGCCGCGCCGGCTGAGAGCTTGAGTAATGGTTCGCCGACCGCAGCTTACGTCAGCGATGAATATATGAGGCGCAGCAAAAAGCTCTCTCTGCGCGAAGTGCTCGATCTTGACTTGGTACTGGCTAAAGCCTTTCAGCGTGGTCTCGATTTTAACGAGGGCGTACGCGCCTTATTAATCGATAAGGATCGCCAGCCCAGGTGGTCACCCGCGCGCTTTGAAGAGGTTTCCCCGGAGGTGATTGAGCGACATTTTGAGCCGCATCACTATGCGCTTCAGGCAACACTTCAAACCAAGCACTAAGGTTCAGGTGCATGAACCGGTAAGCGTTTGATGAACCACACCAGGGCGACGATGACGACGGCAACGGTCCAGGTGAGCAAGGTTACTTTTTCCTGATTGATCAACGCTGAAAAAATCAAGGTCAGAAAAAGTTGCAGGAGCTGCACCTGCGACACTCGCCCGACCCCCGACTTGGCCATGCCGCCATACCAGAAGAAAAAACCGATAAATTGGCTAAAGAGGCTCACATACAGAAACCCTAGCCAGGCGCTCGGTTGCACTGCCGAAAAATTGAAGCCCCAACTCAAGTAGATGAGTGGCGCGATCATGAAGGGTAAGGAATAAAGCAACGCCCAGGCGATCGTTTGCCAACCGCCTAACTCCTGCGAGAGCTTGCCACCATAAGCGTAGCCGACCGCGGCCGAGACTACTGCGAGCAGCAAACAAACATCGCCCCACCCAATGGCCCCCTGGCCCTGTGAAAGAGCATAGGCCAAAACAATCGCAGCACCTATCGCCGAGCATGCCCAAAATGCACGACTCAGACGTTCATGATTGACAGCGGCGCTGACGATAGCGGTCGCCATCGGCAGGAGCCCAACCACCACGGCACCATGAGAGGCGTCGACGGTCTTCATGGCCACCGACGTAAAGAACGGGAAACCAATGACCACCCCACCAATGATGGCGGCGATGGATTTTAAATGATGAGGCTGTGGTCGAGTCTGCTTGGTTATGAAAAGAACCGCTGCGCCAATTATCGCAGCGAGCACGGCTCGTGCAATCGCCAGCCAAGCAGGCTCGAACCCCTCTACGGCAAATCTCGTGGCCGGTAGGGTGAGTGAAAAAATTAAGACGCCGATAAAACCAAGCCACATAGGCCACGCTCGAAAAAGTAAAGTGATGAACTCAAAAACAGCGCAGCTATTGCGACACCAACCAAAGTGCTGTCAAGATCAGCGAAAGACCCAGAGCGATATTGAAGACCCGCATGCGTCGGCCGTGGTTCAGCCAAGCGCGAATTGATTGTCCCATCCAGGCCCAAAGATAGACCGCGCCCCAAATGCAAAAATAAAGGGTGACCAAAATCAAAGAGGCATTAAGCCAGAAACTTTTAGCCATGCCTTGATAGGCGCCTAAGGTGCCCGTGATGAGGAGCCACGCTTTAGGGTTACTAATTTGCATAAAAGCGCTTTGATAAACACTCGGCTTGGGCACCGCATTGCTGGGGCTGTCGTCCATGCGGGATTGCGCCGCCTTGATGAAGCAATAGCCCAAATACAAGAGGTAAGCGATCCCGAAAATTTTGAGAATGCTGGCGGCGAGTGGGTAAACCTTCAGAAGATCCAGGCTCCCCCAGAGGCCCAACAACATAAGAATGGTTACGCCGAGGCAAACGCCGAGCGCATGGCGCCACACCGGTTGCAGGCCATGATGGATGCCTACAGCAAGCGCCAAGGAGCAATTTGGGCCAGGCGTGAACGAGCCCACAAGTGAGAACCAGACAAACGAAACGTAAAGGGGGATATTGATTTCCATGAGCAGGGAGTTTAGACTATTGACCAGTTCAGTTGCTGTACAGTTGCGATATTAGATTGATAACTGTACCGGTCCGACTGCCTAGTCACTTTTCTACCCCTCGACACGGTAAGGTCGATGCGTTGACCTCGCTACGGGTGCTTTGCTGGTAGTTGCCATCCTCTTTTCTTGCGCTATGTCCATTCGCCCCCAATTACTGCTCCGAGAGACACAAAACCAAGGCGATCAAACGCTTGTGGAGCGCATCGTTGCTTGGTATTCACAGCGCATTGATGATCGGTTGATCAGGCCGGGGAGCAAGGTGTCTTCCATCCGGCAATTTGCAGACGAGCAAGAGGTATCGCGCTTTACGGTTGTCGAAGCCTATGATCGCTTGATTGCACGCGGCTATTTGGAGTCTCGCCGAGGCTCCGGTTTTTATGTTCGAGAGAGGTCCTTGCAGGCGGGTTTGGCGGTGGCGAGAAGTTGGGCCGAAGTGCCTCAGGGTCGAGTCGACGTGGTTTGGTTACTGCGCAATATGTTCAAGCGCTTGCCTGCGCAAGATATGCCGGGGGGCGGCGTGCTGCCGGCTGAGATGCTCGATGAAGCCCTGGTCACCACCAGTCTTCGAACCTTGAGTCGTCAATCCGGTGCGGGGCTTTTGGACTACGGCCATCCTCAGGGCTATTTGCCGCTGCGCCAACAGCTTCAACTGAAATTAGCGGAAGTCGACATTCAGGCTAGCCCCGACCAAATCGTCATGACTAATGGTGTGACGCAAGCTTTGGATTTGATCGCCCAGCATTTCATTCGCCCCGGCGATACCGTGCTGGTCGATGAGCCATCCTGGTTCTTGCTGTTTGGACGAATCAGCTTGCTCGGTGCCCGCATTCTCGGTGTGCCGCGCCTGGCTGATGGGCCGGACCTGGCAGCGCTTGAGGCCTTAGCGCGTGAGCACCAGCCCAAATTATTTTTTACTACTGCCATTCTTCATAACCCGACCAGCTCTTCCATGAGTGCGGCCAAGGCTTTTCAAGTCCTTCGCCTAGCCGAGACCCTTAATTTTAAAGTGGTTGAAGACGACATTTATTCGGACCTGCATCCGGGCGCGAGTTTTCAGGCCTGTACTCGCTTGGCAGCGCTAGATCAGCTCAAAAATATCATCTACCTCAGCGGCTTTTCCAAGACCCTGGCAGCCAACCTTAGGGTAGGGTACTTAGTGGCCTCGCCCGATTTGGCTCGGGAGTTGACTGATTTAAAGATGCTGGTCGGATTAACCTCGTCTGAGTTGGGTGAGCGAGTGGTGTATCGGATTCTCTCGGAAGGCCATTACAGGCGCCATTTAGTGCGCTTACGACAGCAACTTAATGTTGCACGCGGCCCCGTATTGCGAGAGCTTGAAAAACTTGGTCTTGAGGTGTTTGCAAGTCCCCAGGCCGGTATGTTTTTGTGGGCGCAGAGCCGCTATGGCACCAACTCACTCGCGCAAGCCATGCTCGACAAGGGCTTCCTACTGGCCCCTGGGAGCCTGTTTATGCCCGACCAGCGCGATAGCCAATGGCTGCGGTTTAATGTGGCAACCAGCAATAATTCTAAAATGTGGGCCGCGCTTACACAGCTCTTGAAAACCCCGAAAGCAACCCAAAATATTAGCCGCAATCGGGCGCTTAGCGCTTGATGATTCAAATCTATGACAAGAGGAAACAATGACAGTTGAGAACGCCGCCCCTCAAGGGCAAGCCAAGCAAACCATGGGCTTTCAGACCGAGGTCAAACAACTCCTACAGTTGATGATCCATTCGCTCTACAGCAATCATGAAATCTTTTTGCGCGAGCTTATTTCCAACGCATCAGACGCTTGCGACAAGTTGCGCTATGAAGCGCTAAGTAATGGCGATCTTTACGAAGGCGACGGTGAACTTAAGATCCGCATTAGCTTGGATGCGAAGGCCCGCACCCTGAGCATTTCAGACAATGGCATTGGGATGTCGCGTGAAGAAGTGATCGATAATCTAGGCACCATCGCACGCTCGGGGACTAAGGAGTTTTTCGGCAAACTTTCTGGCGATAATGCTAAAGACTCTCAGCTCATCGGCCAATTTGGTGTTGGGTTTTACTCGGCCTTTATTGTTGCAGACAAGGTCACGGTGCGCACTCGTCGCGCGGGCGCGCAAGCCGGTCAAGCAACACTTTGGGAATCGGACGGCTCGGGTGAATTCAGTGTGGAAGGCTGCGAAAAAACGAGTCGCGGCACAGAGGTGGTTTTGCATCTACGCGCAACCGTTCCCGGCGAGGAGGGTCATGACTTCGACAATCTTTTGCAAGACTATTCGCTGCGCGGCATCATTAACAAGTACTCCGATCACATCTCGCTCCCCATCGAAATGCAAAAGCGCACCTGGGACAGTGAAACCAAAGCTTTCAAAATCGAGGATGCCTGGGAGTCCGTCAACAAGGCCAGCGCGCTTTGGGCTCGCAACAAGAGCGAAATCGATGAAGCCCAGTATTTTGAATTTTATAAGAACCTCACCGGTGACAGCAAAGACCCTCTTGCCTATAGCCACAACCGCCTTGAAGGCCGTACTGAATACACGCAACTGCTTTATGTACCGGGTACCGCACCTTACGATATTTTTGATCGCGAGAATCGCCGTGGCTTAAAGCTGTATGTCAAGCGCGTCTTCATTCTGGACGATGCCCAGCAGCTACTTCCGGTGTATTTACGCTTCGTGCGCGGTATTGTTGACTCTGCCGACCTGCCTTTGAATGTCTCGAGGGAAATTTTGCAAGAGTCGCGTGATGTGAAAGCGATTCGCGAAGGCTGTACCAAGCGAGTCTTGAGCATGCTCGAAGATTTAGCCGAGAATCACAAAGAAAAATATGTGAGCTTCTGGAAAGAGTTTGGTCAAGTCTTGAAAGAGGGCTTGGGCGAAGATTTTGGGAACGCAGAGCGCCTTCAGAAACTACTGCGATTCGCAAGTACGCAAAGCGACGGTGATGATCAAAGTGTGTCCTTGGCCGATTACCTTGGGCGCATGAAGGAAGGCCAGGACAAAATTTATTACGTCACGGCCGAGAACCTCAAGACCGCGCGTATGAGCCCGCATCTGGAGGGTTTCCGTAAGAAAGGTATCGAGGTATTGTTGCTGACTGAGCGTATCGATGAATGGATGCTTTCCTATCTCCAGCAGTTTGAAGACAAAGAATTGGTGTCGGTGGCACGCGGCAGTGCCGATCTCGGCAAGCTCGAAGATGAACAAGAGAAAAAGCAGAACGAAGCTGCGGATGCCGAGTTTAAAGACACTCTTGAAGCCGTAAAAACTGCCTTGGGCGAGCAAGTGAAGGACGTACGCGTCTCGAAACGGTTAACGGATTCGGCCTCGTGCCTGGTGTCTGACGAAGGCGATATCAGTGCAAATCTTGAGCGCATGCTGAAACAAGCGGGCCAGAAAGCACCCGATCGCAAACCGATTTTAGAGCTCAACCCGACACATCCAATTGTCTTGCGTATGAAGGCGGAAGTAGGTCATGAAGGGGCTCGCACCTCGGATTGGGCTTCGCTTCTGTTCGATCAGGCGATTCTTTCCGAAGGCGGGCAGTTGCTTGAACCCGCTTTGTTTGTGAAGCGCATGAATGACATGCTCTTGAAGTTAAGTGCCTGAGATTACGCTCTCGGAAGAGGGCGGGATTCGCTATCTACACTTCGGTTCGCCCTGGATTCAGGGTGCGATGAGACTTCGTCGCCCCTGGGACATCGTGATTGATTACGTGGCGCAAATGCAATCCTGGCTGTTGTTCCTTGATCCGCCCAAGCGCATCTTGCAAATTGGCTTGGGCGCCGCCGCACTCACCAAACATAGTTATCGGTTTTTTCCGAAGAGCGAGATCGTCGTGGTGGAGAGCAGTGTCTCCGTGGTATTGGCCGCGCGTCAGTTTTTTGCGCTGCCCGAGAATGATTCGCGCCTTAAAGTGTTGGTCGAAGATGGTGAGGTTTTTCTAAGCAAACACTTGGAGCGCGCGACAAAGCATGCCAGAACAGCTCAACCCTTTGGGGTGATTCAAGTCGACGTCTACGACCAAGAGGCCAAAGGCCCGGTACTGGATTCTCTAAGTTTCTATCAAAGCTGTCACGACGCGTTGTCGGAAACAGGCATGCTGAGCGTCAACTTGTTTGGCGAAGCGGCGTCTTTTACCAAAAATTTGGCGCGCATTCATGAGGTGTTTGAAGGGAGGGTGCTGTCCTGGCCTGCAGTAGATGCGGGCAATATCGTCATCCTCGCGTTTAAGGGGCCTGCGCTCAGCGTTGCCTGGAGCAAACTGTTCGAGCGTGCCCAGGTTCTCGACCAAGCTTACGATCTGTCCGCCCCAAAGTGGCTGAGGAGCCTACGGCGCCTGCCCGCTCACAGTCGGCCTTCGACCACTTATCTGAGCTTGTAACGCGACACGAGGCGCAGGCCGGACAATGGTGGGATGAATGCAATCGCCACTGAACTCGCCCCGCCTCCCCAAGCTGCCCTCAAAGTTAGGGCGGTAGAGCCCCAGTTTTTGACGACCGAAGCCCCGACAAAACTACTTGCCAAAGCTGGCGAAAAGTTGAGAGTCGCGACAATGCTTGAGCCGCTGGTGGGTGACGGCCTGATGCGCTCCGAAGATGCGCTTCTGATCTCCAGTCAGGCGTCGGTGTCCACCGCGCAGCATGCCCTGGTATCCCTAGCCCAGCGTAAGCTTACGAGTCCCGCGACTGGACGTGCTCTCGATTTAGATACGCTCACCGAATGGGCTGCCAAGCGCTGTCAGTTACCTTTTTTTCGAATTGATCCGCTCAAGGTTAATTTCTCGAGGCTGGCGGACTTTATGTCCAACCAATACGCCTCTCGCTTCAAGATTTTGCCTCTCGATGTGCGCGGCAGCGAATTGTGGATTGGCACCGCCGAGCCTTTTGATACTGGCTGGCTCGCCGAGTTTGCTAGTGCCACCCGCAAGCAAATCAAGCTGGTGATGGTCAACCCAAGCGAGCTTCAGCGCTACATCGGTGAATTTTATTCATTGGCACAGTCCGTAAGAGCGGCTAAAAACTCTGCCAATGCGAGCAACACCCAGAACTTTGAGCAATTGGTTGAACTCGGCCGAAGTGGCAAAAGTTTTGACGCCAATGATTCCCACATTATCGGCATTACGGAATGGCTTTGGCAGTACGCCTTCGAGCAAGGTGCCAGTGATATTCATCTTGAGCCGCGTCGCGACACCGGAAGCGTTCGCTTTCGAATTGATGGAGTGCTGCACCGTGTGTATCAAGTACCAGCCACAGTGATGGTCGCGATGACCAGTCGCATCAAGTTGCTGGGCCGCATGGACATCATCGAGCGACGCCGCCCTCAAGATGGGCGCATTAAAACCCGCATGCCCAATGGCGAAGAAGTTGAGCTGCGTCTGTCCACACTGCCCACCGCCTTTGGTGAAAAACTGGTCATGAGGATCTTTGATCCTGGCGTATTGATGCGAGACTTCGGCGAGCTTGGTTTTAGCAACGATGAACTAGCGACCTGGCAGCGTTGGACTCAAAGGCCGAACGGCATCGTGCTGGTCACCGGCCCCACGGGTTCAGGTAAAACAACCACGCTTTACACCACACTTAAAACCCTGGCGACAGATGAAGTGAATGTCTCCACGGTTGAAGATCCGATTGAAATGATCGAACCGAGCTTTAATCAGATGCAGGTTCAGGAAAACATTGACCTTGGCTTTGCCGATGGGGTGCGCGCGTTGATGCGTCAAGACCCCGACATTATTATGGTGGGTGAGATTCGCGACAAGCCCACGGCCGACATGACTATTCAAGCGGCGCTGACGGGCCATCTGGTGCTGTCGACCCTGCATACCAATGATGCGCCCTCGGCCTTGTCCCGCCTTGTGGATCTTGGCGTGCCTCATTTCATGTTGAATGCAACCCTTGTCGGAGTGTTAGGTCAGCGCTTGATCCGAAAACTTTGCGAGGCTTGCAAGCAGCCCGACGAGACTTTCCCAGATGAAGCCTGGGCGACCTTGATCCGCCCCTTTAAAGCCGCGCGACCGAAAGGCGTATACCGGCCAATAGGGTGCGTCGATTGCCGCATGACGGGATACAAGGGCAGGGTGGGGATTTACGAAATGCTCGAGATCGATAGCGTGATGCGCGAGACGCTCGCCGCAAGCACCAATCTTGATTTGCTCAAGCAAGTCGCGCTCAAGCAGGGCTGGAAACCGTTGCGGCTCTCCGGTGCGGCCAAGGTTCAGCAGGGATTGACGACCATTGAGGAAGTGATTAAGGCGGCACCTCTGATGGATTAGGAGGGCTTGGACCTTCAGTGTTTGAATCACCGTGGTGAGTGCTCATCGGGTTGGCCATCAAGAATGGCTGCAAACTTGTCACCCTGGACAAGCCAATACTTCCCGAACTTTCTCTATCGACGCAACATCGAACCATTCTACAAACTGGGCGGGACTGGCACCTCCTTCCAAATTCTCAAATAGGTTCGAGCGCAGCCACAGGATAAATTTGTACTGAGCCTGGATGAGATTCAGACTCAACGGCATAGCCCTCAGGGGTCAGTTTTGTGCAGTACCAGCCGACAACTTGTCCCTGCCAAGCGGCGCCAGATTTCTTGCGTACACGATCTCCCAGCCCGAACGTGGCGCGCAATGGCCGTGCAAACTGACCAGTAACTGGAGTACTGACGTCATTGCTACTTTGGTCCATACCTAACCCTTCTTGTGAATGTCTTGTAATGCTCGGCTGATCCATACATACTGAAGTTACCCCATTTTGACGGACACATTATTGTCGCCGATTTAAAGTCCAGATTGACTGTTGAGCAATCGTTGCACCTGATATCTTGACCCGCTCGTCATTTACTCGCCACGGTATTCGCCATAGATTTCGCTCGAAGAATTTCCAAGAGTTGACCTTGATTCCAAGCATCCCAACCCTCGACAATTTGTCCGTTAACTAAACGCAACCAAGTCATTCCATTGAATGTTACGGCTGTACTCGTCGCCCTGAAACCAAGACTATCCCCAAGATGGGTCCCAGCAGCGCTCCACCGTACCACCACCGAATCGCCTTCTGCAACTACTTGATTCACAGTAACTCGGATATCGGGAAAAGCATTCAGCAGCATGTCTCGAGCCTGAATGAACTCGGCAGGCCCAACCACTTTTGCACCTTCCATATAACCAATTCCAGTTGGTGAAAAGAGCTCATTCACCGTGGCAGCCAAGCGTTGATTCCAAACTTCTTCGAACCAACGTTTAACCAACGAACGATTTTCTTCAAGCATGATGTCTCCTAACTTTTCTGGTTGAAGGACTAAAAAATGTTTTCCTCTGCCTAGCGAATGATTTGGCCTAACCCTTCCGAAAGTGGCACGGTCGGTGCCAAGATGAACGTGCTGAAATCATCAGCTTTCGCGGAACAGGTAGACGTGCATAAGATTATCGCAATGGGGATTGATTTGGCAAATAATATTATCAGCGTACACGGCCAGAACGAGCGAGACAAGGGCGTGCGCAAGAAGTCGCTGAAGCCTGCCGCGATGTTTGGTAATCCCCCTGTTTTGCACTGGCCTCAGAAGTCGGCCGTGAACGGAACCGCAGTGCACGCCATTAAATCCGCGCCGAGAGAGGCGCGCCTGTCTGACGATATTTGCCGATTGGGGCGACCCGGTATACCAAAGCTTCAACAAGTCATTGCCCAGGTGCTCGCGCCGATCTTCGATCCGAGCTTCTCGGCGTCGAGCTTCGGCTTTCGAACGGGCCGCAACGCACACCAAGCGATTCGCAAGTTACAGGCTGAGGTGAAGGGTGGCAGACGCATCGCCGTGGATATCGATCTGGTCAAGTTCTTCGACACCGTCAATCATAAGGTGTTGATGGGCTTGCTGAGTCGCTCCATTGGTGACAAGTGCTTGCTGGTCCTGATCGGGCGCTACTTGCCGGTGTGTGGGTCGGCATCAGCCAATACTACCGGCCCAGGGCTGGGGGTTAGAGACCTCCGGCTACCCGATTAATCGCCAAAGGGAATGGGCACGATCTCGAAGGTACCTTGCTTCGCTCTTTCAATGGCTTGCACAACCAATGAGACCGATTTCTCAATATGCGGCCACCGACCACTGCCAAGTACCACCAGAGCAATGATTCGTCCCTTACGGTTTTGCTGCTACGCAAGATTTTGATCCGTCGTGACGAAAAGCTGAAAACCAGCCTGCTCTGCGGCCAACAAAAGCTCGCCATTTTTCAAGGTGCTCCAACCGAGCTCGCCTGCAAGAACCACTTCGTGCGCAGGCAAATAAACCTTGAGCGGCTTCGGAGTGCCCTGATCGAAGAGGATTTTCATTGAACCGCGTTGGCGGAAGATTCATGAGCGACAAAGCTCAATACTTCCCGTACTTTCTCTATCGTGGCACCATCGAACCATTCTACAAACTGGGCGGGACTGGCACCTGCTTCCAAATTCTCAAATAAGGCTGAAACGGGCAAGCGCGTACCCCGAAATACCCAGGCGCCACTTACTCGCTCGGGGCTTCTCTCGACTGCCTCACATTTGGACCAATCTATCATTTTCGTATCCTAGCATTAAGCAGCTTCTTTGACGATTAGCGGCCGAAATGAACGGCGCGCGGCCGATGCCCGCCGGGGCACAAAATGTGCGAGGCTTGTCCTTGCACATTTTGGACCTTAAACCGGTGCTACCTGCGTCCGTTTCAAGCACTAGTGTGCGCCCAGCACGGGCGCGAATTTATGGGGTGCAAGTCCCCTGTGGGAGAACCGAAATGCACTTATAGAGATCATTGTAGCCACTAGCCGAAGGCAAGGGCTGGCTCGCAAGGGTTGGTCTGGAGGAAGCCTGAGTGCAAACGTGCGAGACGACGAACAGAAACTCCATATAAGGCTTGCAGCGTTGTGGCGAGCGGGCCTGTCGTCCGGGTTCGATACGCAGCAAAGCCCACCGGTTCGACGCCTGAGTTTAATGGTGCGTTTGTGCACGGAAAGTTCGCGCATCTTAACCAGGGAGATCTGCGCCGCGAGCGGCGCGCCCGTCTGACGATATTTACTGGTTGGGGAGACCCGGGATCACCAAAGCTCCAAGCGCCGCTCGCGTGTTGCCCGCGACGCGTCGAAGAAACCGGCAGCAATCGTCAGTTCGGTCGCGCAGCGCGCTCTGTAGCAATACAGTGGCGTGACGGTGCAGAAGTCAGCAGAGGTCGTAGTAGGTACCGAGGGTCTGGGTGCTGAAGGGCCGAACCACGAGACCTGAGGAGCAGGTGTGTGGATCTCAGTGGCATCGATCAAACCCGACCGGGTGAGATGTGAATGGCGACCAACACTGACCGAGCCTTGAATATGAAAGACGAAGTTACTTTTATGACAACAGAATTGTTCGATGAGGTGCTTTCCAGCGACAACCTGCGCTGGGCATGGCAGCGGGTGAAGGCCAATAAGGGTGCGCCGGGTATTGACGGTGTGACCATTGCGGAGTTCCCCGCCTATGCTCGGACGTACTGGCCAGCCATCAAAGAACAACTCAAGGACGGGCGATATCAGCCGCAGCCAATGCGTCGGGTAGAAATACCCAAGCCGGGTGGCGGCAACGCTCCAAGCGATTCGCAAGGTACAAGCTGAGGTCAGGGGGGCAGGCGCATTGTCGTGGATATCGATCTGGCCAAGTTCTTCGACACCGTCAATCATGACATGTTGATGGGATTGCTGGCTCGAAGCATCGGTGACAAGGCATACCTTCGAGGGTGGACCGGGTACTACGGCATCAGCCAGTACTACCGGCCCATCCCCGAACTGGAGGAATGGATTCGAAGGCGTATCCGCATGTGCCACTGGAAACAGTGGCGCTGGCCGCGCGCAAAGATCAAGAATCTGGTGGCCCTAGGGGTCGACCTCATCACCGCCATCAAGCACGGCGTCAGTAGCCACGGCTACTGGCACATGGCGAGAACCCCAGGCTTGCAACAAGCCCTCAACAACGCGTGGTTGAAAACGCAAGGACTGGTCAGCATTAAAGACCTGTGGAGCAAAGCACAGGGATACACGGCAAAGAAAGAAACGTAACTTCGGCAAGCGTGCCAACTCGTTGAACCGCCCACTGCGGACCCGCATGATGGGTGGTGTGGGGGCTGGAGGTTAAAGACCTCCGGCTACCCGATTATGCATGACCAAACCGCTCTACAAGATTTGCTTGCATTGACTCTATTGTTGTGGGTGCAATAATAACCGCGAAAGTAAGCTTCGATCCTAAAAAGAACCTGCGCAACATTGCTGAACGGGGTCTTCCTTTTGAGCTCGTGGATAGTTTCGAATGGGACTCGGCCCTTATTGCTCAGGATACAAGGAAAGACTATGGCGAGCAACGGTTCATCGCCATTGGCCTCATAGATGAGGTGCTGCAGGTAACCGTTTTTACCCCACGTGACGACCAACCTCAAGTAATTAGCCTTAGACGGGCGAACCTTCGCGAAAGGAGAAATTATGCCGCGCAAACCCAACCCTCAAAAGATTGATGTTGACTCGCCCGCGCTAACCAAAGAATGGTTTACTAAAGCGACGCCCGCGAAGAATGTGTTGCCCAAGCTCTTCGCGAAGAAAACGGCAACTCAACTTCTGGCTCCTAAACGAGGCCGGCCTCCGTCGTTGACTACGAAGGAACACATAAACATTCGCATTGATGCGGACGTGCTTAACGCTTTCAAAAAGAGCGGAACCGGCTGGCAAACTCGTGTCAACAATGCATTACGCGAGTGGCTGAAAAGTCATGTATAACGGCAAAATGAGCGGCGCGCTGCCGTCACTAGCGCCACCTTCTTATGACAGCTCTTACAACCCGTCCTCCCAAAGGGATTCCGACGCGCCCAAAATTATGGCTTCCTACACCCCAACAGCAAGCGCTTGATCTCGCTTCTCAAGCTCCTCGTCTTCAAGGTCATCGCCACTGTCTCAGCACCGCCAACACCACGGCCGCAACTCATCTGCCGATGCTGCGGCGCGCCCATGGCCATCATCAGGCGGCGCGTCTTACCCACAAGCAACGCTCCACCCCAGGCGATCTACCCGAAAGCGCCTAGCGTCTAAATCACACCACTTCAACCCGACAACAGAACTCCACCGAGCGCTGAGAATGCGCTCGGCCAAAAAAAGCAATATCAACGGCCCGTAGACCCACTTAGTGCGACTCGCAATTCAAAACCGCTGCGCTTGACTGCCTACATGATCGCCAACACTGGCCTTGGACTACAAACGTCCATTGATACAGCGCATACTGCAAAAAGATATTTGCAGTGAACACCTTTTGAACACCTCCTCAAATCACCGGGCTTGTCCAACGAATAAGGTTAGATCGTGAGAGCGAAGCGAACCACGATCTAACCTTATTCGTTAAGTTTCACGCCGCCGATTTCGCCAATACCCCGGCTTCTGGCTAAAGCTAGCTAACGCCATAACGATGAGCTCGGTGTTTCTCTCGTAATAGGCTAATGAATACGGAAAACCCTTCGGGAAGACTCGACGCGTTTTTGAGTAATAGGGAGAACCTGAATTAGGGAAATCTCCAGCCAGGGCCAATGCGGCCTTTACTTCGGCCAGGAAACTTGTCCCTAAGCCTGGAGAAACAGCCTCGTAATAGGAAACCTGTTCAAGCAATTCGGTTTCGGCCTCAGAGTGGTACCGATGAGGCCTCACTTGAAGAGGTTTCTTGCCTTGGCATACACTTCCTCGGAGGGAACTAAAATCGCGGAACCACTCTCAACTTCGCTGACGCGTCGACCAATTTCCGCTTCCCACGCAGCTTCAACACCTGGCTCGCCCGAAACTTGCACCGACTCTAGAAGGACCTCAGCCAATGCAACGCGCTCAGCCGGACTAAGCGCTTTCGCTTGTTCGGCGATGATTGAAACGGCTGTACTCATGATGCCTCCTAAGAATTAGCCTATTTTAAGCCAAACTCGGTTTCCCTTGGGGCTATGCCTCGATGCAGCATCAATGAAATTTAACGGCCCAATTGAGAGGCGGGCACGGGTGCTATGCTAAGCGCGAGAAGGGCATACTCTTCCATGCCCTTCTCGTGCGCTGTGACGCTCTTACAACCCGTCCTCTCCAATGTATAGTTGGACGAAGCCGCTACGCGGAGTAAATTTTCTGTGTGTTGCTGACACGATCTAATCTGCACGCTCACCCCATCAATTCGGTTGGGGTGATTTTGCACTATTCGTGAAGGCACCACAACATGACGACCCTCGACACTCGTGCTGAGTTTGATCAGCGCTATGTTTCTCATCTCAAACACCTCAAGCTCAAGGGCTTGCAACCCAAGACCATCGATGCCTACAGTCGCGCCATTC
>JANOPA010000073.1:0-1490 GCA_031421635.1 Betaproteobacteria bacterium | reverse complement strand
CGAATGATATGGACTACCCCTACCCGCAGTAACACGGTAGGTGTCAAGATGAAGGTTCGCAGTCTTTCAACTTTCACAGGAGAGGTAGTCATGGATAAGGTTATCGCAATTGGGATCGATTTGGCAAAGAATATTGTCAGCGTACACGGCCAGAGCGAGCAAGGCAAGGGCGTGCTTAAGAAGTCTCTGAAGCCTGCAGCGATGTTTGAGCTGCTGGCGACCATGGAGCCTTGCAAGATTGGGATGGAAGCTTGCTCGGGCGCTCACGATACCGCCCGGCGTCTGAGGGCCATGGGCCACGACGCTCGCATCATCGCCCCAAAGTATGTGGTGAAGTTTCGCCAGAAGCAAAAGAACGATGCCAATGATGCTGAGGCCATTTGCGAGACGCTGCTCCATCGCAAGACGCGCTTTGTGCCGATCAAGAGCGTCGAGCAGCAAGCGGTGCTTTGTCTACACCGCATTCGTGCCGCTCAGATTCATGCCCGCACCAGCCTCATCAATGAAATGCGGGGCCTGCTCACCGAGTTCGGTGTCGTGATGCCCAAGGGCCGCTACAACTTTCAGGATGGCGTAGCCTTCGCCATCGATCAACCCGAAGTGCCTGAGCTGGCTCGCCAACTCTTGGTTGATCTGCATTCGAAGCTACGCGCCTTCAATGAAGACGTTCTCAGCTTGGACCGAAGGATATCCGCTCAAGTTCGCTTGAGCGATGCCATGCAGCGTGTGCACGAAATCCTCGGGGTCGGTGAGATCACCGCCAGCGCCGTGGTCGCCACCGTCGGTCACGCCACAGACTTCAAAAACGGGCGCCAATTCGCGGCCTGGTTAGGCCTGGTACCAAAGCAGTATTCAACCGGCGGCAAGACCATGCTAGGTCGAATCACCAAGCAAGGCGATCAATACCTAAGAACTCTGCTCGTGCACGGCGCACGCACGGTCCTCATGAACGCCGCCAATCGACCAGGAAGAATCAACCAGTGGGTCACCCAACTCATCGCACGACGGGGCTTTAACAAGGCCTGTATCGCGATGGCCGCCAAAAACGCCAGGATCATCTGGGCAGTGCTGGCGCGAGGTCAAGCCTACCGGCCTGATCACATTGTGACCATGGCCGAAGCCTAAGCTGACAGGGCACGAACACCAACACTCACCGAGCAATCAATGAATATCTTTCTTCCACGGCAATGCGACAGGAGTCAACGTTGATGAGATAAAGGTTTGCGACCAAGGCTTGGAGAACCTGGTTATTTGAATGATCGAAGTCAGAGCGACTAACGAATGAGGTCCAAGCCCCGGCGCATCATCATCAGGGCCAGAGCATGAAAGCTCACCAGTAGGCCGTATACGGAACCGCAGTCCACTCCATTATCAAATCACCAGACAACACGCCAAGCCAACATGAAGATCGATACCAGGAATTTTATGAATAGCACCTAAGCAGCCAACAAGAAATCAAATTCTTCTTGACAACAGGGTAGTCCATACGG